>CAZMJM010000009.1:0-20952 GCA_964566875.1 uncultured Candidatus Saccharibacteria bacterium | reverse complement strand
ACTGGATGGTGTAGGTCGCAGAGCCCGAACCGGGAACCAGTTCCAGGCGGTAGTAGGTCTCGGGGGCGATGTTGGTGGCGGAAGTCCCCGTGTACTTGAAGATAGAATTCTGAGCGTCAAAACCTCCGTTGACGACAAAGGGTATGCTGGAGCTGGAAAGCGTCCATATCTCAGAACCGGCTTCCAATATATGGCTATTTTCAATAACCAAGGAGTTTTTGACTTCAATATTGCCCGTACCAGTTTTAGAAGAGGTGGCACTGGTAGAAGCATCTCCGAAGGTCAGGTTATAAAAACTCCAGGCGGAATCCCCTCCGAAGTTGCCCGTCCCTTCCATTTGGAAATTACCGCCCGACCAATCCAGGCTGCCGTTACCTGTCACATCCCCTCCCAATACCGCCAGATCATTAGCCCCTGATAAGATTCCCGATGTCATCGTTAAATCACCCGCAGCAGTAGCCTGGGTCATCACCTCCCACTCCCCTCCCGTTCCGTTAAAAATAAGATTATAAAATTGGCTCGGTGCATATATTCTATTGCCGGAGGTAGTGGCATCGAAGGTTACATTAAAACCGGCTGGTAAAAAGGAGGTGCTGGAACTGGCAAGCCAGCTGCCGGCCAGGGTTATGTCTCCTCCGGCGGTGAAAGTAGAGCCCGAAGCCAACCGGACATCTCCGTCCGGAGAAGAGGAAGCATTGCCCGCAATAATCACTTCTCCTCCCGGTTCAAATAATGTATTGCCCCAGATATATAAAGAATTCCCGGCAAATACGGTTGTGCTGGTAGATGCACCGCCCGTAGTAGTGGCTGAAAAACCGATGTCGGCATCGTCCGCATTATCATAAGCTGCCATGTCGGCGATGGTGAGAGGGTTGACGTCCTCGTGTCTGACGATTACCCTGTTTTTATACAGGTCCAGGTCGGTGATAGCGCTGCCTGAAGAATGAGTGACGGTTACGGCTTTTTCCGTTCCCTCATCAAGAAAAACCGTCAATATCCTGCCTGAGGTAGTGGCATCAACATAGGGGATGGAATAATCGCCGTTACTGTCGGTAATATCGGAATAATTCCCTGCACCGTCCACCTTGAGACGCACGGTTTTCCCGGCACCGATATCCGTCTGCCCCTCATCGCTAAAAACGGTACCCGATATGGTAACACCCGAAGGCTCGGGTTGATAATCGGCCACCATATACAGAGTATCTACCCTTATATCGCCGCTGTCGGGAACTCCGCTTTTTCTATTACCGCTCAGCTTTAGTTCTAAGCTATCGATCTGTGATTGGCTGAGAGAAAGCCCTGAAAAAGTTGTGCTTGCCCAGGCAAATATTCCATTACCCGGAGTGACTGTCTGATTAAGCTGGTCGGCACCATCCCACCTGACGGTGACACTGATGTCTTTTTCTGAGGCGCTGGCAGAGTAGGCATAGAGATATACGTCAAGGTCCGTAGTGGTGGCAGCCCCGCTGACCGTCCCGAAGGTAAAGGTTTCCGTGGCATTGTCGATATTGGTGTAGACATAGAGACCATCACCCGGAGTGGGCTCCGTCACTGCTTCGTCAACATAGTCGCAGTGGGTTCCCCCGCCACAGGAATTATCCGAAGTTCCCGAGGCATTCCAGTTAGCACCATTATCTCCATTGGGCCTGATGGTTGCCAGGTCAGGAGAGTCAGCCGCTATCTGCCACGACCTAGTTTCGCGGAACACTTCGCTATTAGTAGAAGCGGAACCACGCGGATTTGCAGGCGGATTGACGCTGATATCTGTGTTGGTCTGCGCAGATCCCTGCATTCCATCCGCGTTTATTGTTAGGGGACCCAGTAAATACAAATAGGGTGAAACATCGGGGGCATCAAAAGAATACATTAACTCATAAGTCTCTCCTTCCTTTAGGATTATTTCCCATACAATATTCTTCTCGTTTTGTTCGTTTGAACTTTGTATTTTGAATTTATTTAGGTTTTCGGGTTTAGAATTTAGGATTTGGAAGCTGTAAGGTACCTTCTCCACCACCTCTCCCGTAAAATCCTGGTTGGCGGCAACCTTAATTCGCATCTCATAGTCGGCCTGTGGATATATTCTGGTTGGACCTACCCTCTCAACGTCAAAGGGTAGCGACATCCTCACTTCAAAGGAGTCTGATACCTTATAGCCGTTATCAAGGTTAACAAGTTCCAGGTCATACGTGCCGGCTCCTGCAATCACGTAATAAACATAATAATCCGGCAGATGAGTAACGTTGTCCGGCCCGCAGGAATCATTGTGCTTGATGGTTCCTTCTGCCGTGGAAAAAACCGCTGTTTCTCCGGAACCCCTGTTCCTTACGGTCAGCTGCAGGTCAGCATCGCAGACGGTATGCCCCGCATCATCCAGCGCCGCCATCTGCAGGTAGGCCTCTTCGCCCGGCAGATATAATGATTTGTTGACATTCACCGCCAACACTCCCCACCAGAAATCCTGCGATTGGACCAGGGTGGCATCGCCGTCCTTTATCTCGACAACAAGCTCGTGGCGGCCTGGCCTCAGATCAAGGGGAAGTTTTGGGAAACTGACAATGAATTCTCCGTCTTTGTCGTAAGTAATTTGAGGGAAGATTTTTGTGTTTGATATGAAAGCCTGAATTTCCAAATCCCGGTATTCGTCCGTAGAATTCTGCAAGAGAAATTCCCCCATCTTCTTGACGATGCTTTTCTGCCGCAGATAACGAAACCTGAACGTTGGACTCTCCTTCTGCTGAAAATACTTTTTACTGGAAATAAGCTCCAATATTCCCTCTTCTTCAGTTTCTTCTTCCTGTCTTTCAATATATTGGGCCTCTACCCAGACGCTATCTACCAAGACGGAAGTTTTGCCGTCTCGGGAAGCTGTTCCTTCAAGTTTAAATTTTAAATTTTTAATGTCCCCCCAACTCTTTATGAACGGGGCTTCAAATGCAAGATACTCTCCGGCGGAAAGGTTTTGCCTAGAGTAATCGGGTATGGTTCCCAATTTTGCCCAGAGTTCACCGTCAAAGGAATACCAAACGGTTATTGTAGGTTTTTCTGAAAAATCATCCTCGTTAGTTTCAGTGCTTTCAACGGAGGAGGAGGTATTATCGAGCGTAGTAGTAGTTGCAGCAACAGTTAATGATGATGTGGTAGCAGTAGCAGTTCCCTCAGTCATGGTAGTCATATCTGAGGTAGTGGCCGCTAAATTTGAAGTAGTCGTTGTCACGTCGTTCACGGACGAAGCGCCTTGTCCTGAGTCTATCGAAGAAGTTGCCAATTCCTCTGTAATTTCTTCTGTGGTGGTTACGATATCATCACTCGTCGCAACTTGAGCTGCAGGCGGATTATCTTCTAGAATTTCTACATCGTTTGAGTCATTGACATTCCCTCCGGCAGGAGGTATGACAGCTTCCGGTTCTTCTATAAGCTCTTTCTGTCCCCAGTCAATAACCGGCCCTTTTACTTCAGACGGCGGATTGGCATCTTCGCCAGCCGTCGGTTCCTCACTGCCCGTTGCCGGATTATCCGTGCTGTTTACAGTTTCCTCCTCGGCCAAGGCTTGGGAGGCATCAAACCACTTTCTAATCCTTTCCCAGAAAGTAAGGGGCTCCGTCCCGGTGGCGTCCTCAACATCCGTAGTGGAGGAACCGATGCCGCTCCCGGCTTGCTTATTATTCCCGGTATCCTCCGGCAGCGATCCTTCCTTAACCGACAGGGAAAACTTAATGATGGCTGACTTGAAAGCCTTCACGCCGGACTGGGCTTCGGCTCTCATATCAAAGAAAGATTTTATACTACCTAACGGTCCAGAATCCACTGTTTCCTCTTCTTCTTTCTCCTTTAATGGGAAAGTGGTCGACTGGTCTTGTTGTTGTTCTTCTTCTACCTCGCCCGCCGTATCATTTACAACATTTACATCCTTCTCGCCCTTTGAAACGCTTACGTCGTCTGCAGAACATCCTTGCTCCGTACTTGTCGCGGTTTGTTCTGTGGAGGTTGTCTCAAGCTCTATGGAAGAAATAGTGCTCGTTACCACGTTACTCGCGAGCGACGTGGTTGCCGTCTCGTCATCGTCTACATCCCCCGTACCATCCGGTACAGGGCTTTGCTTTGTATCATTTACAACCTTTTCCTCGGTTGTAAAATCCCCATATATTAAAGTCGATACCCCTCCCCGATAAACCGTTGAATTCAACTCAGAAAAAACAGCGGGATCGGCACCTGCCGGTATCTCAGGAGCCCCAAGAATGTTTTGAGGACTAATAAAAATTACGTTCTCTGAGAGAGAACCTTCCTGCTGGAAGGAATGGGAATAAAAATTAACCGTCTTAATTTCACCTCCATAGATAGCCGATATGATAGAGCTCTTCAAGATTCTAATAGGCGCAAAACCCGTAGATAAACAGACGATTAAGAAAAGACCCAGGAGAAGGCGCCACCCTAAAGCCAGCACCCTAGCCCTATTGGTGGAATATTTTTTTATGCCCAGAATTTGCTCGGAAACCACCCTTATCCCTTCCGGAGGAATGATGTCATAGATGGTCGTCTTTTCCGGCATCTTAATATTGTAGGGAGTCTTCTTCATTAATCATCTCCAGATTTTCCTGGAGTTTAGGATTCAAAATACTTCTTTTATCCAGCCCAATATAAAGGAAAAATCCTATCAGGATGGAAAAACTCAATATCAGAACAATAATAATCGGCAAGACCGAGCGGAAAGTCGCAAAAAAAAGCTTTATTATTCTCATTTCCCGGGAGGCTCTTTTTTGAAAATAACGAAAATTATTGACCATCTTTTTCCCGGATTTAGCATCTCGTTTGGCGGTGCGGTTTTTGTAATCCAAAACCTCCTCTGCCGTAGTCTGCCAGCTTATATTGGTATAGACAGGACGCCCCTCTATCTTTCCTTCCCTTATTAAGAAACCTATGTAATCTGAAGAATATCCGGAAATCCTGGCTGCCTCTTTCAAGGAAATGAATTTGCCTTTAGGGCTATTTTTTTTAACCATGGTAATTCAAAAATAAAAGCAGGGTTTATGGGGGCCCCCGCTTTTATGTCTTATCTCGATGGTCGCGATTTAATCCTTTCTCGAGTATCGCGATTAAAGCTATTAGGTTATTTTCTCACAAATGAAACGTTTGTCAACTTTAAGGTTGTGGATAACTTTTTTGTATAAAATATAGTAAAAAAAGAGCTCGCCGAGACGCTCTTTCATTTATGCTTAATTACAAAAAATCTATTTCAGCTCTTCCTCTATGTCGTCAATTTCCTTGCCTATAATTCCTTTTGATTTATCAAGAGCTTTCTTAAGTTTCTCGTAGATCTCCTGTTCGCTGTCACTTAAGCCAGGCTTCTTATCCAGATACTCTATCTGCCCCTGTATTTCCTTCTCCAGAAGAGAAAATCCTTTAACCACGCTCTGGGCGACTTCCCTGGTTTCCTTCTTTAAGCGGCCCCTCCATTCTTTCACCTTGTTCCGTATATAAAAGAATCCTGCCGCCAGAATAACCAGCAGGCCGGCCAAGGTTAATATGACGGTAAGGTAGTCTATGACGGTCTTTCCTATTCTTAACAAGAAAGGCTGGGTTACGATAATGGTGATTTTATCGCTTGGAGCGCTTTCAGCGCCGCGGTAATCATGAGCTTCGGCCCAGACCTTATAAATCCCTTCCTCCAGTTTTTTTTCATAGATAAAAGACCACTTCCCGCTGTTATCGGTCCCCGTTTGCCTCTCTTCCGCCTGCTCTCCGTCTTTGGAAATAAAAATATTAACCAAACCGCCAGGAAAACCAGAGGTACCCTTGATGGTCAACACTCCGCCGACCATATCGGTATCGGGATAATCGGAAATAACAGGACTGGCGATAGGTGTGATAGTGAAGGTTTTTGTTTGTACGTTGGAATTTTTAGCTTTGTCTATCGCCTTAACTATTAGAGTATAATCTCCCGGTCCGTGCGGCGTAATTTTATAATAGGGTCTTTCTATTATCAAGGGCTCTTCTTCTCCTGTCTTCACCTCATAATAGTTAATTCCAGACAGCGAGTCCTGCGACTCAAAACTAAGAGTGGGAGCAGGGTCGGTCTCATCTCCCCCATTATCAACGCTTATATCGAAAGATTGAGGGGGTTCAGTATCTATCAATATCCTCTTGTGTGATATCTCTCCCCAGCCATAATTATTTTTGAACCTTATGTGAAAGTACCATATGCCGTCCGGAACACTCTTATATGATTTTTCTGAGATAGGTGTAGAATATTCTTCTGTCGGTGCGGTGCTGGACTTACCATCTAAAAGTATCCTCACTCCGGTCACGTCAGGAGGAAGTTCCCATGAAAATTCCGGATCGCTGTCGGCGTACCATTCTCCTTCACTCGGATGGGTAAGAGAAGAAACAAAAGGCAATTGGGGGGAACCTTCGGTTATAATCACAGACCCCTGACCTTTCTCTGAAGGAGGAATAGTCATCTTCGGCTGCAAATTATAAGCCGCTCCCCTCATGTCAGTCAGTACGTTGGTAGCCTTGCCGTCGGCAGCCATGATGGAGCCGGCAGAAAAATTCAGTTTTGTTTCGGCGACAGCTAATACCCTAAAGGTGATGGTGATAATGCTGCCCGAGGAGCCAATAAAACTTTTTGAGTTGCCCCCGGCAAACTCCACTATGCCGCGGGCATTGGAAAAAGAAGGTCCTGTGGCCCAGAAACTGAATATGGAGCTGCCCTGGGAAACATCCAGTACTTCCAACTCTCCAGGATTAAAACTCAGCACGGCCTCTGCCGCATTAATGGGAATGTCTCCGCTGTCCACCATCAAGCTGACGGGAAAGGTAGAGCCCAGGGAATAAGAGCCCGTTTCGGGAGACATGAAAAAGGAAGCAGCTTCAACATTTTGAGCCGCCGTCCCCATTATTAAAAGAGAGGATAATAACAGTAAAATATAAAAAGATTGTTTTTCCATGAAAGGTCGGCGTTGGAATTTTTACCCATCCTGCCCGTCTTCTTCTGAGGGATGGTGATGATTCTTAATAGATAAGGTTGATAACCCTATCATAATGACTACGGCCAATTCTATCAGCATAACTATTACCCCCCAGGAGACATTACTCTGTTCCAGCCTGACAACCAGATTTTCCTCCGGGAGATATTCTACCAGTCTTTCATTCCCGGCCTTATCTACGGCCTTGACTATTATCTTGCCGTTCAAGGTCTGGTCTTCTAAAAGGTAGGGACTCTCGGCAGGCTTGAAATCTCTCGCCCCTTCCTTGACCTCGAAATGGTCTACTCCGGTCTGTTTATCCAGGGTCCAGAAGACGATAAAGTACTGGCCGTCAAACATGGCAGGATTGCTCTTCAACTCTATGACGAATGGTTCCGGGGGAATGTCATCGGCAGCCAACTGTTCATCCCACTGGCTCCGGGTACCGGTAGCCTTATCGGAGATGAATATTTCGGCCGGCTGGACATTGAGTTTAGCCTCCGTACCTCTCCCGTCGTGTAAAAAAACCCTGGAATCGGAAAGTATCTTTATCTCGGCCGAACTGTCCTTACTCCCCCCGATGGTTAAGCTGGGAATCCTGAAAATGATCTTCCCCAAAATATTGGTCAGGGACGGGTCTCCGGCAATTCTACCGCAGTAACCCCCGGGTATACCCCCTGAAAACGACATCTTCCCCTCATCGTTTATTCTGTTGATGTCGGCCGTAGTTGGTTTCTCTATCCAGTGGCTGAGGATAGAGTCCCCGGTGCTGAAATCTTCCAAAGCCAATAAATCATTGGGAAAAGCTATATCCACCTCCACGGCGTTGATGCATTCCCCCTGAGTATCTATCCTGGCCTCCATGATGAAACTGTCTCCGGCCCGGTATTCTCCGCTGCTGGGCTCCAGATATAGGACGGCTCCATGGGTTACGGCGGGATATAAGAAGAATGACAAAAGCCCCGCTAAAAACCACCAATTATAAACGAAATTTTTCCTTTTCATATTTTTGAATTATTTTTTATCTTTTTTTGCCCTTTATGTATTATTACATTCTATATCCTTTTGTGTGACAATTCCAGTTTCTAGCCGGTCCAGTAGTACATCATGATGGAAAAATCCGCCAGATTGACCGTGCCGTCCTGATTCTGGTCGGCACAGACGTTTCCCGTGCCCCAGTGGTACAAGAGGATGGAAAAATCTCCGAGATTGACCCGACCGTCCCCATTCAGGTCGGCTCCCGCGCACAAAGTTCCGGCCGGAGCGCCCTCTCCTACGTAGAAGCTCACGAACTTGCTGAAACCGCTCTCAGCGGCCAGGCCTCCCAGCGTGGATTTGAACATGGCTTTGGCCGTATGGAAGCTGTTCTCTTCCAGAGGTGTGGTATCCAGCGTCAATTCCCAGACACCGTTAATGGCACTCTCTGCTTCCTTAATTATTTGGGTTGAAGAGATATAGATGTAGACCCGGGTCTCGGGAATGGTCTGGCCCGATATCACAATCTCCTCGCCCTTGCCGACAGAAGGTTCGTCAGTCTGGATAGTCGGCGGCAGGAAAACCCCGGAAACATTGGTAATGGCATCGGGTACCACCTGGAAGGTAACGGTAACAAAGATGGACTTGATGCCGTGGATATCCTCGGCCCAGAAACCGAAGGTAGTCACTCCCGGATTAACGTCGCTGAGAGTAAAGGCAAAATCTGCCAGGGCATTGGCCTTGGTCAGCCCTATTACTTCTCCCTCTCTCAGCAGCTGGACGTCGGCGTTGGGATAAGCCTTTCCCTTGATAACCACGCCGGTGGTCAGGGGAGGGGTGAAGCTCCCGCCGGGAAAGGGCCCTCCCCCCCCGGTGGTTCCTCCCCCTTCTTCTATTTCACACGCTGCTGTGCAGCCGTCGTTGGACTCATTGTTGCCGTCATCGCACTCCTCTCCGTATTCCTGGTGATAAATCCCGTCTCCGCAATAGGGTCCCCAGCCGTCACAGGTGGTGTTGCAGTATCTCCCGGAACCCGAGGAGCTGTAGCGGCCGTTATCCGCTCCGTCATCGCAAAGTTCACCCTCTTCTACCAGACCGTTGCCGCAGACCGTTATGTGTACGGTGGTGGAAACATCATCCGCTTCCGCCCTGTTACTATTAAAAGAAAAGAGTCTGGCGTTAAACGAAAAGGGACTAAAAATTAGCCCCAGGATCAGCAAGATTGAAAAGATTGGTCTTTTCGCAGACACCATAGGCGGACTCAAATTTTTCTTTTTCTCTTTTTCCATACCCTGTATATTCCATAGCCCGCCAATGCCAATAAAATGACGACGAAAATACCCAAGGCGATCACCGTAATCTTATTGAAAAGACTCAGTCCTTCAAAGCCATATCCCTGATAATCAGGCAGGGTACCGTAGGGCAGGATACTGACATGCAGTTTTCCTCCCCGGGACAATTCCTCTCCCTTGAATACCTTGAATTCGGCTTCGTAACTGCCGGCCGGCAGGTGAGTCGGGAAATTCACGGTAATGGTCTCTGTGGAGAACGGGCTCACGGTATCGATGTCCTCAGTCTCCATGCTCTCCAGAAGCTTTTCCCCCTTGCTGTCATAAACCTTGAGTTCTACCTTGGTGGGAGCGGACTTAATGTTACCCAGATTTTCTATTTCGGTGACGAACTGGATTTTCCCCGGAAAATAGAGCCACCAGAACTTGTGACCCTCCTCCAGGTTGGGTATATTGACTTTCCATACCTTAAAGTCGTAAATTTTCTTGTCTAGAACGTCAAGGTCCACGTCTATCTGGGCGCCGAGGACAATGGAAACCTGCCCCTGTCTTTCGGGGCCGGTCGGAAAAACCCTTACCCTGATATTGCCTTCATAGACACCGAATTCGGCGTCGTCCGGTACCCTCACCCCGACCGTCATGGGTATCTGCTTCTGTCCCTTGGGGATGATGAACGAAGTCCCCTTGTCTATGGATATCCAGTCGTTGGCCCCGGGTACGTCAATGGTAACCTCCACTCTCAATTCATCTGCCGGATCGCTCCGGCCCAGATAAATCTTCTGTTCGTAATAAGAGTTACGGGTCAGATTGCTGTTCTGGACGTAGGGCGGTGAAATACCAAAACCTGCTTGGGCTCGTTGAGCCCAAGCCAGGAGAAAAATCAAAGAAACAACAACCAAAATTTGGTTTATTTTCTTAAAAACCATGAATTGCCTGCATCCACTTCTCATCCTTACACAAGAGACAGCTTATGGCCAGAGCCGCGCTACCAGTCCGTTCCTTCTGAGGTTACTGCCGCAATGGTGTTGGTTCCGTTAAAGACGCCGGTAGAAATGCTGTTGGGAATCAATATCAGCCAATAGGTATCTTTTTCGGCCGGGGTGCTGGTGGAGGTTGATTTGGGACAATTTAGTTCCAATTCCACGGCGCCTACCGTGGTGGTCGTCCCTGCCCAGTAGGAAAATCCCGAGGTAGTGGCATAATGCTGATTTCCAATGGCAATGGAACCACCGCCTCCCACCCTGTCCATGTTAACACCGGAGAGATTCTCATCCATGCCCACGTTGCCGGTTGCCTGCACAGTGGAAGTAGCCTGGTCGCTGATTTCAGATGGAGAAACCGTACCGTAGTTTATGGTATCGGTCACAAGGTCATAAGCCAACATACTCGCCAGCTCATTGCCGTTGGAACTTTCAGTAGTACTGCTGGCAAAATCATTATCTACCGCCTTTACCGAAGCCAGCCACTCCTCCTCCCACCATGGGCTCTGTGAAGTAGCCGTTCCCGTAGTAGGTTCCGCTACAAACCAAAGACTGAAAGAACAGGTGGTGGTAACATCAGAATCTCCTGAACCTCCGCACGGGCCTAGCTGACATGTTCCCACTATTACATAACAGTTGTTGGGGTTGGCCTCTCCTGCGCTGTCACAGCTGGCGGCCCCTATCCCTGAACGATAGATAAAGGCGATACTGGAAGTGGCGTTTATTTCACTAGCCCCGCCGTAGGCCTCGCAGCTGTTGTCATCACTGATGGTCGCCTCCACCGAGAAACCGGGGGTGGCGGTGGCTGCATAGCCAGGAAGCAATTGCAGGTTTCCGGAACCGTCGGTATCAAGCAGGTTGATGCTGGCGGCCGTAATGGTTGGAGCCACGTTATTGACATCGTAATCGCTGCTGGAAGCCTGGGCTGAATACGCAAACCCTTCATTATCCACCAGATAGGCAAAGGCCTGATAGGTCCTATCCTGGACCACCGAACCCAGATTGTAGCTGCAGCTGGGATTGGATACTACGGCCGTAGAGGAACACCAGGCACTGCCCAAACACTGGGCCGTGGAAGTATTCCAGCCGGCTGTCTGACAGATATGCAGCCTGACGGTATCCTGGCCGCCGTAGCTGTCGGGGTCTGAGGTATTGGCGTTGGTACTCCAGGTAACGGTCCCGCTCGGGTCCTGGGGACTGTTGTTGCTCAAAGCATCAAGGTCAGGACGGTGATTCACCACAAACGGTGAAGCCGTGTTCCCGGTTCCCGTCGCATAGGTCGTATTACATCTGGCGCCAGACAAATTGTCGTCGCAGATAAAGGCATACCAGTTATTGGCTTCCGGGTCTGAGTCCTGGGTGGTGTATGTAGCCGTACTGGTAGTATTGGTAGCAGTATTGGAAGATACGGCCCATTCATAAGAGGCTCCTCCGGCACAGTCAGGTTCTGCCCCATCATTGGCCGTGGGTGCGGAACTGGTACTGCAAATCAAGAGGTAATAGTCGTCTCCATTCAGGTCCGTGGCTATGGCATTCCAGCTGACGTCGTCGCCGGCGTTGGTAGGATTGGCCGCCGAAGATTCCGATGCTTCCTCGGCGAACTGAACCCAGTCTGGCGCCTTGTTACCGATGGTTACCGTGGTGGTGGCTGTATCTGCCTTAACCAATTGTTCCTCCTCTGATACTCCTACATTGAAAATCATCCCGGCCAGCAGGCAAATCAAACCCATTATCATAACAAAGGGTATGGTCTTACCTGCCATTCTTTTTACTTTTTCTGACATAATTTGGTTGTTTCTATAAATTTAATTTCTTCCCCATCGACCTTCCCGCCTGAATAAAGATAATAAATTCTTTCCCAGACGAGCCTAGGGGAATCTTTTGCTTATCCTTAATATTTATATTGTTCCCTATATTCTCATTCTATCAAAAAAATTAAACACAGGGGTGTGGAAAACTTCTTGATAAATAAATTATTTATACCGGATGGCATCCAGGGGGTTAAGCGAAGAGGCCTTTCTGGCCGGGAAAATACCGGTGATAAACCCCATGATTCCGGAAAACATTATGATAAATATCAAGAAGGGGCGCGGGAAAGCAAACAGGGTCATGGCCACTCCTCCCAGTCTGGTGGCCGCCGTATTTATCAGGCCGTTCAGCCCCTTGCCTATTCCGACCCCTATTCCCACTCCGACTAACCCTCCCAAAAATCCCAGGACGACGGATTCTGCCAAAAATAATATCATGATATCCCGGGAAGAAGCACCGATGGTCCTCATAACACCGATTTCATTGGTTCTCTCCAATAGGGTTACGGTCATAGTGTTGAACATGCCGATGGCCGATACAATTAAGGCGATGCCTCCGAAAAGCCCCAGAGCGCCCTGAATGCCCTGGAAGATCTTGTTGGCCTGTTCTACGGTCTTGGAAAAAGCGCTTACCACGAAACCCTTTTCTATAATCTTCTGCTCGGCGGCATCCAGGAATTCACTCTTGCTCACCTTAACCTGGGCCTTTTCGTAGAATGGAGGGGAAAAATGTGAGGTAAACTCCGAAAGAGGCATGAAGGCAAACAGGGATGAAGGATTATCTACAATACCTGATACTTCGTAATTTTTAGGCAAAGAAACTTCCTGAACTTTTTCTGAATTCTCAATAGGAACGGATACCCTGAAGGTGACGGTTTTACCGATGATATCCGCAGGTTCTGTAGCAAACATCTTCAGGACCGCCGTAGAAAGAACGATTTTATTATTTTCACCTTCTTTAAAAAGCTCCCCTTCTTCTGACGGGATACCGGCGTAGCGGAAATAAGAAGGGTCAACCGCCTGAAGCGCGATGCTGCCGGTCAAATCCTGGAAGGTGACAAGAGAGGAATAGCTGGCCAGAGGAGACACATCTCCAACCTCTTCCATTTCCCGTATTCCCTGAATCTGCTGGGAATCCAGAACAATCGCCTTAGAGGCGGGATTAGAGACGTTCAAGCTGAGCAGGCTTTCCCCGAAAATAATTCTTTCCAACAGGATACCCTGAAGGCCGTATCCCAGACCCACCAGGGTTACAACGGCACTGATGCCCACACCAATGCCCAGTATGGTAAGCCAGGTACGGCTGGGCCTGGTCCTGAACATACGGGTGGAAAGTTTTATAATGTCGTCTAGTCTCATAGATAAAATTTATACCCCTTGAACCAATAACTTTTCCAGATAGAGGGTGAGGTTTTCGGCAGTTTTTCTCTTAAACCCCACTCCGCCGTCCTTAACTGTCATGTCCAATATCGTCTGGAATTCCTTCTTCCTGATGCCGCCCGACACCCTTCTCCTGATGGCGTTCTCCAGATTTTCCAGCTGGGCCGGCGTCACCTGTCCTTCATAAAGGTCCAGCAGGTGCATCCTTAATCGGGCAATAAATTCCTTTTCCCGGGAATTATCCGTTTCCTTCTCCGCTTCCCGGCGGTATCTCCTCACATCCCTTGCCTCATTCAGAATCTGATGAATCTTTTCGGTCATAGATCTGGCTTTGGAAGGATGGAGCCCCACCCCCCCCTGCGAGAAAGGCTCTGTGAGCAGAAAAAGAAATTTTTCCTCGCTGACCCTTCCCTCAATCATCAACTGAACTACTTTTTCCATCTTCTCCAGCTGTTCAAAGCTGATGTCACGGGTGATATAGTTGATGATGCTCTTAACTTTTAATTCTTCGGGAGAAAGATAGGGATACATGCGCGCCAGCGTCTCTATTTCCGTCACCAGGGTCTTGCCCTTTTCTGTCTTCTTAATCTGTTTTTTCTCCGGGTTGACGACTACTCTCTGAATCTGGCCGTCCTTCAAATAATAGACCCGGTGGGCATAACTCAGATACTTGGAATCATGAGTCACCAGGATAACCGTTTTTTTGTCTTTTTCGTTAATTTCCTCCAGGGTATCCATAACCTTCTTGGCAGAAGTACTGTCCAGGTTTCCTATCGGCTCATCGGCCAGCAGAATCTCCGGGTCATTAACCAGAGAACGCGCTACC
Organism: uncultured Candidatus Saccharibacteria bacterium; assembly: GCA_964566875.1. GTDB lineage: Bacteria > Patescibacteriota > Minisyncoccia > Minisyncoccales > JANBVM01 > CAZEQH01. Next base: position 6,732 of record CAZMJM010000009.1, on the reverse strand, counting down.
GCCACCCTTTGCATCTGCCCTCCGGAAAGAGCGGTGGGGATTTTATTAGCCTGTTCCTTAACACCGAACCTCTCCAGCAGTTCCATGGCTTTCTTCTCTCTCTTTTCAGTAGGGACCCCGGCAAATATGGGCGGCAGGGCAACGTTGTCCAGTACGGTCAGAGAAGGTATCAGATAAAAAGCCTGATAGATGATGCCGACGGTATTCTGTTGAAATTCTACCAATCTTTTGGAGGAAAAACTGTAAGGGTTCTCTCCTTTTATAAGAACTTCACCGAACGTAGGCGGCAACACTCCAAGGATGGCATAAAGCATGGTGGATTTACCGCACCCGGAAGGACCGAAGAAAATAATGTATTCTCTGGGATATATCTCCACGTCAACTCCCCTCAATGCCCTGTATTCATTGGACTTCCCCAGGTTATAAATAACCTTCATCCCATTCATTTTAATTATTGGATCCATAGATATTTTAGAATTTAACTTTTTGCACCCAGCTGAACGTCTGTTCAAAGTTCCCGATAATGATATCCAGGATGCTCTTCTCCTGCTGGGGGGTAAGAAGGGTAAAGTATTCTGATACCGCCTTGTTTTTACTGGCGTCTTCACACTCTATCCAGAATTTGTAAACCGTGGCCGGAGCGAAAACCGTAGAAACCTGAACGTGACTGGTACTGTATTCCTTGTTCTTGGGAAAAGACTGGACTTCAGCACCCGGAGCCAGGCCTTCCTGATAAAAAACCTGACAGAGCGAAGGCTCGTCCACCAGCCAGCTGATGATGCTCTGGATTTTGGATTCAGCCTCGGGATAAAGAGCAGATTCCACCTCTATTTTGGAGATGATGGGCGCTTCCTTGTCCTCAACAGTGGTAAAGATAAACGGCTCGCTCTCCGCCTTTTGTCCCGTTTCATCTTCACCTTTCACTATTACTGAATAGGAAACGCCCAACTGCAGTCCGGTCAGCTGGAAATTGTGGTCTGAAACCATGGCAGGGTTACCGGCGGATTTGGTATCTTTACTGGTCAGGTCTGTATATTCCAGAAGGCTGGAACATGGAATGTTGGTGTTCCAAGCCAGAGTGGCAGAATCCTCCTGAACCTTGACTATCCTCACGTTGGAAACCACGGGCAGGGGGGATTTGGTGGTAAAGGTCTTGTCTTCACTTTTTCCTTCCGGTCCCACCTGGGCCTTGGAAATCACCTGAAAGTGGTAGGTGGTGGCCGATTCCAGTCCATTTATCCTCACCTCGTGCGCTAAAACAAGTTCGCCGGGCTCCCCCTGTTTCCAGGTATAGGGTTCTTCGGCGAAGGGTTGATAATCGTTTTCAGTGGCCAGGGCTACCATGGAACTGGACTCCTTGTCGGTCGCCCACTTGATAACCACGTAATCAGTACCTATTTCCAATTCAGGATTGCCTATGATTTTGGGCGGCTCCATCACCAGTTCCGCCAATTCTTCCAGCTGGTCGGCCAGGAAAGCCAGAGATTCGGGCAGGGTAATCTGGCTCATGGCCTCATAGGCTTGTTCTACCAGTTGCCTCTCGGTGCCAGCGGGAACCTGTTCTATCCCCGGTACTTCCTGCTGAGCCGTTCTTTTGGTGGTAAACTGATAACCCCGGGAAATCCCCTGGTTGCCGGATGGGTCGGAAGAAACCACCTGGAAATAATGGGTGGTGCCAGGTACGAGTTCGTCAATTATTAAATAATGAGACTTGGAATATATCGGGTCTCTGGCTACCCCGTAGTTTTTGTTCAATCCGTAGTTGACTACAGAATCAGCTTCCTCGTTGGTGTTCCATCGGATGGCGACCGTGCTGGTGGAGATGCTGACTATCTCCAGTTCTGAAATCTCCGGAGGAGTGGTATCGTCCCCGGCCATGGAAATCTCCTGCTCTTTCAGGGAAAACAGGACGGCCATAATTAAAACCGCCAGGGTGGTGAAAGAAAGAAAGCTTTTAAATCTCATAATTTTTCTCTTCTATTATATGAATTATATCTTATCTGGCTCCATGTTCAAATGCCTGTTACCAGGGAATTTCGTTCTTCTTGCCGATGAAGGTATTCACGCCGCTGTAATTGCCCGTAGCCTGAGGCACCGGAATCTCAATGCCCCACCACACGTCACTACTCTGAGGAGAACCGTAGCTGGTGGTCTTAGGAATGTTGAGCTCCAGTTCCTGTTCGCCGCCGGACAGGGCGGTAGAAGAGCTATAGGCGGAACTGGAGCTGGCAAACCTCTGCTGGCCGACTCCGATGTAGGCCAAGCCCGCCGTCATGTTGGTTCCATAGAGACCGAGGTCCAGGGAACAGTTCCCGGTTGCTATCACCGTGGTAGTGGTGTTCAATGGGTCGGTCCTGTCTCCGGGTAGCAGGCCTGCTCCATAATCAATATCGTCGGTAACTTCCAGGGCCAGCAGAGAGAGCACATCAACCTCCTGGGCGGTATTGGTGGCGGAACCCGATAAGCTCTGTTTGTCGGCCGCCTCTACATAGGCTACCCAGTATTGGGCAGACCAGGGTGTTTCATTGGGTTGTCCAATTTCACCGTCGGTCGGGTCGGCGTAGTACCAGACGTCAAAGTTGCAGGTCGCCAGGCAGGAAGTGGTCGCACAGGAAGAGGTAGCACAGGTCGCCTGATAACAGCTGTTGTTATCCGGACTGCAGTTTTCCGCCCCGGCCACTCCGGAGCGGTATATTACGGCATCCACGCTGGCGATGTCGGAATACCCGTTGTAATCGGAAACAGAGGAGGTCACCGTTACCGTGGTGGTGGAACCTTCTATAAGAACAATATCATTACCTCCGTTGAGGGAAACATCTCCCACGGATACGGGCTGGGCGACTACCGCTTCCGCTACCTTGTTGTAACTGTCTAAATCACTGTCTCGGTTGACAACCCGGAAGCAGTATGAAGACACGGTAGCGGCCGAATCAATCTTTACGCTATATTCCACTTCGGTAAATTCGTATTGCTGAAGGGTATGATTAGCCGTCTGGTTACAGGTTGCCTCTACCATCCGCCCCGTCACGAAACTGCTGCCCGAAGGAACTGAGAGTTGGTTGGTGGTAGTAGCCTGACTTCCCGCCGGACATCCAACGAAATAAGATGAGGTTGTCATAACCACGTTCCCCGTGCTCGTAGAAACGTCGGAGAAACTTGAAGTAGCGACAGCCTCACAACTCGGAGAAGAGCCCTTGTCGGCTGCCTGCAGCCGGTAATTGTAGTCTGTGATGGTCGTTCCAGTATTATCGATAGTAAACCTTATCCTGACGTTGGTATCTTTTGAAACATTGGCCGGAGTATCCTCTGCCGCCAGCCAGCTGGCACCTGAGGAACCCTCTTCACTGCCCACAGCCGTCACGTCGGGTTCCACACCCGTGGTCTTCCTCAGGTAGAAGGTCCAGGTGTGGTTGGCCGCCGCCTCCGAACTGACATCAAAGTAATTACTGCCGTCGCCCCTGGATATTCCCACCGTGGGAGTGAAGTCGCCGAAGTTACTGGCTGAACCTATGGAAAAGATGACCTTTCCGGAAGAAAACAGAATAAGCTGGCTCTTCACGGAATCAGAAGAATCACCTGCCCTGGTATTTTCATGGGTAATACGGGCCTTGGAAGCGAAGCTGTCAAAGTAAACGCCGGCTGACGACACCACTCCGCCGCTGACGTCTGTTCTCAGGTCATCCCAGAAACCGGCCTGTTTTCTGTTCCTGAAGTCTATCAGACTGTTGTCGTATTCTGTGTTACAGGGTTGGGGTTTCAGGAAGGTAACGCCGTTGGAATTAACCCAGAAACTATTGATGCCGGAAGCTCCCCAATAATGGGAATCAAAAGACATAGTCTTGGTAGCGTTGCAGCAGACGTCATCTCCGTTGGCCAGGTCCGTCGTACTCTCCCGGGTTTCCCAGTAGAAGGAAGAACTCTCTTTCATATAAGTATAGACGGTAGAGGCGTCCTCATAGCCGAAGGTAGCGTCTCCGTCACTGGCTGAGGCAGCTTCGGAATTTCCGTAGTAGATATAAATGCTGGTAGTGGAATTGGCGCCGAGTATAGGTATATTCACCCAGAATATGGCCGTGGAATTAGTGGCAAAGCTTTCTCTCCAATGGCTAAGAAAGGCGTTCTCGCCCGCGTCAACAAACCTGACGTCGTCAAAGTCTCCCTGGACGTTGCCCTCACAATTGACATCAACACCCGAACCGGTATTGTATCCCACTTCCACCTGGACGGGATAGTTGGACAAGGCGCTGCTGGAGGAATTGAAGATGGAAACGGCCTTCCTCCTCGTCCACCCCCTTAAAAGTTCCGTTCCATCATCATTACCCAGGCGGTAATGAACCTGTTCCAGTAAAAGACAGGTCGAGTCATCCCATCTTATCTTGCCACAGTTGGCATCCGGGTCATAGTCATAGCTTTCTCCGTCATAGGTACCGGAATGACCGGTGAATTCCCAGGCAAATGAAGGGTTGCCTACCCTTTCCACGTTATAGCCCGAAGTATTGTTGGAAAACTGGCAGCCGGTGATGAGTAGGGCGGCGTTTTGGTCAATGGTAGAAGCCGCAACCGTAATCATGCTGCCGCCGCTGTTCTCCAGCAGAAGGTCCCCATAGTCCAGTGAAGAGATTGTGGCGGCGCCGGACAGATTGAGACCGTCGGCGTCTATCTTCCTGATCTGATAGTAGGAAGCGTTAAGCGTACCCGAACTCACCTCCAGGGAATAATTACCCGAACCTCCCTGTCGGTCGATGGTGGTGTAATTGCCGGAGGTCCCCACCACATTCAGGATGCCTCCGTCCAGAGTAACCTTGGAAGATGGGTCTATCCTCACGTCGCACTGTCTGGAAGAACCTCCCAGGGGCGTGCCGTCAAAGTCAGTGGCATAGCTCCAGTAGTTCGTCACCCCCGATGGAACGTGGTAGTCGCCCCAGATGTAGAGGGAACCATTGGCCTGGTTGTGGTCCATGGAATAAAGGGAGCCGGAAGAACTGATGTCGTAACTGCCGGAAGCCAGGGAATGCCACATGGCAATGTCGGTGTTGTCCCCCACTTTCAAGGTGCCATATTCGTCGCCGGTGGCCACGGAATTGGAATTGATGGTATATCTCGAGCCGGAGTTAAGAAAAAGAGTGGAACCCGTCCAGGTAGTGGCACCGCCCGAAAGATTGTTCTTGAATTCCCCATCCACCTCAAGGGTAACCCCGGAACTTACCGTAAACTGGGATATACTGTTCAGGTTCCAGTTGCCGGCAGAAGTGGCGTTATTGGTTACGGTCCAGGAGCCTACGGAAGAATCAAAGGTTACGATGTTGAAGTCGGAATTTCCGGCATTGATGGTACGGCCGGTTCCCGGTGCGTTGAATACCACCGTGCCGGAATTGGCGGCGAAGGTATCCGAATTGGCCCAGCTGCCTCCCACGTAGAGAGTGCCGGGAGTGGAGGTAACCGTACCCTGCAAGACAGTAAGGTCGCCATCTATATAATGATTACCCGCGGCGAACTGCCAACTGCCCGTTCCTGAGAAGACAACGTCATATAGATGAGAGGCGTTGGTGGAAATGGATTCTGAACTGGTGGAAATGAATTCCAGGGTTCCCGAGCCGTGGTGGAAGACTCCGGCATTGTTGGCAAAACTTCCTCCCAGGTAGAAGATGCCTGCGGTGGAGGTAACATTACCCGTGGTGATTGTAAGGTTATTGGTGGTGGTAACCGAAGCGTCCTGGAATGTCCATCCGCCTGAACCATTAAAGGCTATATTGTAAAAAGTGGAAGTAGCGTTTCTTATGGTCTTGCCCAGGGCGGTGGATTCAAAGCTGACCGTGCCATGTCTTGCTTCAAACACGTTATTGTTATCCCAGGAACCTGTGGAAACCATGTTGTAGTTGCTATCCGTTACATCCAGGGTATCGTCCGTACCTATGGTTACATCGCTGGCCCTGACGTCGGAACCGAGCTCAATCAGTTTGGCCGTGCCGTCGATGACCACATTACCCATGTCCTGCTTGGAAGGATTATTATCCGTCCAGGTGTTGTTGCCGGAACCGTCAAAGGTCAGGTTTCCCGTGCCCTTATTGAAGTAGCCGCCGGATTCTAAAGTAAGGTCCTCGGCCACGGTAATGTCCTGGGAACCGGCTATCAGGGTCCCGTCGTTGACGTTCAGACTATTGTTAATGTCCAAGGTACTGCTGGTAACCTGCCAGTTACCGGAACCGTCAAAGGTAACCGTATAGAAGGGAGATGAACTGGCACTGATGGTCCGGCCGGCCGAACTGGAATTGAAGACCACCGTCCCCGAAGCATGTCGGAAGGTATCAAAATTGGCCCAGCTGCCTCCCACGTAGAGAGTGCCGGGAGTGGAGGTAACCGTACCCTGCAAGACAGTAAGGTCATTATCAACATCATGGTCGCCTGAGGCAAAGGTCCAGGAACCTGCACCGTTAAAGGCGAGGTTGTAGAAGGCGTTGCCCTGGGAAATTATATTTTTACCCTGGGCGGTTGCGGTAAAGGTTACGGTGGAGTTGGCAGGAGTAAAGGTGGCCGAGGAGGAGGCTATCCAGTTTCCTCCGATGGAGTGGGATTCGGTGGCGGAAGCCGTGAAGGTGGAGGAAGAGGCCAGTTTCAGGGTGCCGTCCCACTCGTCCCCGGAGCCTCCGGAACTCAGGGTAACGTTGCCTGAGGGCTCAAAGGTCTTGCCGGGCCACACGTACAGTTCGGCCTCGCCGCTGACTGTCAGAGTGT
>CAZMJM010000008.1:0-23000 GCA_964566875.1 uncultured Candidatus Saccharibacteria bacterium | reverse complement strand
GGTCACCTAAAACACATATCATAGAACACATAGCACATAACATAGAACATGAAACACACAGGACACATATCATAGAACACATAACATAGAGCACGAGACACGGAACGGAGAAGAGATGATATGTTCCATGTTCCATGTTCCATGTCGCACACGGGGTGTAGTATAACGGTAGTACACAGGCATCGGGAGCCTGCGGCCTGGGTTCGATTCCCAGCATCCCGAAATTATAGTAATAAATAAAATCATGAAACCCGAGCTTGTCATTTTTGACTTCTGGAATACCCTAGCCTTTGCGGCGGATTATGATCCGCAAAAATTTTTTGCGCGTCTCGGTGATTTTAGTATCACTATAAAAGGAAAAGCTGAGACTGAAAGCTTTTCCCGTGCCTTTTCCAAAATGATGTGTTTTGCCAGAGGCTGGGACGACTTCAGCGGCCAGCTTCTCAAGGAATTCGGCAAAAACCAAAGAGCAGAAGATATCGGCAGGTTTGCGGATTTTCTTCGTGATAACGTTGCCTATAAAATTTACGATGACGTAGAAGCTGTTTCAAATCTGCCTTATAAAAAATCCATCCTCACTGACAGCGCTAAATTCCTGGTGGAAAGCGCCGACCTGCAAGGTTTCGGAGAAATATTCACTCCGGCTGAAACCGGCTCTTTGAAGCCGGACCCCAAGGTATTTCTGAAGGTTTTGGAGAGTTTCGGGGTTAGTGCCGCCAAGACGGTGATGGTGGGAGACGACCCGGAAAGAGATATCGCTCCCGCCCAAAAGTTGGGGATAAAGACTATCCTGATAGACCGGAAAAACAAATTTCCCAACTCGCCTGGCGCCAGAATTGCTTCCATGGCCGAACTCCAGGAAACAATAGAGGGCCTGTAGCTCAACGGTAGAGCACTGCATTCGCATTGCAGAGATATGGGTTCGATTCCCGTCAGGTCCACTCGATTCACCCCTCGATAAATCTCGGGGTTCACTCGCGGTAAACCACCCAATAGTTGTTACCACATTGTTAAATCCTGATTGAATTGAGTGTCCTGAGCGAGCGGAGCGAGTCGAAGGGCACTCGATTCACCCCTCGATAAATCTCGGGGTTCACTCGCGGTAAACCACCCAATAGTTGTTACCACATTGTTAAATCCTGATTGACTCGAGTGTCCTGAGCGAGCGGAGCGAGTCGAAGGACCACCACTTCGCTCCTTCACTTTGTTGCGGAGCTTCGCGGCGCAAACACGAACGCGATACAAGCCATTATTTTTTATGAACAACACTAAAAAGATCGGGGAATTGGGTGAAAGAATTGCCCGCTCCTATCTGAAGAAGAAGGGCTATCGGATACTGGACACCAACTTTTATTTCCGTCCATCCCAATCTCCCTTGAAAGGAGAGATTGATATCGTGGCTCAAAAGGATGACGTCGTATCCTTTATGGAAGTGAAGGCTCTCTCCCGCCCAAAGGGATCGGTACGGCCGGAAGAAAAGGTAAATTCAGCAAAAATAAAAAAGATAGAAAAGAGTGCCGAATACTGGCTGGCCAAAAATAACATACCGCTGGATTCAAAATGGGAGATAGGGGTGATAGCGATCAATATAGATTTAGAAAAAAAGAAAGCCAGGGTCAGACATCTGACCGTTTAAGATAAAGGTCGCTTTTTAATCAATCAAAATATTTTTATATGAGTAAAATCGGACTGGTAACAGACGAGGGGGCAGACCTGACTGCCGAAATAATAAAAAAATACGACATAGGGGTGGTGCCGGTCAAATTAGATTGGCCGGAAATCCGGGAGCTGCCCGGAGAAAATGTTTATCAAAAAATGAGGGAGGTGGAAAAGCGAGGTACGAAAACATTCGGCAAAACTTCCCAGCCGTCTCCCAAGGATTTCCTGGACGTTTATAAAATGCAATTGGAAAAATTTGATGAATTGGTCTGCATCACCCTCGTCTCCAAACTTTCCGGAACCTATAACTCCGCCATCCAGGGAAAGAGATTTCTCCCTGGCGAAAAGAAGGATAAGGTTTTTATAGTAGATTCTATGACAGCCAGCGGGGCCGAGGCCCTCTTGGTCCTGAAAGCCCAGGAGCTGATTGAGAAAGGGGAGCTCAGCGCTGCTCAGATTGCAGAAAACCTGGAAAAGGATTGGCGTGATAGGGTACATCTTACCATCGTCTTTAAAGACCCCAAGTGGATAGAGTTTTCCGGCCGGATGTCTCCCACCGTGGCCGGATTGGTGAGAAAAATGGGTAACCTGGGAATCCGTACGGTGATAGGTTTACAGGAGGGAGCTTTAAAGCCCGTGGGAGTGAAGTTTGGAGCAAAAGATACGGTAATCGCCCTGGCCAAAACGATTAAGGAAAAAACCAGGGGAGCCGTATCCGAAGGTGAGCCCATCAGAATGGTTATCAATCATGGGGACGACCCGGCTGCCGCCAACCGCCTGAAAGACGTCGTGGAAAGGGAAATTAAAAACAGCCAGGTTATTTTCATAAACCTGGTCGATAACGTAATCGGTGCCATAGCGGGCCCGGATGCCCTGGCCTTATCTTGGCGCGAGGGATAGATAGATGCGCTGAAGAGCCGTGAAATTGGAAAGAACGGCCATTATAACAATGGGATAGAGCGCCCAATAGATATTAAAAGCGCCGAGCAATAAGGCTGCCGCTATGAGAATCATTCTCTCTCCTCTTCCCAATAGACCCTCCCTCAACTCTTGTCTGACGAGCCCTTTTTCTTTGGCCGCCGCTTTGGCATAGGTGGTCATTAGGGAGCCGAAAAAAGCGATAAAGACCCATACCTTAGCAGGGACCGCAAAGTAAAAAGGCAGGGGCAGGGTAAGAAATCCCAGGAGGATTACGGCCTCAACATACCTGTCGCAGATAGTGTCAAGGTAAGCGCCTTTTTTAGAAGCTTTTTGACTGAACCGGGCCACCGCTCCGTCCACCAGGTCCATTAATGCCGCTGCAGCAAAGAATAACAGGGCCGGAAGAAATGCGGCCCTGCTTAGGAAATAAAAAGAAGCCAGTACCAAAAGTATGGATATAAGAGTATAGTGATTGGCGTTCAACCCGAGCCGCGAGAAAAAACTCCCTATTTTCTCTTCAATAAATTTAAACTTTTCCCTTTTTTGTTCCAGCATAATGCTGTAGTTTGGCGAATGCTCTCAGGCAGAATCTGACGGTCTTCTCCGGCCAATCAGCTTCCCTTCCTGCCGGAACGGCATTCTTTAACCTTATCGCCTCCAGAACCTTTTCTTTGGTGAGAGAGGTGCCGGGAATCTCAAGGAAAACCCGTCCGACAGCGCTTAAGCAATGGGCGTCGGAACCAGCCGTGAAGGCCAAGTTATTTTCCCTGGCCAAACGCCAGGCTTTTTCGTTTTCATGACTGGACAATAACGAATTCCTTGCCTCTACGGCATCTATATCCCCCAGGAGGTCTGCCATGTCTCCTTTGAATCCATATATGCGGGAAAAAGGGTGAGGGATGACTGCCAGACCGCCCTGGGCCTTTATCGCCGCTATGGTGGCGATTGCTGACAAACCGTCTGGAACAACTTTCCTGACATCCAATCCTATAATGTCGCCGGACTTACTCTTGACCTCAATGCCCGTTATAATTAAAACTGACTTATCGGCGGCGTAATCACTGGCAGCCAAGGCCCCATCTATCTCCCCGTGGTCGGTGACGGCCAGACAATCGATTCCTTTCTCCAGCGCCCTTTCCACTACTTGATGCGGATGAGAAGTGCTATCATAGGAATAGTCGGTGTGAACGTGAAGGTCGCATTTCATAGATTCATTCTAACACAAAACCTAACCTCCAATAAATTCCAACAATGTTCAAATTGCTGATTGCCAGTTTCTATTTTTTCTTACCTGCCTATTTCACCAATATGACCCCGCCCCTGGCTAAAAAGATGGGGGTGCTGAATTTTCTGAATAAACCCATAGATTCAGGAAAGCATTTTCCCGACGGGAAATCAATCTTCGGCTCCCATAAAACCTGGCGGGGTGCCTTCTGCGGTATTGCGGTCGGGTTGGCCGTGATTTTTTTCCAGTCCTGGCTCTTCCGTTTCCCAGGCTTCGCCTCCGTCAGCCTTTTCAACTACCGACAGGCTGACGTTCTGTCAGTCGGCCTCCTGCTCTCCGGAGGAGCGGTATTGGGAGACATTTTTTTTGCCATGATCAAGAGAAGGTTGAACCTGAAACCGGGAGCTCCTTTCCTCCCTTTCGACCAGATAAACTATGTTATCGGGGCGGCTTTCCTATTAACCCTCTTTCCCGTCGTCAGCGTTCCCTTCCTCGTCTGGCTGACCCTTTTGGCGCTTACTTTCTTCCTACATATAATAGTAAACAGGCTGGGCTACGCCTTGAACCTTCACGGCGCAAAATGGTAAAATAAGGCAATATGTTCCAAGAAACACTTAATTCGTTATTGAATAATTTAACCAATATTTCTCCCTCTATCCTGGGAGCAAGTTTCCTTTTCCTTGTGGGAATTTTTGCCGCCAAATTCTTAGAAAACCTGGTTGAGGCTTTCCTTTATAAAATAAGGTTAAACCAGGTACTGAAAAGGATAGGCATCCAGCCCGCCTTTGCCAGGCTGGATATAGAATTGGACGGAGCGAAGTTCTTCGGCGAAATAGTAAAGTGGTTTATCATCCTATTATTTTTGATGAGCTCCTCCGAGCTCCTCGGCCTGACACAGTTCAGCTCCTTTCTGCGGCAGGTAATAACCTATCTTCCCAATATCTTTACGGCGGGGCTGATATTCATCGTGGCCGCTTTCCTGGCAGACTTTTCCCAAAAGGTTGTGGTGGGAACCCTGGAAAAGGAAAAAATCATCTACTCCAAATTTTTGGGCACTTTTATAAGGTGGATAATCTGGTTTTTTGCCATACTGGCTATCCTCTATCAACTGAGGATTACCCCGCCATTAATCCTGGCAATCTTCATAGGGATGGTGGCGACCACCGCCCTGACCCTGGGATTGGCTTTCGGTTTGGGCGGCAAAGACCTGGCTGCCAGAATTCTAAAGGACCTGGAGGAAAAGTTTAAGTAAGCATGCCTCCGACCTATAAAATACTTCTGTCCGAACGTCCTAAATCCCGCTAACCGATAGAGACTATTATGTTCCATCTCACCAAAAGAGAATTAAAAGAGATGATGTTGGCCTCTTGGCGCAAGATTGAGCAGGAGAAGGAAGAAATTAACAAGATAAACGTTTTTCCCGTACCGGACCAGGATACCGGCAATAACATCGCCAAAACCCTGTCCGGCATCAAAGAGGCGGTAGAAAATAAGGAATTCGAAAATATCTCCGGTCTGGCCGACGCCATACTGGAAGGCGCCCTGAGCAATGCTCAGGGCAACGCCGGTGTAATATATACCGGTTTTTTAGCAGGGTTTTTGGAAGAGATATCCGCCTCTTCCAATTCCAATCCCCTGGAGGCCGAAGGCCTGACCAGGGGTTTCGAAAGAGGCGCCGCCGCAGCCAGAGAAAGCATCCAGCATCCCCGGGAAGGAACCATACTGGACGTTATCGATGCAGCCGCCGCCACCTTCCGTAAACAATCGGGAAAAGAAAAGGACATTATAAAAATCCTGAGAGATGTGAAGGAAGCGGCAGGTAAAGCCCTCATGGAAACCAGAGAGAAAATGGAGATTTTCAAAAAAGCTAATGTGGTAGATGCAGGAGGGTTGGGATTTCTCATTATATTGGAAGCTTACCTGGAGGCTCTGGAAGGAAAGGGTCCCCCGGCCGGCGGAGAAGAAGAAAAGGAAGCGTCTTCTGCCGAGCAAATCAAGCGATTTGTCCAGGTTCTATCCAACAGGTATGAAATAGTCTCCCTGATTGAAGACTCCCCCTTCAGCCAAAAGGAAATTACGGAAAAGTTAAAAAGGTTCGGTAACTGCCTTGACATCGTCAGGGTAAAAAATAGGATAAAGATACATATCCACACCGATTATCCCGAAGAGGTAAAAGAGATGATGAGAGGTTTGGGGCAGATTCAGGACCTGCGGATGGAAGACATGTCCAACGAGGTGGTAGGAGAAGAATCTCTGAGAACGATTTCCATCGGATTGATGGTTGACGACCAGGCGCTCCTCCTGCCCAAGATAGAAGAAAGATACCACATACAAAAGATTAATTTCCACAGCACTTTACGGCAAGAAGAAGGCGGTATTTTCCAAGCGATGGAAAGAAAAAAAGATTTCCTCTTTCCTTCCTTTTCGCCGCCGACCGCCGACGAATACCTTCAAGCTTTCCATAAACAGCTGAACGATTTTAAAAAAGTGCTGTGCATCACCGGTTCATCCAAAATTTCCGCTGCTTTCAGAAATGCCATGGAAGCAAAGAAACAGCTGGAAGACCCAAAGAGAGTATTCGTCCTGGACTCGCTCAACGCGGCCGGAGGACAAACCTTAATATTATTGCGCGCCATAGAACTGATACAGGAACAATGGGAATTGGAGGAGGTTATAAAAAAGCTCAGGGTGCTTATCCCGCAGGTACGCTCCTATGCCGCCGCCAAAGATATGAGGTGGTTGGATAAAGTGCAGGGGATTAAACCCGCCTACGCCCGATGGGCCCGCAACATAGATAAGATAATAAAGCTTAATCCTCTCTTTGAAATCAAAAATGGCCACTACAGAAAAGGCGGGGTAGTGCTGGCGGAAGGTTACCGCCAGGCCCTGATTAAGAAAACCATCAGGAATAGCAGAAAAAAAAGGAAGGTCTCAAAGAAAATCAGGATATTGATAGGCCACAGCAACAATATCAAGGAGGCAGAATCGATTAAAAAGGAGATAAAAAGCAGGATGAAAGAAGCTGAGGTACCATTCATAGGCGTTAATCCCGAAGCCAGTACGGCCGGCTTCGGGCCCGGCTGCCTCACGCTGAGCTGGTTGGCGGAGACTTAAACTTCTTATTGTTATGTACATCAAAGGAGTAGGAATGACAAAATTCAATTATTCTCAGAAGCCCTGGTGGCAGCAGGCTTTTAAGGCTGCCCTTGAAGCCCTGGAGGATGCCGGCATGGGCGTTTCGGACATGGACGCCATTGTGATTTCGGCCGTATCAAGCGCCGCCGGAGGGGAGCATCAGACCCATAAGGTATCCGTCATGTCAGACCTTTTCAAAACCAACGTTCCCATTATAGAGCTTCCCTCGGTGTGCGCCGGCGGAGGGGTAGCCGTCTGGACGGCCAACCGCTTAGGGTTCGATAACGTCCTGGTTGTCAGCGGAGAAAAACTCGTTGATAATAGGAGCGAAGTAACCGTTGATTGGATATTGTCTGCCTCCGAAAGAATGATAGAGCAGCCGGAGGGACTGCTGTTTCCGGTCCAAAACGCCCTGGTCTGGCAGCAGTATATGAAAAAACATAAGGCCTCCATGGATGACCTGGCCCTTATCGCTTTTAAGAATCATCAGAACGCCGCTGTCAATCCCAAAGCCTACTTTTACCAGCGTCCCGTTCCCTTAGAAAAGATAAAAAATTCCCCGGTAGTGGCCTCCCCGCTCCGCCTGATGGACTGCTCCCTGTCGGTCAACGGAGGGGCGGCGGCAGTGTTAACCCGCGAGAAGACCGATATCAAAATCATGGGTTCGGGATTTGCCACAGACTATATGCTCACTTTCGGCCGCGAGCATCTGCATCATTTTATAGCCACCGGGAAAGCGGCCCGTCAGGCCTTCAAACAGGCCGGATTGAAGCCTGAGGATATCGAGATAGCGGAGGTCCATGACGCCTTCACCTCCGTGGAGCTATTTTCTTACGAAGACCTTGGCTTCTGCAAGGAAGGCGAGGGAGCCAAGTTTATCCGCTCCGGCGAGACCAACCGGGACGGCAAGCTTCCCGTCAATACCTCGGGAGGTCTGAAAGCTAAGGGACACCCCATATCGGTGACCGGCTTGGCCCAGGTTTATGAAATTACCAATCAGCTGAGAGGCAGATGCGAAAAAGAGAGACAAATAAATCCCGTTCCAAGAACGGGTCTCTGCCATAACATCGGAGGGACGGGAGGCAGTGTTACGGTTCACATCCTTCAGAGAACCGCTTAACCTGAAACTTGCTCATTATATTCTTGAAATCCTGTTTGATTCCGGGCCCAATCTCTATCAGACATATTCCCTTTCCTCTCAGCCCGTACACTACTGCCGTGTTCTCTTTTGCCAGCAAGACAACAGGGATGACCAGAAGGTCTTCCTCCCCGGTTACGCAAACGTTCTTTCTCTCGCGGATAGCCTTCTCCACCGCCTGCCAGGCCTCTTCCTGAATAGTCCCCGGGGGATTGGCAACTTTCAAATCAAAGGGAGTAGCCTGTTCTATGTCTTTTCTGTTTATCTTACAGTCAAAGATCTTAACGTCTGAGGCGAGGCTGAGGGAACACTTGTCTCCTACCGTGATAATCAGGTCGTACTGCTTTTCCCTGATAATCCTGTCGTATGCTTTTTTTATCTCTTCTTCCGTACCGAAGATGGAAATACCCCAGGGTTTTCTGAGCTCTTCCCTAACATCGGCTGGTAAATAAAGCGTTTTCATAATAATATATAGTCTATCATTTCTGTTAATATTTTAAAAATCCACAAATACAAACATGTTCTATCAGTGCCCGCAGTGTAAAAAAACATGGCAGTATCCCGTCGGCAAATGCCCCGACTGCTTCCAGAAACTGATAAGGATTGGCGAAGGAGGGAAGATTAAGGTGATAGGGGTATCCAGGGTGGCAATACCCACCATCCTCCACCCGCAGGTGCCTTATTTTGTCCTGGTGCTGGAAGACGAAAACAAAAACCGCTGGACTTTCAAGTCACCCAAAGAATATAAGATGGGAGACGATTTTGAAATAAAGACCTTACCCGGTGAAGACACCGTATCTGTCTGGAGGACAAAATACGACGTGTTGGAAGGTCTGGAGCGGGCCATCGCCCTTCTCAAGCCCGATGGCTTGGGCCTTGACAGAGGCTCCAAGGTTTTGGTTCTTCCCACTCTGGTTTCGGCCCAGCATCCTTACTTCCGGGAAAATACCAGCCCCCAGTTTTTGGATGCAGCCCTACGATATTTACTCGCCCAAGGGGTTTCCCGGGAAAACATCAAGGTTGCGGCCCAGACGTTCGACGAAGTCGCCTTAGAGACGGCCGCTGCCAAGTCCCGCTTACTGGAAGTGTGCCAGCAGAATAAGGTATCTCCCTTAAATATCGCGCAAACCAGTTTCGTTAAGAGAGATACAGGCGGTATGACTTTGGAGGTGTCGGAGGAAGCATTCAACAGTGACTTTATCCTAAATCTCCCAATCATGAAGCTGGACAACGAGCTAAAAGTCCGTGGACCTTTGGATAATATTTTAAGGCTTCTGAATAAAGATTCATTTCTCTCAGTTAAAGGCCTTCCCGAATATCAAAAAATCGCGCCCGCCCTCCAAAAAGTCCTGCCTGCTTTCCTGACGACAGCCGAAGCGATATCCATTAAGAAATCCACGGGTTACACAGCTTTCCTGGGCCTTATTCTGGCCAGTTTTAACCCTCTTAATTTGGAAAGGGTTTTTGCGGAAATCACCCTCCAGAAAGAGTTGCCAGGGCATCTTAAAAATATTAAAATTCAAGATGTTCCCATAGCGGGAAGAGATATAAAAGCGCTCCAATATGATATTGAACAATTTTATTAATCCCGCAAAACAGACGGTCGCCCCGTCCGCCTGGGCAGGAGTATTATCAGTCACAAAAGACGTAATGCTGGTTTTGGCGTTTTCCATCCTGACGGGAATGGCAGCGGAAATGAAAGCAGGATTGGGTCCTGTTCCTTTTACCCTTCAAACCCTGGCCGTTATTTTAAGCGGCGCCTTGTTAGGAAAAAAAAGGGGTACCGCTTCTCAACTTACCTACCTGGCAGGAGGACTGCTCGGCCTTCCGTGGTTTTCCAGCGGAGGAGGATTAGCTTACGTCTTCAGCCCAACCTTTGGATACATCCTCGGTTTCCCGGCAGCCGCCTTCACCGCCGGATATCTGACGGAAAGAATAAAAAACAAAAATATTGCAGCCGTAATCGCAACCATGGCAGCGTCTTCTCTGGTCATTTACATCCCGGGCCTTTTATGGTTAACAGGTTATGTGGGCATTTCAAAAGCGCTGTCTTTAGGCTTTTTACCTTTTTTAACCGGGGACTGCCTTAAGAGCGTATTGGGGGCGCTGGTCTATTTATCTAAAAAAGTTATAAGATTAAATTAAATTAAATCAAATCAATCCTATGCTTAAAGAAAAAGTGGCTCTTATTACCGGCTCCTCTCAGGGAATAGGCCGGGTTATCGCCCTGGAGTTGGCTTCTCAGGGAGCTTCAATAGCCTTAAACGATATTGAAGGCCAGAAAGAAAACCTGAAAAAATTAAAGGAAGAACTGCAGGGAAATGGGGCTAAAGCTGCCTATTTTGCGGCCGATGTTTCAAAGCTGGAAGAAGTAGAGGCTATGATGCAGGCGGTAAAGAAAGAATTCGGTAAACTGGATATACTGGTCAACAATGCCGGCATATGTAAAGACAGGACCCTGGCCAAGATGAGCCGGGAAGAATGGCAGGATGTGATAGACATAGACCTCACCGGAGTTTTCAACTGCACCAAGGCGGCCCTGCCCCTGATAATTGAAAGCCGGGGGAGAATCGTCAATATGTCCTCATTGGTGGGATTGAGGGGTAATTTCGGACAGACCAACTATGCAGCAGCCAAGGCCGGCATTGCCGGATTCACCAAGGCTTTAGCCAAGGAAGTAGGAAGGTTTGGGGTCACCGTCAATGCTCTGGCCCCGGGCTTTATAGAAACTTCATTAACCGAAAGGCTCCCGGAGGAATTCAAGAATCAGGTAAAAAGACTGACCGCTCTGGGAAGATTCGGAAAGCCGGAGGAAATTGCCAGCCTGGTGGCCTTTTTATCCTCAGAGAAAGCCGAATTTATTACGGGGACCATAATCAAAATCGACGGAGGATTATCAATATGATGTTCGACAAAGAACAGCTCAAGAGAATCATACCCTACGACGACCCCTTTCTCTGGGTGGATGAGATAGAGAGCATTAAAGGGAGCACCGTTATAGGTTACAAGAATACCTCTCCACAGGACCCCTTCTTTAGGGGGCATTTCGTCGATTTTCCCATCATGCCCGGCGTGCTGATGGTGGAGGGAATGGCCCAGACCGCTACCGTCCTGCTGAGGCAAAAGATGGGAGAAAACCACAAAGACAAACACCTCCTGGCCTATCAGGTCAGGAGCGCTCAGTTCTTCAAGCCGGTTTTCCCCGGAGACAGAATAAAGTATAAGGTAAAACTGCTCGGATTCTACGGCCAGAAGATAGCCAATTTCATAGGGGAAGCCCTGGTCGGCGACGACAAAAAGTGCGAAGTGAGATTCGTGGTGGCCGTAGTGGATAAGGATAAGCTGGCAGAGAAAAAGGAAGAAGCCGAACAGGGAGAACCCGTTGCCAAAAGAGAGCTGCCTTCCTTAAAGGTTGGGAGCGTTTTTGCTAAAATTCCCATCATCCAGGGAGGTATGGCTGTACGAGTAGCGCTGCACAATCTGGCAGGAAACGTCGCCAAGAACGGAGCTGTCGGCATAGTAGCCGTCTCCGGCATGCGGGACCCAGAAGAGGTCAGGTCGGAAATAAAGAAGGCCAGGGAAATCGCCGGTCCCAAGGGAATGATAGGCATCAACATCATGGGCGTCGTCAGCCGGTTCACCGAACTGGTAACGGCCGCCATGGAAGAAGGGGTCAACCTGGTAATCCAGGGTGCCGGATTCAGAGAGGATATTTTCAAGCTGGGAGAGAAATTTCACGTTCCCATATTTTCCATGGCTTCGTCCGTTAAAGTGGCCAGGAAAGGAGAAAAGATGGGAGCCGCAGCCATAGTGGTGGAGGGCATGGATGCCGGAGGCCATCTCGGTTTCCCCGAAGGACATCCCTTCCGCAAAACCATAGATATCGTCAAAGAGGTGGTCGAGGAGGTTAAAATCCCGGTAATAGCGGCCGGCGGCATTTTTAATGGGAAAGACATCGTGGAAATGTTCAGGGCGGGAGCCAAAGGCGTCCAGATGGCTACCCGTTTCGTAGCCACCAGGGAGTGCGACGCCCACATAAATTTCAAGGAAGCTTACCTGAAGGCAACGAAAGAAGACGGGGTCATCATTCATTCTCCGGTGGGTCTGCCCGGCCGGGCCATCCGCAGCCCTCTCGTCGATAAAATACTGGAGGGGAAAGCCCCCAAACCCGATCCCAAAAAGTGTCAGGGCTGCATCGGTATCGTCTGCGATAAGAGCTATTGCATCCTGGAGGCTCTGGAAAACGCCCGTAGGGGAGATGTAGAAAACGGCCTGTTCTTCGCCGGCTCCAATTTCTGGAGGATTGAAAAGATAGTTTCCGTGAAAGAACTGCTGACAGAACTGGTGGAGGAAGCCAACGCTATCCTAAAAAAAGAACCGCTAATATCAGCCAACTAACTTATGCCCAAGAAAAACAAGCTTACCAAGCTTCTTAATATAGAATATCCCATCATCCAAGGGGCCATGGCCGGGATATCCGATTCCGCCCTGGTTTCGGCAGTTTCCAACGCCGGAGGTTTAGGGGTAATAGGAGCGGGATTCCTCCCCGCCTCCTGGCTGGAAGAAGAAATAAAAAAAACCAAGGAGCTTTGCGACAAACCCTTTGGAGCCAACCTTTTGCTGAGAAACCCAAACATCCAGGAGCTTACCGAAGTGGTCATCAGGGAAAAGGTTCCCATCGTTTTTACCGGAGGAGGAAACCCCCTGCCTCTTTTCCCTTACCTGAAAAAGGCCGGAATTAAGATAATCCCGGTAGTAGGACTGTCCCGTTTGGCTAAAAAAATGGAGGATAACGGAGCCGACGCGGTGGTGGTAGAGGGCCTGGAATCCGGAGGACACATCGGCAAGATAACCACCATGGTCCTGGTTCCCCAGGCAGCCAAAAGCCTCAATATTCCTCTTATCGCAGCCGGTGGAATATGCGACGGGAGAAGCGCCGCCGCGGCTTTCCTGTTGGGAGCCGACGGGGTCCAGCTGGGCACCAGATTCTTAGCCAGTAAAGAATGCCTGGCCCATGACAACTACAAAAACGCCATCCTGAAGGCAACGGAAGAAAACATCGTAGTGGCGGCCAGATTTACCGGTTACCCGGTAAGAGCCCTGGAAAACAAACTGACGGAGAATATACAAAAAATGGAAGAACAGAACGCCTTTCCAGAAGAGATAAGGGCGGATAGATTCTCCAGCTCCAAGATTGAAAGCGGCAATATAGAATATGCCCCCTTGTTGTGCGGATCGTGCGCCGGCGGAATTTCAGAAATCAAAACCTGCGCTGAAATAATAAAAGAGATAATGGAAGATTCCCGGAGACTCATCCGGGAAAAGGCAGAAGAGTCATGAACAGAGCGGTTTCCTGGTTCTGTAAAATTTTCTTAGCCCCAATCGTAAAAATTTTATTAATTAAGGAAATCAGGGGGCAGGAGAACATACCGGAAAGAAATTTTATCCTGGCCACCAACCATCAGAGCCACCTGGATGAGATAATCAACGGCTACGTCTGCGTTCCCAGGAGATTCCATTTCATCGGACAGACGGACCAGTACGGCGGTTTGACCAAGCTGGCACTGTACATCATCTATTTTCTGGGCGGAGTCATCCGCCTTAACAGGAAAGATGAAAACTCAAAAAGAGAGGCCGTTGACCAGGCTATAGAATTTGCAAGAAAAGGCGACAGCCTGATTATTTATCCCGAAGGCACCAGAACGAGAACGGGCAGATTGGGCAAGGGAAAGTGGGGAGTGGCGAAGATTTTTTTAGAAACGGGAACGCCCATCCTCCCGGCCGCCATCAGCGGCACCTTCAAACTTTTGCCTCCCGGGGGAAAGTTAAAAATCAAAAGAATAACTAAAATAAACATCGGAAAGCCCATCTACCTTGAGCAGGAGATGGAAGGAAAGAATCAGCCAGCTGGCGGAGGCGGATTAAACGATATGGAAAAGAGAGAGTTCCTAATCAAAACGACGGACAAGGTAATGATGGAAATAGCCTCGCTAAAGGCTGAAATAGAAGAAAAATGAAAACCCCTTTCGTTTGGGCCTGCAGACTTTTTATGCTGCCCGCCGCCGCTCTTTTCACCGACAGGATAGAGGGCAGAGAAAACATACCTGAGAAGGAAAATTTCATTGCAGCCATCAACCACATCAACGGCCTGGATTATTGGTTTATCGGCAACGTACTGAAAAAAAGATTAAGAAGCTTGCGTTTTGTGGGCGCTATGGATACTATCAGGACTGCGGTCTTATCGGGCCTGCTTTATTACTTTTCGGAGCCGATACTCATTAATAGAAAAACGGGCGATAGAGGGGCCATCATGACAAAAATGATGGACTGCCTGAAAGATGGTGATATCGTCGTCCTATTTCCGGAGGGGGATACCAACCGGAAAAAAGAGCTGTTGAGGGGGAAAACCGGAGTGGCAGAAATCGCCCTAAGGAGCGGCCGCCCCGTTCTGCCCGTCGGTCTCAGAAGAATACCACATTCTCCCAAGAGGATCGTATCTATCGGAAAACCGCTGAGATTTTCAAACAGAGAATGGAACAAGGGAAACGACAGACAATACTACACAATCTTAAGGAAAACAACC
Source organism: uncultured Candidatus Saccharibacteria bacterium (assembly GCA_964566875.1). Taxonomy (GTDB): domain Bacteria; phylum Patescibacteriota; class Minisyncoccia; order Minisyncoccales; family JANBVM01; genus CAZEQH01. Next base: position 8,339 of record CAZMJM010000008.1, on the reverse strand, counting down.
GACACCGTTATGCGGGAAATATCAAAACTTTCAAAAAAACCTTATAACCATGGAGATTAAGAGAATCCTGGTCGCCAATCGCGGGGAAGTAGCCCTGCGGATAATAAGGACCTGCCGGGAAATGAACATCAAGACGGTAGCCCTCTGTCCCGTTCCAGGTCAGGAACATAATTTTTTGGAAACCAGGCTGGCTGACGAGTATTATTTCCTGGAAAAAGAAGGGTCAGCCGGCTATCTTGATATGAAAAAAATCATCAGGATAGCCAAGGCTTCCAGGGCCGACGCCATCCATCCGGGTTACGGTTTTTTGTCGGAAAATTGGCGGTTCGCCAGACTCTGTGAGAAAAACCGGGTGCGCTTCATCGGGCCCCATTTCAACACCTTAAGAAAGCTGGAAGATAAGGTTGAAGCTAAAAGAATCGCCCGGAAGGTCGGCATCCCCACCCTTCCGGCCAGCAACGGCCCCATCAAAACAAAGAGGGACCTGGTAAAATGGGTCTATCGAATAAAACCACCCTTTATCCTCAAGGCTCAAAAAGGAGGCGGAGGGATAGGAATAAGGGTCATCGACGGCAAGATTGATTTCGGAGACCTCTTCAATATTTCAGATGGTATCCAAAGGCAAATTGCCACCGCTTTCTCCGAAACAGACTTTTTCCTTGAAAAACACCTCCCCAATGCCCGCCACATCGAAGTGCAAATCCTGGGTGATCGAAAGAAGGTAGTTCATCTGGGCGAGAGGGAATGTACCATTCAGCGAAGATTCCAGAAACTTTTCGAGGAAGCCCCCTCACCTTTCCTGAACGAGAAGGAAAGAAACAACATAAGAAACCTGGCAGTGAGATTCGCCGCCAAGCTCAAATACCGGGGAGCCGGGACCATTGAATTTCTGATGGACGAACACAAGAATTTCTATTTTTTGGAAGCCAACCCCAGGCTCCAGGTAGAGCATCCCGTCACCGAAGCCATCACGGGGGTAGATATAGTAGAACAACAGATAAGGGTGGCCCAGGGCCAGGAGATTTCCTTCTCCCAGGGCGACATCAATTTTAACGGATGGGCCGTGGAGGCCAGGATAAATTCGGAAGATACCCAAAAGAATTTTCGGCCTACCCCGGGAATAATTCAGAGATACATTCCTCCCGGAGGCCAGGGAATATTCTTGCACACCTTCCTGCACGAAGGGCAGGAAGTTTACCCCTATTTCGATTCTCTGCTCGCCAAAGTAATCTCCCACGGTAAAACCAGGGAAGAAGCCGTCTCTCGCCTCAAGAGAGCATTGGGAGAGATGGTGGTGGAGGGCGTACCCACCACTATTCCTTTCTTTAACCTCCTGGTGGAGAATCCCGATTTCCTCCAAGGAAAATTCACCACCAACTTTATTGAAAAGAGCAAGGTCCTTGACAGGCTTTCCTGCCAGCCCTGCTTCCAGAAGCCTCCCCAGAAAAAAGAGTTGAACAATAAAGAATTAGCCGAAATAATATTCCAAATCTATAAAAGCCTTGACCGGAACGGCAACGGTCTTCCCGAAAAAGGGGAAGAAAAGCCCTCCAGCTGGCTGATGGCAGAACGCCTGCGGATGTTCCGCGAACAACCATGAAAGAAAGGAAATTCAAACTTAATATAAGGGATAAGGAATACGAGGTGGAGATAAAGCCGGAGGGGAAAGATCTGGTTAAGATACGGGTAGCGGGTGAAGAATTCGATTTCAGAAAAGCCAGCCGACAGAAACAAAATCTTCCCTTAGCCAAAGCCTCCCTGCCCAAAAAAAGCTTTTCTGAAAAAAAGATAATAGCCCCCATTTCCGGCACGGTTTCTGAAATATTCGTGGCAGAAGGGGAACAAATCGAGAAAGATAAGAAGGTGATACTATTGTCCGCCATGAAAATGGAAAACGAAATTGTTGCCGATTTTAAGGGAAGGGTAAGGAAGATTAGAGTTGAGAAAGAACAAAACGTGAAAGAGGGAGAAGTATTAATAACCATGGAATAACCATGAAAATAGAAAAGCACAAGAAGGTCACCTCCACCAATATCCTGGCCAAAGAGAAAAAACACGAACCGTGGCTGGTTATTTGGGCGGAAGAACAAACCGCCGGACATGGAAGAAAAAAAGATTTTTGGTTTTCCCCAAAAGGAGGACTTTATTTTTCCATCATCCTGCCGAAGAGCACGTTAGAAGACATCCAGATCCTTACCATCCTGGCCTCCTTCGTGGTCGCCAAGGTCATCAAAGAAAACTTTGATTTAGAGCCATTCATCAAGTTGCCCAACGACGTTTATATCAATCAGAAAAAGGTGGCCGGCATCTTAACGGAGGCCGTCGTAGGGTCGGAAGTCAGGTTTTCCATCATGGGAATCGGACTGAACACCAACATAAACAGCTTCCCCGAAAGGCTGGAAAACACCGCTACTTCTCTTAAAATGGAACTGGGGAAAGAAGTTGACAACCGGACCATTATTAATCAAATAGTCGGCGAGCTTAAAACTCAGTTGAAAATAATCAGCGAATAGCATAGGCTGAAAATAAAGAAAATATGAATTTTGAAGAAGACGTCAAACAATTGAATAAAAAAGTGAAAGAGCTCAATAATTCCGAGCTGGCTGAAAAACAGCACCAGAAAGGTAAACTTACCGCCCGGGAGAGGATAGAGCTTCTGTTGGACCTGGAAAGCTTTGAGGAAATCGACCCCTTTATGGAAACCAGGTTCAATAAATTGGGTCTTGAAGAGAAGAAAGTCCCCGGAGACGCCGTCATCACGGGATTCGGGAAAATTAATGGGCGCCAGGTCTATGTCTACAGCCAGGATTTTTCTAAGATAGGAGGTTCGCTCGGTGAAATGCACGGAAAAAAAATAGTTAAGGTAATCAGGACGGCCAGGAAAACCGGCAGTCCAGTCATCGGCATCATCGATTCGGGCGGGGCAAGGATCCAGGAAGGGATATTAAGTCTCGACGGCTATGCCTCGCTGTTCCGGGAAATGATAAAGGCTTCGGGTATAATCCCTCAGATATCGGTAATCGTGGGTCCTTCTGCGGGAGGCGCGTCTTACGCTCCCGGCCTTTCTGATTTTGTCTTCATGGTAGGCGGCATATCACAGATGTACATCACCGGGCCTAAGGTAATAGAAAAGGTCACCGGAGAAAAGGCTTCCGCCGAAGATCTTGGAGGGGCCGAAATTCATAACTCCAAGAGCGGATGTGCCCACCTTTCGTTTAACTCGGAAAGAGATTGTTTTGCAGCAGTCAAGAGACTGCTCTCTTACCTTCCCCAAAATAATCTTGAAAACCCGCCCCGGGAAAGAAGCCTGCTGGCGGAACTCTTCGAACAGGAAGAAAATTACCGCCTTCTGGAACTAGTTCCGGAGAAAGAAGAAAAAGGATACGACATACGGGAGGTGATTGCGGAAGTAACAGACAAGAATTCATTTTTTGAAATCCATCCCCAGTTTGCCACAAACGCCGTAGTCGGCCTGGCCAGAATGGGAGGGATGGTATCGGGCATTGTGGCCAACCAGACCAAGACCATGGCCGGCACCCTGGATATTGATTCTTCAGACAAGATAGCCAGATTTGTCAGATTCTGCGACGCCTTCAATATTCCTCTCATTAATCTGGTAGATACTCCGGGATATCTTCCAGGCGTCGACCAGGAAACAAGGGGAATAATCAGACACGGAGCCAAGGTTCTCTATGCTTTTTCCGAAGCTTCAGTCCCCAAAATAAGCCTTATTTTAAGAAAGGCCTTCGGCGGTGCCTACATCGCACTGGCTTCGCGAAAACTCGGATACGATCTGGTTCTGGCCTGGCCTTCGGCCCAGATTGCCGTCATGGGACCCGAGCAGGCGGTGAGGATAATTTACAGGAAAGAATTAGCCAAGAGCAGGAACCCCGCAAAATTGGAAAAAGAGGAAGTAGAAGAGCTGCGGAAGTCCTTTCTCAACCCCTATGAGGCGGCCAGGCTCGGTCAGATAGATAAGATAATCGACCCTTCCCAGACCAGATTGGTCCTGATAAAATCCCTGGAATCTCTATTGAACAAGAGGGAGAGCAGGCCTCCCAGAAAACACGGCAATATCCCCCTCTAGAGCATGACTACCTTTTTGTTAGTATCTGCATTCTCTTATCTCGTCGGCTCTCTTTCCTTCGGGCACATCATAGGTAAGCTGCTGGGAATTGACATCACCCAGATAGGAAGTAAATCTTCTACTGCCACCAATGTGGCGCGTGCAGCGGGTTGGAAATGGGGAAGCCTGGTAGCTGTGCTGGATTTTTCCAAGGGCGCCCTGCCCGTTATTTTGGCCAGGCCGCTGCTTGAAAATAACTGGCAAATCACAGCGGTGGCTCTGCTGCCAACCATCGGCCATATCTTCCCGGTTTTTTTCCGATTCAAAGGAGGGAAAGGAGGCTCCACTTTTTTAGGGGCCTGTCTGGGGTTGGTTGGTCTGAAATTCTTCATCCCGGCCTTCCTTATATGGATTCTCATTTTCGCTGTCACAAAAAGAACTTCTCTGGCCAACCTGATTTTCCCGTGGCTTTTCTCCATCTTCCTGTATTTTTTCTTCCCGCAGTATTTCGCCTTCGGGATAATAGGAGCCCTTATCCTCGTCTTCGCTCTCAGAGAGAACATCGGCCGGCTTATTAATAAAAAGGAGCCTCAAAGCCCTCTTAAGCTGTAAGCATTATGGACTGGAACAGCCTTTCAATAATTATAATCTCTTATCTCTTGGGCTCTATACCCTTCGGATACATCATTACCCGCCTCACCACACGGCAAAATATTCTGGAGATAGGATGGCGGAAGACTTCCGGCTCCAACGTCTTTAAAAACATCGGCAAGTGGCAGGGAGTAGCCACCGGCCTGCTGGACGTTGCCAAAGGATATGCGGCCGTCAGAATAGCCCAATATTTCAATCTGCCTCCCGGATTGCAGGCCCTTAGCGGATTAGCAGCGGTCGTGGGGCACAACTGGTCATGTTTCCTGAAGCTGGCTGGAGGCAGGGGCATCGGAACCCTTGTGGGAGCAGCCCTGGCTCTCTCCCCCAAGATAATCGGGCTTTCCTTAATTCTGCCCGTTGTATTGGCCTTAACCTGGAATGCCGCCGAGGCCACCATTCTGTTGCTGATAATTTTTTTGATACTTTCTGTCCACTTCAATAAATTCAGCCCGGCAGGCGTCTTCGGCTCTCTCTGTCTGATTCCAGTTTTCCTGAAAAGACTCAGCCCCCTTTCCGAATTAACCGAAAGGACTGCCGCAGGTAAACTGCGCTTCAAGACCGAGACAATAAAGAACAGACTGGTCTTCGACGACGACAAGCCCTACAGGGAACCCAGGATTAAAAAGGTGCTCCGGCACTTGACTAAATCCTGATTTTTGATAGAATAAAAAGAGTCCGCCTTAAAATCGGACATTTTTTTAAAATAATATCACTGATAACGGAAATAAAATTATGAATTTTAAGAATTTCGCTGCGGCCATAACCCAAATCGCGGAAGAGAAAGGTCTTCCCAAGGAAGTGGTGATAGAAACCATCGAACAGGCGTTAGCGGCTGCCTACAAAAAGGATTACGGAGAGAAGGGACAGGTCATCAAGGCTGAATTGGAGCCGGAAACGGGCGAGATCAAATTCTGGCAGATAAAGCTGGTAGTCGACGAGGGCATGATTTATTCTGAGGAAGAACTGGAAGAGATGAAAGAAACCAAGACCGGCGGTCAGGAAGAGAATCCGCCAACCGGCGGAGAGAAGGAGGGAAAAATCCGTTTCCACCCGGAAAAACACATTATGCTGGAAGAGGCCAAAAAGATAAATGACAAGATCAAACCCGGTGAAGAGCTCATCCTGCCTCTGGAGCCTAAAGAGGACTACGGACGCATCGCGGCCCAAACGGCCAAACAGGTGATTATGCAGCGCATCAGGGAAGCAGAAAAGAAGATGGTCTTTGAAGAGTTTAAATCAAAGGAAGAACAGATAATCTCCGGAATCGTCCAAAGAATAGAGGGTCGGAACATCCTGTTGAATATCGGAAAGACCCTGGGAGTGCTCACCAGGGAAGAGCAGGTACCCGGAGAATTCTATCGGCCCGGACAGCGCTTAAAGCTTTATGTTTTAAGAGTAGAGGAAACCCCAAAAGGCCCCAAGATTTTTCTTTCCCGGGCCTATCCAAAACTGGTCTCCCGCCTTTTTGAGCTGGAGGTGCCGGAGATAGCCTCCGGTTCCGTGGAGATAAAATCAATCGCCAGGGAGGCCGGGTCCAGGACCAAGATAGCCGTCTTTTCCAAAGAAGAGAGCATCGACCCCATTGGAGCTGCCGTCGGCCAGAGAGGAACCAGGGTCCAGGTCATCATTAATGAGCTGGGAGGGGAAAAAATAGACATCGTTGAATATTCAGACGACCCCAAGGAATACATTGCCAACGCCCTCAGTCCCGCCAAGGTATTAGAGATAAAGATTCTTCCAAAAAATAAGGCTTTGGCCGTCGTCCCAGAAGACCAGCTATCGCTGGCCATCGGTAAAGACGGACAGAACGTCAGGCTGGCTGCCAAACTCACCGGCTGGAAAATAGACGTCCGCAGTCCCTCAGACGAAAGAGGATTGGAGGTAGACGAGGAGAAAGAAGAAGCTGCGCCAACCAGCGAAGAAGAAAATCCGCCAACCGATGAAAAAGAGGTAAAGATTTCTGAAGAAACAAGGGAAGACCGGGAAGAAGAGGAGAAGAAAGAAGAAAAAGATGGGAAGGGGAAAGAAGAAGAAGAGAAGAAAAAAGAGAAAGCGGAGGATGCAAAAAAAGATAAAGAAGAAACCAAGAAGGGTAAGGAGAAAGAAGAAGAAGAAGAGACAAAGGAAAGTAAAGATAAAAAAACTAAATCCGTTAAAAAGGCTGACAAAAAATAATTAAAAATCATTACACTATCATGATAAAACCTAAAAACAACATTGTTCCCAATATCGTGGAAAAAACCCAGCAGGGGTGGCGGGTGTATGATATTTATTCCCGACTCCTGAAGGAAAGGATTGTCTTCCTGGGAGGACCCATCATCGACCCCATAGCCAATTCCATTATCGCCCAAATGCTCTTCCTGGCCTCGCAAAATCCCAAGAAAGACATCCAGCTCTATATCAATTCACCGGGCGGCGTGCTGACATCGGCTTTGGCCATCTACGACACCATCCAGTACATCAACTGTCCGGTTTCTACGGTCTGCGTGGGTTCGGCTGCATCGGGAGCTGCCGTGCTGCTGGCCGCCGGTACCAAGGGGAAAAGGTTCGCCCTGCCCAACGCCCAGATTCTGCTGCACCAGGTGGCCGTGAGCGGCGTGGGAGGACAGGCCGTGGAGATTGAAATTGCGGCCAAGCACATCATCCGGCTGAAAGACAAGGTGAATCACATCATCGCCAAGCATACCGGCCAGAACCTGAAGAAGGTGGAAAAAGACACGGACCGCGATTTCTATCTGTCTCCCCAGGAAGCCAAGGAATACGGAATCATAGACCAGGTAATCAAGACCAAAGAATAGGATTTTTCTTTGTTACACAAAACCCGGGTCCGCCAGCTGGCGGAAGACCCGGGTTTTTGATTGTGATAGAATGAATAAAGAGCATAGACATTTCATTTTTTTCATAGTAAGATATTAAGGTATTAAAAGCCCCCGTAGCTCAATCGGCAGAGCAGTTGCCTCTTAAGCAATTGGTTCCAGGTTCGAGTCCTGGTGGGGGCACCCTGACGAGTAGTTAGTAATGAGAACCGGTCGCTTCGCTCCCTGTAATTACTGCGTAATTAAAAGTATTTAGTAATTAGATTTAAGTCTAATAACTAAAAACTAAGAGGTTCAAAGAACCGGAGCAATAACTGATATGGTGGCTATGGTGTAATGGCAGCACTAGAGTTTGTGGCACTCTCAGCACGGGTTCGAGTCCCGTTAGCCACCCATTCGACTTCGCTCAGGGTAAACCCTTGAAAACCACCCTTGCGGGTGGTTTTTAGTTATGAGTTGTTAGTTGTTAGTAATGAGTGATTAGATGAGAAACCAACTCGGGTTTTTTCTGATTTTATTCAGCGTTATTGATTTTTTGATTTTATTCTATTAAATTTAAAAGAGATTAATTAAAAATAAAGAGGTGTGAATTATAGTAGTGAGAGAACTCCCAGATTTAGATTATTTGCTTACAAAAGAAGAAAAGGAAAACTTCGAAAAATATGTAGAGTCATTAATTTCAGAATCCAAGGTAATTCCACAGAGAAAAAAGAAAGGTTGGATAAAACAGCAGAAAATAGCTTACTTGCAGAATATCGCCCGTCAGAAAGGGATGATTGTTGAGAAACGGCAATGGTATAATTGTC
>CAZMJM010000007.1:33339-36732 GCA_964566875.1 uncultured Candidatus Saccharibacteria bacterium | reverse complement strand
CATTTCTTTAATTTCTTCCGAAATTCCGGGTTCATTTTTACCAACGCCCTGGCAATACCGTGCCGTACGGCTTCCGCCTGGGAAGCGACCCCGCCGCCCGAAACCACAACTGAAACATTAAACTTATCCAGAGATTCAAGCTTAGTCAAAGCGGCTGCCGCCGTTTTCCTGAGAGACATGGTAAAAAAGTACTTTTCCAGGGGTTTTCCGTTGATAAAAACTTCACCTTTTCCATTACTCCAGAGTCTCACCCTGGCAGCCGAAGTTTTCCTCTTGCCGACCGCCTCATAGTAATTGCCTTCGCCTGTTTTCTTCACCGCTCCACCAGCTGACGGTCCGCCGGCGGGCTGACTCTTTTCCGTTTTTTTCTCGGCTTTCTTTTTCTCGGCTGTCTTTTTTGGTTTTGCCGCCGCCCTGGGGGCGCTCTTCTTTACGCCGGTTAGCGGAATTTTCTTTTCTTCTTTTTCGGCCGGCTTTTTGGCAGCGGTCTTTTTCTTGGCAGTTGACTTCTTTTTGGTAGTAGTTTTTGGCATAGATTACGAAATTATCGTTGATTTTGGAATTTTAATCTCTTTATCTGCTCTTCCCTTAATCTGTTCTTCGGCAACATACCGTAGACCGCCTTTCTAAGAACCTCGGCCGGATTTTCCTTAAAAAGCTTTTTTAGCGAGACTTCTTTTATCCCACCGGGGAAACCTGTATGATGATAATACTTCTTCTGCTGCATCTTTCTCCCGGTAATAATTAAGTCTCGTATATTCTTAACCATCACCACGTCTCCGGTATCCTTATATGGGAGGAAATCGGGCTTATGCTTTCCTCTTAAAATAACGGCTATCTCGCTGGCTAGCCTTCCGAGGGTCCTGTCTTTGGCGTCTATGATTTTAGTTTCCCTTTTCATGGTTTTTTATTTGACCAGTTCAATAATGGCTATCCTGGCTCCATCACTCTCCCTGGGACCCATTTTTATTATTCGGGTATACCCTCCCTGCCTGTCTTTATATCTGGGGGCTATTTCCTCCACCAGACGCTTAACCAGGCTGGGAGAAAAATATTTCAAGAGAGCTCTCCGGGAGACAAGGTTGTCTACTTTAGCCTTGGTTATTTTCTTTTCCAGAAAACCTGACAATTCCTTGGCTTTGGCTTCAGTGGTCTTGATGCGCTCCTTCAAAACCAGCTCTCTGGCAAGAGACTTCAGCAGCGCTTTTCTCTGATCTTTGGTCCTGCTTAATTTTCTGCCTCTTCTTCTTTTTTTCATAAAATTTCAGCTTTTCTTTTTACCCTTGGCCGATGATCCGCCAGCTGGCTGATTTTTCTTCTTCGTCTTCTTGGCGGTTGATTTGGCCTTCTTTTCCTTCTTAGCAGGTTCCTTTGGCTGCTCTTTCTCGGGGAAAGCCTGACAGAGCATAGTAAAGTGTTGGCACAGGATGCTGGAAGCTCTATCAAAGGCCTGTTCCGGAGTGATTGAACCGTCCGTTTCCACCTCCAGGGAAAGTTTGTCGAAATCCGTTCTCTTCCCTACCCTCATATTATCAACCTTGAAAGACACCTTCCTGACCGGAGTGAAAATAGCATCTAAAATGATAACGCCTACTGCTACCTTATTTTGCTGCATCGCCTCCTGGGCCACGTATCCCACCCCCTTCTCTATCTGAATCTCCATTTCCAGTTCTGATTTTTTGTCGGTCAAGGTGGCCACGGGAGCGTCTTTGTTTATGATTTCAAGCTGAGCGGGGAATTCAAAATCGGAGGCCTTAACCGCCTTTTCCCCTTTAACCTTCAGGACGGCCCTTTGGGGTTCCTCAGAAAAACTCTTGAACCTAAGCTGCTTGAGATTCAAAAGAATATTAATCACGTCTTCTTTAATACCCGAAATGGTCGAAAATTCATGGGGTGCCCCTTTAATCTTCACCTGGGTAACGGCAGCTCCCTCCAAGGAAGATAGCAAAACCCTCCTCAATGAATTGCCGATCGTGGTGCCATAACCAGGATAAAGCGCCTCTATTTCAAAGAGAGCGGAGTTTTTTTCTTTTTTTGTTATCGTTGGTTTGTGGGGTAGAGGAATCATAATAGATGTTAATTTATTAATATTATCTTGAATAAAACTCAAAGATAGCCGACATATCGATAGACGGTGAAACCTCCTCCATGGAAGGTTCCTCAGTTATCTTCCCTTCGAGCTTGCCCTTGTCAAGTTCGAGCCAACTCTGGGTTTTGTAATTTTTAATCAATTCTTTTACCTCTTTTATAACTTTCTTGTTGATTTTTTCCGGCTTCACCGAAACAACATCTCCCTTCTTGAGAACACGGGAGGGAATATTACAGGCCCGGCCGTTAACGCGGAAATAGCCGTGGGAGACAAGCTGTCTGGCTTTGGTCCTGGAAGAAGCGAACCCCAATTTGAATACCACATTGTCCAACCTGAATTCCAGCTTCCTTATCAAGGAGGTTCCGCTATCTTCACCCCTGCCCCTCTTTGACAGAGCCTCCTTAACATAATTCCTGAACTGGGTTTCCTGGAGATTATACCAGTTCTTGAGCTTCTGCTTTTCTCTCAGTTCCCTGGCGTATTCCGAGGGACGGCCTTTGTGCCTTTTTCCCTTCGGTCCGGGAGGGTAGGGCTTTTTAATCACGGCACACTTGGGAGAATAACATCTTTCACCTTTTAGAAAAAGTTTCTCACCCGCCCTTCTACAAATTTTACATCTTGCGTCCTTCATAAAATTATACCCTTCGCGGCTTTCTAGGCCGGCAGCCGTTGTGAGGCACGGGAGTTACGTCCTTAATGGAAATGATCTCCAGTCCCCTGGCGGCCAGATTTCTTAAGGCAGAGTCTCTACCGGATCCTATGCCCTTCACGAAAACCCTGACTCTTTGAATCTTCAATTTACTTATGGCCTGAATCATGGCTTCGGCAACCTTGGAAGCGGCGAAAGGAGTTCCCTTTTTAGTACCCTTAAAGCCTATCCTTCCGGCTGAAGTCCAATATAAAACATCCCCTTTCTCATTGGTTAACGTTAAAACCGTATTATTGTAAGAGGAAAAAATGTAAAGCCTCCCCTCTCTACTCTGTTGAGGAGACTTCAGCTGTACGTCCTTCTTGACGGCAGCCTCCACCTTTTCCCTTTCCTTTAAAAGCTCTTCTTTAGTTTTAGTAATGACACGTTTCTTACCCATAGTGCTTGTATTAAGTCAGTCGCTCAGCCTCAAAGGCTTCGCTCTTTAGAAACCCACGGCACTTTGCCCTGAGCCGTGTCGAAGGATTTCTAACGTTTTCGCCTTTAGGCGAAATACTGTTTTCCTTCACGGGGGCACCGAAAGGTTCCCCCGACCCCCCTCCACTAGGGGAAAGGGTATTTGAAATTAAAATTACTAACTTTAAACTTATAACTA
>CAZMJM010000007.1:0-33239 GCA_964566875.1 uncultured Candidatus Saccharibacteria bacterium | reverse complement strand
AACTTATAACTATTTAGGGGCGGGGGGTGCTTTCCTCCCGGAGCCCACGGTCTTCCTTACATTTCCTCTTATAGTCCGGCTGTTGGTTTTAGTCCTCTGGCCCCTTACCGGCAGTCCCTTGCTGTGTCTCATACCCCTCCAGGAGCCGATGTCCCTCAACCTCTTAATGGCCATCATCTTTTTACGTTTGGACTCTCCTTCCACAATATAATTCTTTTCTATAATTTCCCGCAGCCGGTTAATCTCCTCGGGGGACAAGTCTTTGGCTTTCGTAGAGGGTTTTATCTTTGCTTTATCCAGAATCTCTTCACTCAAAGAACGCCCTATTCCGTAGATATAGGTCAGGGAAATCTTTATATGTTTGCTTTCAGGTATGCTTACTCCTGCTATTCTCGGCATAATAAACAAAAGTTCTAAATTCTAATATCTAAGTCCTAAATAATATCAAAATCCAAATTTTACAATGTTTTAACTATTTGGATTTCAATAATTGGTATTTATTCGGGATTTGGTGCTTGGGATTTAGGATTTCTTTTCCCGTCGGGAAAGGTCAGCCTTGGCGTTGCTTGTGCTTGGGATTCTTTTTACAGATGACGTAAACCCTCCCCTTCCTTCGTACTACCTGGCATCCCTTACAAATTTTTTTAACTGATGATTTAACCTTCATAATAAAATAAATAATGTTTTTACTAAAAACAGATTTGGCGGCTCCTCAGTTTGTCCGGCCGCTCAGCTTCTCTCCCGATAAACTATTCTCCCCCTCGTATCATCATAGGAACTCATCTCTACCGTTACCCTGTCTCCCGGTAACACCCTGATTCTATAAATTCTCATCTTGCCCGCTAAATGACACAGGGCTTCTTTACCGTCGTCAAGCTTTACTTTAAAGGTTCCTCCGGGCAAAGCCTCTAAGATTGTTCCTGATTTTCTAATCTTGTTTTGTTTCACTAATTTTCCTTATGGTTCTTAGTTTTCCTTAAAATCCGTTGAAATTGAATAATAATTAAATGAACTCCTCGGCAAACCTTAGAGTTCTAAACGTTTAAATGGTTGCAAGCTACTTTAATTTAACAAAAATATTAATTTTAGTCAATCCCCAACCCTCCGCTTTTCACCTTTCAGATAATGGGATATTCTATGTTGATTTTTCCCAAATCGGAGGGAACCTTCCTCACCCAGAACGGCCAAAAACGTACTTCTGAAGCGGTGAAATCGGCCTGCCCCTCCAGGAACGTTTTGGTTTCACTGACCGATTTCCCAACCAGTCCCTTTTTGATGGACGAAATGTCTACCCTGGGATAAACCTTCCCGGAAAAACTGACGGTCAACTGAATGGTTCCGGCATTAAAATCCACCACCTGGGGGATGTAATCAGCGTTGAGGCTTTCCCGGTAAAACAGTTTTTCTCCCGGCACCTGCGAGAGAACGAAATCGCTGATGAAGTCCTCCGTCTGGCTTCGGGAGAAAGCGATGGTAACCGCCTTGGCCTTGGCCTCGAAAGTGAAGTTCTCTACCTCGTCCCCGGCGGAAATTGAAGAAGATGTCGCCGTAATTTCCGTTTCAATCACATCGGGCAGGAGGATGAAGCTGTCGGAAACTTTTTCTTTGAGAACGTTGATTGCCTTGGCCTCGGCCTTGTCCTTGGCATCTTCCTCCGCCTTCACCAGGTCATCTTCGCTGACCTGAGGGCCTTCCCCTCCCCCCTTCATGGATTCCAATGATTCTCCATAAAACTTGGTATATCTGGGGGTGCCGCGGAATACAAAGATGGAAAAATTAGAAGGCCCGATATTGTAATCTTCTCCGGCTTCGGCGGCCGTTACGGGAACATCAACGTATTTGGGGATTAGCTTCCCGTTTTTTTCTTCTGCCCCCGGCACCGTTATTTCTCCGTCTGATTTGAAAATCTTTCCCTCGTCTGATATAAACCTCGTGCCTTCCAGCCATTCTTCAGGCTCTGTGCTGTAGGCGTTGTAAAGCCTGATTATTCCGGTTGCCCGCCTCATGGTCTTGCCTGAAGCGGCAAAGACCTGGGAAAAATCGGCCGTAGATTCAAAAACCTGTCCCGGTATAATCTGCTCGGAGGCGTCCACCACCGAGGCCTCCGCATCAACCGTCAGGGCGGTGTCAAAGAAAACGGTATTTGTTTTGGGCCATATCTTTATCTCGGCCTTACCTAAACGGGACAAAGCAAAAATAAGAGGCAGGGCCATAAAGAATAAGAGAAGCCATTTCCAGCTTCCACCCCGTCGTCTCGGCGCTACCTCCTGCCTGACGGGTCTCTCAACCGTCTCGGGTACTTTTCTTTCGGAGACGTGTTCTGAGCCTCCGGGAGGCATGATGTCTGTTATTTTGTCTGACATAAGATAAATGCCCTACTGACACATTATATCAAGAAAATGCCTTATTTTAAATAAGACATTCCCTCAAACCCCAAGATTATTCGTTTCGCGCCCCTCATTCCAGCACGGCTTTAATCCTTCTCACGCCGGCTGAAGAAGATTCTTCTTTCTTAATCTTAAAGTGCCCCAGCTGCCCGGTTCTTTCTACGTGCGGGCCTCCGCAAACTTCTTTTGAAAATTCTCCAACACTATAAACCCTCACTCTTTCCCCGTACCTGTCTTCAAAAACTCCCATAGCACCCCTCAATTTGGCCTCTTCCAAACTCATCTCCTCGCATGATACTTCCAAATCCTCTTTTATTATCTGGTTAACAATGTCTTCCACCCTCTTAATTTCCTCTTTTGTCATCTTTTCGGGATGGGAAAAGTCAAGCCTTAATCTCTCGGAAGTAATGTTGCTGCCCTTCTGAACGACATGGTTTCCCAGAACCTTTCTCAGGGCAGCCAGCAGAAGATGGGTGGCGGTGTGGTATTTTATTGCCTGTTCTCCGCTGTCGGCCAATCCCCCCTTGAACATTCCGGCGGATGTTGTCCGTGAAAGCTCTTGGTGTTCTTTAACGGCAACTTGAAATTCTTCTTTTATTCTCTTTATTTCAGAATCAGAAAATTTTCTCCCTCTATTCTTCAATTCTTCAAAAGACATCTCTAGGGGAAAACCGAATGTCTGATAAAGATCAAACAGCCAACGCCCTGTAATTTCTTTAGGGGTAAAAGCCGGTATCCCATCTATTGGGGTCACGTCTGGAATATTCTCTATCTTTTTACCTGGCACATAATCACGTGCTGATAATTCTGTATTCAAAACTTTTAGTCCTTTCTCCAATGTTTTCTCGAATTTCTCTTCCTCGTTCCGGACTATCGTTATGATATCGGTCTCCTTCCGTTTAACTTCGGGGTAAGCGTCTTTATAAATCTCAGTGGTCTCTTTAATCAATGGTATCAAGAAGTTCTCTTGCAGATTTAAAATCTTACCGTAACGAATGGCTCTCCTTATCAATCTCCTCACTACGTATCCCTGATCTAAATTTGAAGGCTGAATGCCCCTTTTGTCTCCGATAATAAAGGCGGCCGCCTTAATGTGGTCTGCAATAATCCTGAACTCCTTTTTATTGTCTTCGTATTTTTGGCCGGACAATTCCCCGATTTTTCTGATAAGTGGTAAAAATACGTCGGTCTGGTAGTCGTCTCCCAAACCATTGAGGGCGGACAGCACTCTTTCCAACCCCATGCCCGTATCCACGTTCTTCTGAGAAAGAAGCTTATATTTGCCATCTTTATTTCTAGAGTATTCCATGAAAACATCGTTCCAGATTTCCACCCATCTCTTATCTTCAGGATTAAAACCTTTGGGAGGCGTTTCCTTTCCCGTCCAGTAAAACATCTCAGTGCTCGGGCCGCATGGCCCGGTTTCACCGGCCGGCCCCCACCAGTTGTCCTTTTTGGGAAGGGGTGCAATCCTCTCCTCCGGAATACCCAAATCCGTCCAAATTTCCTTTGACTCCTCATCTTTTGGAGCATCTTTGTCGCCCTCAAAGATGGAAACCGCCAAATTTGATTTATCTATTCTTAGCCATTTTTTTGAGGTCAAAAACTCAAAACTCATTTCAATGGCTTCTTTCTTAAAATAATCACCCAGGGACCAGTTACCCAGCATTTCAAAAAAAGTGTGATGGGTCTCATCGCCAACCTCTTCAATATCGCTTGTCCTGATACAAACCTGGACATCGGCCAATCTCTTGCCCTCGGGATGTTTCTCACCCAATAAAAAAGGAACCAGGGGATGCATCCCGGCTGTGGTGAATAAAACCGTTGGATCGTTCTCCGGAATCAAAGAGGCCGGAGAGATAACACTATGCCCCTTTTCCCTGAAAAAATCCAGAAATTTTTTTCTGAGTTCGCGGGAAGTCATAAAGCTTTAACTGTACCTGTCTGCCACGACAGAAGCCACGCATGATTCAGGCTTTATTTTTGGCTCAAAACCGTTGCCTCTTATTAGACCCACCACCTCCTTAATCATGTCTTTGGTGCCTCCGTTTTCGCCGATGTCGGCGTGGATATAACGGAACTGGTAGTCGTATTTTTTCTCTTCCCTTCCCATTCTCTGCTCCAGTTGTTCCCGAAAATGGAGAGCCATTTCGCATGATATAATCACCTCCTCCAGAATTCTTTCCTTCCAGGAAAAGAACTTACGGTTCTTGTACTTTACCTTTTTAAGAAACATCCTGCCTCCCTCTCCTACCCTGAGCACCACTACGGCCACCGGAAAATGGGGGCAGGTATCGGACGAGGAATCGCATCCCACAATAACGTCGTAAAAATTATCGGGTTTTTCCTTAATGTAATGTAAAATCTCTTCCACAACCTGGTCGATAGTCAGATTTCCTTTGGTGGGGTTATAAAAATAACCCTGCCAGACGGGCGCTTTTTCCCGATGGACGGCCTTTAAATTTAATTTTTTCTTTTTCATTTTAGTGCGGACTGCTCCTTTTTCCGTTATTTATCAATATAACAAAAAGGTCTTTAAGAAATCAAGCCAAAAACCCTTTCAGTTAGAAGGCCCGGATTAAGTGGAAATTAGAGAGCGGAGGCTAGTTTCGCTATCTTGGCGAATTCCTGGGGTTTCAACGATGCCCCGCCGATAAGCAAACCGTGGAATCCGGAAATCTCAATGAAGCCCATGGCGTTGTCCGCTTTGACGCTCCCGCCGTAAAGCGTGGGGTGGCCGGCTCCCAGCTTTTTCTTCATGGAAGCGTTAAAACTGGCGGCCTGCTCGTAGGTGGGGGTCTTCCCGGTGCCGATAGCCCAAATGGGCTCGTAGGCCACTACTACTTCCTTCTTCTCTTTTGCCGAAAGGCCGGCCAGGGCCGGTTTAATCTGGACAATGCTGTCGATACAGAGTATGGGCTTCAATCCGCTATCCAGAGCCAATTTTATTTTATTCCGTATCAGTGCGCCTTTCTCGGCGAAGTATTTTCGCCTTTCCGAGTGACCGATAATTACGTACCGGCAGCCCAATCCTTTAAGCATAACGGGTGATATCTCTCCCGTAAAAGCCCCTTCCCTCTCCCAAAAGCAATTCTGGGCGCCTAGCTCTATCTTTCTGGCAGATTTTTTACTGAATTCCCTGAGATAGACAAAGGGAGGGCAAACCACTACCTTCACCTTGCCGAGCTTTATCTTTGCCACCTTCGAAGAAATGGCTCCAAAAAGTTTTAGAGCCTTCTTGGGCTCTGCAGGATTGCATTTCCAGTTACCGACGACGTATATATTTTTCATTTTTTTACTTATTACTTTTTTATCTGTTTTCTTAAATAAGCTGCCGCCTTTTCAGGCTCTATGGTGGAAATTTCCATCTGGGTCCCAATTTCGAAACCCGCCATGGTGGAGGTTTTAGGCAGGATGGTCCAGTGCCAGTGATAGTGGCGGTGGTCCTTGGAATCGCAGGGAGCCGTATGGAGGTAGAAATTATAGGCCGGGTCATTAAGTCCCTTATAGAGAGACTTCATGGCCATTCTGAAAGCTTCTGCCAGATATTTTTTCTCCAGAGAGCTGGCCTTTTCAAAATAAGGAAGGTGAGGCTTGGGAGAAACGATGACCTGGAAGGCCATCTTGGAGGCGAATGGGCAGAGAACCAGAAAATGTTTGTTTTCAAAAACTATTCTTTTTTTCACCTTCTTTTCCCATTTGTTCAGCTCACAGTAGATGCACTTCCCATTCTTCTGGAAATATGATTTGGAATTAGCCAACCCGATTTTCAGGTCAACGTCAATAAGGGGGGTGGTGATAATCTGGGAATGGGAGTGCGGCTGGGAAGCACCGGCTTCCGGCCCATGATTGTGGAAGATGGAAATATAATTGACAAAAGGCTCTTCCATCAGGTCCAGGTATCTCTGTTGGTAGGCGTCAAATACCTGCTCGGTCTGGTTGAGGGTAAAGTGGGGAAAATGCTTTCTATGATTCCTGGTGATAACGATTTCACAGAAGCCTACGGCGTTCATCCTGTGATAGAACTTTCCCTCTTTTTTCCTCTCCAGTTTGGAATAAGGAAGCAGGGCCGGATATTTGTTGGGAATGACGATAGTAGACCAGTCGTCAGGTATCTTCTCTTTTCCCTTCTCGGGGATAATTCTCTTCCCCTGGGAATAAATCAGCACCGGCGGTTTCTGGGTCTCTATATTACAGAAAGGGCAGTCCTTCTCCTCCATCTTAATCTCAGGCCTGTTCTTCTTTTTGAAAGAATGAGGTCTTTTACCCCTTCCCGTAGCGATGATAACCCAGTTCTGGGAAATAAGGTCCTGCCTTAGCTCTGAGGGAAATTTGATTTTCTTTTCCGCCAACCGGCGGACTTTACTTTTATCTGGCATATAAACCTTTCATAATGTTTAATCTTATTTTAAATAGGTCGATCGCCATCTTGAAAACGCTCTTGAATTTAACCTTGCTGTCAGGGTCGTTTATCCAGGTGACCGGGATTTCCTTGATGTCGTATCCAAGCTTTTTGGCAATTACCAGGATTTCCGGGTCAAAGGCAAACCGATCAATGGTGCACTTGGGGAAAACGTCTTCTGTCGCCTTGGCGCTGAAACCCTTGAATCCACACTGGGTGTCCCATAAGCCCCACAAACCACAGACGATCTGAACCATAAGGTTGAAAACGTTACCTACCGTGCGCCTTAATAAGCCCTGGGGCGCCGCCAACTTGGCGCCGGGTATGTCGCGGGAACCTATAACCACCTCGTGTCCCTGCTGGAAAAGGGGCCACATCCTTTCCACGTGGTCTATGGAGGTAGAGTTGTCCGCATCCGTAAAAACCCGGTATTTACCGGCAGCCTCCAGCATCCCCTGCCTGACTACGTAACCTTTTCCGTGATTCTCCCGGTTGTCAACCAGCCTGAGACCGGGCATGTTCGGAATCAGTCCCTTCACCACCTGGGCGGTATCGTCTTTGGAGCCGTCATTGACAACTAAGATTTCCCAGGTATAGGGTTGTTTTTTTAGATATTTCTCCGTTTCCTCGAGTGTATGGGTAATCCTCTTGGCCTCGTTGTAGGCCGGGATGACCACGGAGAGATAAGCTTCTTTCGCCATATTTTTTTTATTTAAACGTTTTATGTTTTTATTTTAACACACGGCAATAAAAATAAAAAAGAGGAAAAAATCCTCTTTAAGGGTATTGATTATAATAAGAGCTGCAGACAGATGGTGTATAATATTTGTGATATTCTTTTTTCTGAAATCCACACTTACAGGTTATAAAACAAGATACGTCTCTTTCTCTTAAACTATAGCTGGGGGTATTCTTCTCAAGCGGCGTGAGGACCTTTTTGGTCTTGTCACAGAAAGTATGGTGTATTTTCTCCCAGCTCATCGTCTGTGCTCTTTCCTGGTCATCCTGGTTTAAGCTCAATATAAGCTTTTCCCTCATTGCCTGCCTAATCCGATCTAAAGCCTCCATCTTGTTTTATTATACAACAAAGCAAAAAATAAAAGAAATCAACTAAAGTTGCGTCAACACCCGGCAGCCATCGGCGGTAACCGCCAGGGTGTGCTCAAAGTGAGCGGACAAAGAGTTGTCCCTGGTCTTAAAGGCGAATCCGTCCTCTCCCTTTTCTATCTCCCAGCTGCCGCAGGTCAGCATGGGCTCCAGGCAAAAACACATCCCTTCTTCTATCTCCTCCCCTTTACCTCTTTTTCCGTAATTTAATATCTGGGGTTCTTCGTGTAATTC
This sequence comes from uncultured Candidatus Saccharibacteria bacterium, assembly GCA_964566875.1. Classification (GTDB taxonomy): domain Bacteria; phylum Patescibacteriota; class Minisyncoccia; order Minisyncoccales; family JANBVM01; genus CAZEQH01. Next base: position 25,109 of record CAZMJM010000007.1, on the reverse strand, counting down.
CCTGCCTATGCCGTGGCCGCAGAGTTCACGCACCACGGAGAAGCCCTGGTCTTCCGCATAACGCTGGATGGCATTGGAAACATCCCCGAAGGTTATATGTGGTCTAACTTTTTTAATCCCCCTCTTTAATGCTTTCCTGGTGGCTCTTATCAGCCTCTTTGTCTCAAAATCCACCTCCCCTATGGGAATGGTAACGGCCATGTCTGTATGAAAACCCTTATAAATAATGCCCAGGTCTAAAGAAAGGATATCTCCCTCTTTGAGTTTTCGGGAGGAAGGAATGGCATGAACTATCTCTTCGTTCAATGAGGTGCAGAGAGCAGCCGGGTATCCCTCATGGCCCTTAAAGGAAGGGCGGCCTCCGTATTTAAAAATGAGACTCTCCGCGAGTCTATTTAGTTCATTGGTGGTGATGCCGGCCTCGGAAATCTTGATTACCTCTCCCATTATTCCGGCCAGTATCTTACCGCCCTCCCTCATTGTCTTAATTTCCTTCTTGGATTTAATAGAAATCATTGGATGGCTCCTAATATATCCTGGAACACCTCGTCTATAGGCTGTTCGCCGTTGATGCTCATCAACCTTCCCTGTTCCTTATAATAGTCGATAACCTTGGTGACTCTGGAATCGTAATAATCAAGCCTGTTTTCAATTACCTCCGGGACATCGTCCTGGCGAGTCGCCAATTTCCCACCGCACTTATTACACGCCTTCAGCTCTTTGAACTCTCCAACCCAAGGAATAAGATTACCGCACTTTTCGCAAAATCTTCTTTTGGTGAGCCTGTCAAAAGCCTCCTGACGCGATATGTCTATTAGTAGTACGCGGGTGCGGTCTTTCCTCTCCAGATACTCCAGAAACTGGTCCAGGGTCTCTGCTTCACTCAAGCGTCTCGGCAGACCGTCCGCTATGATTCCCTGGTCCTCCCCTATCTTAAAGGATATGTAGTGCATCCAAAGCATGGCGGCTAAATCGTCGTATGGCAGTTTGCCTTCATGAACCGTTTTTCTGACCCTTTTGCCGACGTCCGTATCAAGGGCGCTCAGCTCCCTGAACAGGCCGCCTATGGGGATAGGAACCAGATTGCCAAAATGCTTCATCAGTAATTCCGCCTGAGTTCCCTTGCCGCTTCCCGACCTTCCTATTAATACGAAATTGAGAGGTTTTTCTTCTGCCATGACTCTTTAAGGCTCTTTAAAAAGTGTCATAATCCCTCATTTCCAATTGGGTCTGTATTTGTTTTACGGTTTCCAGAATAACGGAAACGATAATAATAATGGATGTCCCTCCCACTAAAAATCTGAAGACGGTAATCCTGGTAACGGCCTGAATCAAAGTCGGCGTGAGGGCGATAGTAGAGAGAAAAAGGGCTCCTACGGGGAGAATCCTGTTTAGAACATAGTTCAGGAAATGAGCGGTAGGTGTGCCAGGCCTGATGCCGGGAACAAAACCGCCCATCTTTTGGAGATTTTCCGAAACGGATTCCGGTTCAAAGGTAATCAGGGTATAAAAATATGTAAAAACGAATATCAGGACAAAGTAGACAGCGGCATTGATGATGGGGTTGTTCAAAAGGCCCAGGACGTACTCGGCTGCTTTCCCGAAAGCACTCTCAGAGCCGCTTAAGAAATTGGCTATCAAGGAAGGGAAGGTCAGCACGGAAAGGGCAAAGATGATGGGTATCACCCCGGCCGGGTTAACACTGATGGGCAGATAGGTGGAGGAACCTCCGTAGAGCATCCGGCCCCTTACCCTTTTGGCATAGGAAACCGGAACGTTTCTCCTGGCTTCATTAATAATGGTTACTCCTGCTATGATGAGCAGGGAAGACACAAAAAATATCAAATATGAAGGTATCATGGAAGGGTTGTAGGTAGCGACGAGCTGACCCAGGTTCCGGGGAAAATCGGCGATAATACCGGCGAATATAAGGAGAGAAACGCCGTTGCCTATCCCCTTCTCCGAAATCAGTTCGCCCAGCCACATAAGAAAGATGCTTCCGGCCGTAATGGTTACGATGGCGCTGATTTTACTGAGCGCATCCATGCCGCCGACGACTCCCTGTCTGGCAAAAATAGTGAGCATGGCGAAGGATTGAAGGGCAGACAGCGGAACGGCCAGGATCCTTCCATACTGCTCAAATTTTCTTCTTCCTTCCTCCCCCTGCTCCCGGTACATCTCTTCCAGCGATGGAAAAATCATGGTCAGAAGCTGCAAGATAATGGTGGCGGTAATGTAAGGGCCAAGGCCAAGCATGATAATGGAAAACTTTTCCAGGGCTCCTCCGGTAAAAACATTCAGAAGGCCCAGGGCTTGAAACTGTTCAAAGATAGCTTTTAGGTTCTGAGCGTCAACCCCGGGAATGGGAATATTGGCCATCAGCCTGACTACCACAAAAATCCCCAGAACGAATAGCACCTTCTCTCTTAACTCCTTGACCCTGAAAACTTGAATGACATTATCGTACCACATGTTACAGATCCGAGGTTAGAACGTTATTTTTTTGCTTTCCCTATCGATTTCTTTGCGGAGGCTTTTCGTCCGGCCGGCTTCTTCCTGGCCTGGCTGGCTGGAGGATTGGCTTTCTTTTGGCGCAGCTTTGCCTTACCCTTTGCCTTTGCCTTTGCCTTTGCCTTACGCTTTACCTTACGCTTTGCCTTTTTTGCTGCGGGAATGCCGGCAGCCTCGTCCTTGTCAACGGGCTCGGCGGCAGTCGGCTTGACCTTCTGTTTTGCTTTCTCGGAAAAAATGCAGTCCTTGAAATCCAGCTTCTTTCTTAACGTCCCCCGGCCCAATATCTTGACCTGCGGTATTTTTCCTTTCGTCTTGGATATCAACCCCTTTTCTAAAAGGGAAAGCGGAGAAACGGTTTCCTCTTCTTTAAAATTCCTTTCCAGGGTATCTAAATTGACTACTTCCACCGCATCTTTCCTGGATTTGAACCGATAACCTCTCAGCTTCGGATACCTCTTGATGAACTCCCTGATGGCCGGTTTCATTCTCCTGCCGGCTCTCGTGGTCTGGCCCTTCCTCCCTAAACCGGCGTAGGTGTCGCCTCTCCCCACCCTCTTTCTCTTCTTCCTCTTATGGTTTGGTTTAAGTTGATTCAGCTGCATAGTTTTACTGTCCCGTTTCCCGGACTCTTAATTTCTTTAAGGCTTTGATGGTCGCTCTGGCGTTGTTAATTTTATTCCCGGTTGCTCCCAGCACCTTGGAAGAAATGTTATTAATGCCCGCCAGGTGGCAGATGATTCTCACCGTACCTCCAGCTACCAAACCCCTGCCCATTCGCTGGGGCTTAAGCATTACCTGGGCGGCTCCGTATTTGGCCCTCACCTCATGGGGGATGGTAGATTCTTTAATCGGCACGGTGATAATTCTTTTTTTCGCCAGCCTGGTGGCTTTCTCAATGGCTTTGGCCACGTCCAAACCGGAAGACACCCCTACTCCTACCCTGCCTTTCTTGTCACCCACTACCATCACGGCACGAAATCTAAGCTTTTTTCCTCCTTCCCTGGTATGGGCCACCCTGGCCAAATCTAAAAGCTGGGAATCGAACTCGTCCTTTTCTCTTCTATCCCGCCTTGATTGACCTCTCCTATCTCTTCTGTAAGGCATAATGTATGTTATATAAATTATTAAAATTTAAGGCCTCCTTCCCTGGCCCCTTCGGCCAGTCTCCTGACGCGGCCGTGATACTTATATCCGCCTCTGTCGAAAATGACTTCTGTGACCTTTAGTTTGGCGGCTTCCTGGGCTATCAATTTTCCTACTTCATAACCGATTTCCTTCTTCTCGCCTTCTTTTTTTGAGGAAGATTTCTTGCCGGCAGCTTTCTTCCCTGCTTTCCCCAAACCCAGATCGCTCACCGCCGCCAATGTCTTTCCCTTCTCGTCGTCAATCAGCTGGGCATAGATGTGACGGTAAGACCGAAAAACGCTCAGGCGGGGCTTGGCGGCTGTACCGCTGATTTTCCCCCTTACCCTCCGATGGCGCCTCTCCCTTTTTTCTTTTTTTTCTTTAGGATTCATGTTTTTTTATTGCAAAAAATCTGGTGGGGTGAAATTAGGCTCCTCCCGCTCCGGTTACTACCCTCTTGCCGGGTTTTCTCCTGACCTTTTCTCCCAGGTATCTTATCCCTTTTCCTTTATACGGTTCGGGCGGCTTGACCTTCCTTATCTTGGAAGCGATCTGACCGACCAGTTCCTTATCGACTCCGGAAATGGTGATGATGTTCTTATCCACTTCAGCCTTGATGGTCTCGGGAATAATTACCTTGACTGGATGGGTGAAACCTACCATGAGAACAACTTCGTTGCCCTCCATATTAGCCTTATAACCCAGCCCTTTTATTTCCAGCTTCTTCTCGTATCCTTCCTTGACCCCTTCTACCATGTTGGCCAGCAGCGACCTGGTCAAACCCCAGAAAGCGCCGGTTCTCTTGGTCTCTACTTTGGGGCTGACGATTATCTTCCCTTCCTTCATTTCAATCTGAATCTCGGGCCTGAATTTACGGGAGACCTCTCCCTTAGGGCCCTTAGCCGTTACCCGGCTGCCGTCTATCGTTACTTCGACCCCTTCCGGTATGATGATTGGTTTTTTCCCTATTCTGCTCATAATCTTTACCAGACCTTACATATTATCTCCCCTCCTATTTTCTGTTTCCTGGCTTCTTTGTCGGTCATCAAGCCTTTGGGGGTAGATATCACCGCAATCCCGTAGCCGTTCCTGACGGGTTTGATATGTCTGACGCCCATATAGATTGGCTGACCTGGCTTGGATACTTTCTGCAGGCCGGAAATAAAGGGTTGTTTATTCTGGTACTTAAGTTTTATCTCTATCAACTTCTTAGTTCCCTTGCCCTTCTTGGCAACCTTCTCCAAAAACCCCTCTCTTTCCAAAACCCTGGCTATCTCCAGCTTCAAGCGGGAAAAGGGAACCTTAATGGTCCTTATCTTCGCCGACTGGGCATTCCTTATTATTGTTAACATGTCTGCTATTGGATCCATACGCCTTAAGCTACAAGCTCTAATATCTAATTGCTAAATAAATTTTAAATTCGAATTATTTAAAGGTTAAAAATTGTTTTGGTTATTGTGTTTTTGAATATCTGAATTTATTTCGGATTTAGTGCTTAGTTTTTAGTATTTCTGCACCTACCAGCTGCTTTTCTTAACTCCCGGTATCAGGCCATTATTGGCCATCTCCCGGAAACATATCCGGCACAATCCGAACTTTCTCATATAACCCCTGCTGCGGCCGCACCTAAAACACCTCCGAACAGTGCGGGTGCTGAACTTGGGTTTTTTCTTCGCTCTGACTATTTGTGATGTTTTGGCCATCTTAATTATTTATATCCTTAGACGGTTTCATGGGAAAACCCATGGCCTTCAAAAGGGCTAAACTTTTTTCCTTTTTTTCGGTTGATGTCACCACGGTGATTTCCAGGCTGAATATCCTCTTGGTTTTTTCCGGCAGTATCTCCGGGAAGGAAATATGCTCTTTAATACTGAATGTCAGATTGCCTTTCTTATCAAGGGAATCTGGTTTAAGGCCGGCAAAGTCCCTGGAACGGGGAAGGGTTATGTGGATCAATCTTTCCAAAAAATCGTACATCCTTTTTCCCCTCAGGGTCACTGCGGCTCCGACCGGCATACCCTTTCGGATTTTAAAACCGGAAATCGACTTCCTGGCTTTGGTTATAACAGGTTTTTGCCCGGTAATCAAAGCCAAATCCTGGGCAATGGCCGCAGTAATACTCTTCTGGTCATTCGAGGTCTTGCCGGAAATCATCCTCCCGAACCCGGTATTCACCACTACCTTTTCTATCCTGGGCACGGCCATCCTGTTCCTCAGGTTCAACTCCTTCACCAGGGCGGGCACCACTTCCTTTTTATATTTTTCGCCTAATCTCATCATAATGGTTTGCCGCACTTTTTACAGAGGCGGTTTTTATCTGCGTCCGACGCTTTATACCCTACCCTGGTCGCCTTGCCGCATTTTGGACAAACAAGCTTGACGTTAGATGAGAATATGGGTGACGGCATCCGCACAATCTCTCCCTTATCCTTCTTCTGTCTGGCTTTCTGGTGCTTGGTAACCATATTAACCCCTTCCACCGTAATCTTCCCGCCCTCAGGGAACGATTTTATTACCTTTCCCACCTTGCCTCTGTCCTTGCCTGAAATTATTAATACTGTGTCGCCTTTTTTAATCTTCATAAATAATATCGTTTATATGATTTCCCGGGCCATGGCCGCAACCTTATCGAATCCCTTCTCTTTCACTTCCCTGGCCACCGGGCCCGAAATTCTGTTGCCCTTGGCATTTCTGGTCTTACCGTCCAGAATAATGCAGGCATTATCGTCAAAGCGGACGTATGAACCGTCCTTTCTCCTCTGCTCCTTTGACTGGCGAACCACCAGAACCCTTACTACGTCGTGCCTCTTTACTTCTCGCCTGGGTTCGGCGGTCTTGACCACGGCCACCACAATGTCGCCGAGGCTGGCATAGCGCCTCTTGCTTCCTCCCAGCACGTGGATACACCGCACGGTTTTAGCCCCGCTGTTGTCAGCCACTATTAAATTAGTCCCCAACTGTATCATGATTCCTTCCCGCCAGCTGGCGGATTATCCTTTATAACGTCTACATCATTTACAGCATTTGAATCCTTTATATCCTCTGCATCCTTTGAGACCTCTAAATCCTTGACAACTTTTATGTCCTCTGTATTTTCTTCAACCTTTTCCTCTTCTCCTTCGCCCTCTTCCCTGGGCTCGATTCGGACCACCCTCCATCTCTTTTCCTTGCTGTACGGTCTGGTTTCCTCGATGACGACCTTGTCTCCCTGGCGGCATTTCTTCTCTTCGTCGTGCACCTTATATTTTTTATGAAACTTATATTTCCTTTTGTATTTGGGAAATTCTCTCAAGGCCTCCACCTCAACCACTACCGTCTTATTCATCTTGGCGGAAACCACCTTGCCTTTTAATGTTTTTTTAGCCATAGGATTTGTGATATTAAGATTTGAAGCTTCGCTCTTTTAATATTGTAAGTATCCGGGCAATATCTTTCCTGGCTCCTTCCATTTCCTTGACGTTCTTTACCTTATCCAGAACAGAATCAAACCTGAGGACTTTCACCCGCTCACGCTTTTCGTTCAAAATCTTTTCCAGCTCCTGTTCGCTTTTTTTCCTTAATTCTGAAGGGTTCATTTTTTTATAAATCTGGTTTTAACCGGCAGTTTGTCGGCCGCCTTATCAAAAGCTTCTCTGGCCATCTCTTCGGGGATACCGGCCAACTCAAAAATTATCCTGCCAGCCTTTATCGGATAGACATAATGGGAGAATGCGCCCTTGCCGGCGCCCATGGAAAACTCCACTCCTTTGGAAGTTACGGGCTTGTCCGGAAAAATCCTGATCCAGAGCTTCCCCCCCTTCTTTAGGTATCTAAGGATGGTACGCCTCCCGGCCTCTATCTGCCTGGCGGTAATCCATTTCGTTTCCAGGGCCTTCAAGCCGAAACTCCCGAAGGAAACCTCTGTCCCCCGCTGGGCGAATCCCTTCATTTTTCCCTTGAACATCTTGGCGTGTTTTAACTTTTTCGGTCCTAATATTGCCATGTTCTATTAAAAATCAGTCGAATTTTTCTCCCTTATATATCCAAACCTTTATTCCTATCGTACCGTAGGTACAGTAAGCGATGGAGGTTTCATAATCGATGTTAGCCCGCAAAGTCTGTCTGGGCATTAATCCCTCACTGAGCCATTCCGTCCTGGCAATACTGATACCGTTCAACCGGCCAGCCACCTCTAATCTCACTCCCTTTACTTCTTTCTGGCTGATAACTTTACTAAGTGTCCTCTTAAGCACCCTTCTGTAAGGAGTTCTGGCTTCTATTTGAGAGGCTATGGTATCAGCCACCAGAGAGGCCCAAACCCAGGGGTTCTTTATCTCTTTAATCTCTATCCTGAGACTCTTCTTTGAGGTGCCTTTGTCTTTTAAAATCTGCGTTTCTAAATTGTTTTTCAACTCTTCCACTCCCTTGCCTCCTCTTCCGATTATAAGGCCGGGGCGGGAAGTATGGATACTTATCGTTATTTTCCCGGCGAACCTTTCAATCACAATCTTTCCGACCCCCAACTTACCTATCTTCTCTTTCAGAAACTTACGTATCTTAAAATCTTCCTCCAGATAAGAGGGAAAGTCGTTCTCATAAAAACCCCTGGAACTCCAATCTTTGAGTTCTTTTATTCTGAATGATTTCGGGTGAACGTGGCTTGCCATAATTATTTTTTATCCTTAGTTTTTCCCTTCGTTTTTTTGCTCTTTTTTCTGCTATCGGCCGTTTTGGCAGTAGATTTCTTTTTGGGAGTTTTTTTCTTCACCGCGGGTTCCTTTCCTTCGCCCGCCGTAGCCCTGGCGGAGGCGGGTTTCTTCTTTCCGCCCTTCACTTCGTCCAGAACCAGCGTGATGTGCGAGGTTCTCTTCCGGATGGTATCTGACTTACCCCTGGACCTGGGGAAAACCCTTTTTAAGACAGGCCCTTCGTCCACGTAAATTTGGGCGATGTAAAGTTCCTTGTCTTCGGATTTTGTCTTATCCTTGGCGTTGGCTACTGCCTGATTCAACAGCTTGATTATAGGAAGAACCGCTTTCTTTCTCGTATATTTTAAAACGGCCTGGGCTCTTTCCACCCTTTTCCCTCTTATCAGGTCTGCCACCAGTCTCACCTTCCTCGGACTGATGCGCAAATAGCTCAATTTGGCTTTGGAAATCATGTTATTCAAAATTATTTGGCCGTTCCCTTCTTATCGAGGTCTCTCTGCATCTTTCCACCGTGCCTTATGAATTTAGTGGTGGGAGAGAATTCCCCCAGCTTGTGGCCGACCATGGACTCGTCTACCTTCACTGAGATAAATTCCTTTCCGTTGTGCACCAGAAAGGTATACCCTATCATTTCCGGAGAAATCACGCAACCCCTCGCCCAGGTTTTAATGGGCTCTTTCTTGTTGCCTTTCAGCTTGTTCAGCTTTTTCATCACATTAGGATTGATGAACGGCCCCTTTTTCAAACTCCTTGGCATAATGTTCCATTTAAGAATTCCAAATCGGGAATTCAAATATTATTTCTTTTAATTTTTCTATATTATTCTGATTATTATTTCTTGCTTTTCCTCCCCCTGATGATAAGGTGGTCTGTCCACTTTTTCCTTCTGGTCTTTACTCCTCTGGCAGGTTTACCCCAGGGAGTCTTCGGATTTTTCAATCCTACCGGGCTCTTGCCCGTCCCTCCTCCATGCGGGTGATCGGGAGGATTCATTACGGTTCCTCTCACTGCCGGCCTCCATCCCTTCCTTCTGCGGGCTCCCGCCTTGCTCATTTTCTCAAATCGCTTTTCCGGATGGGACACCTGCCCGACCGACGCGAAACTGTCCTGGAAAACCTTCCTCACTTCTCCCGAAGGCATCTTCAGGTGGGTGTACTTCCCCTCGTGGGTAAGAACCTTGGCTGAAGAGCCAGCCGACCTGATCAGTTTCCCTCCCGCTCCCTTCTGAAATTCAACGTTATAAACCTGAGTCCCGGAAGGTATATTCTTCAGTTTCATGCGGTTCCCAATTCTCACTTCCGCCTCTTCGGCGCAGACCACTTCATCTCCCTCCTTGATGCCGGCGGGGGCTATCATGTATCTCTTGTCTCCATCTTCATATTCAACCAGGGCCAGATAGGCAGTCCTGTTGGGATCGTATTCTACCGCTTTTACCCTCCCCTTCACTCCCATCTTTTCCTGACCGAAATCTATTATCCGATAGAGTCTTTTAACACCTCCTCCCCTGTGACGTACGCTAATCCTCCCCGAACTAGCCCTGCCTCCTTTCTTTTTCAAGGGAACCGTGAGCTTCTTCTCAGGTCTTTTCTTACTCAGTCTCCTTTTGGAGGAAATTTTTTTCTTCATAGATGATAATACTTTTGTTTTATGGATACAACCCTTCTATCTTCTGCCCCTTCTTTAGTTTCACCACGGCCTTCTTAAATTCGCCTCTCCATCCCGACACCTTACCTATCCGTCTTTTCTTGGGGGGCACTTTAATGATATTGACGCTTTCTACGTCAACGTCATAAAAATCTTCCACCGCTTTCTTGATGGAGGCCTTATTGGCTTTGGAAGAAACCCTGAAGGTATACTTCCCCTGTTCCGTCAGGTCAATGGCTTTCTCGGTAATGAAGGGCGCCTCCAGTACTCCGAATGAAGAGTTGGAAATCTTTCTTTTCCGGACAGGTTTCTTCTCTTTTCCTCCAGCCGGCGGTTTCTTTTTCTCTTCTTTCTTGGCTGCCTCTTCAGGTTTTACCGCTTCCGCAGACACATCCTTCTTTGCCTCCTCTCCTCTGGCACCTGTCCTGCCTCGTCCTGTTTTGGGGGCGGGTTTCTTTTTCCTTTTGAAAAAATCTCTTAAGGCCATGTTATTTGTTTATTGAAAAAGTATTCTTAATCACTTCGATGCTGGCTTTCGGCATCACCAGGTATTTAAAAGAAAGGAGCTCCAAGCAGTTTAGGTCTTTGGCCTGAATCGTCCTGAAGCCCTTGATGTTACGGGAAGCTTGAATAAGCTTTCTGTCAATTTCGGGTAGCGCCAGGACCGCGGTCCCTTCCGCCGATGGAAGACTCTTCAATATCTCTGCCACCAATCTTGTTTTGGGTTCGCCAATTTTCAGTTCGTCCAGTAAAACCAGAAATTTTTCCTTAGCCTTGGCTGATAACACCATAAACAGGGCCCGCCGGCGCATCTTAACGGGTATATTCTTCTTAAAATTCCTTTCGTTGGTGGGACCGAAGGTAACGCCTCCGCCCACCCAAATGGGAGAACGAATGGAGCCGTGCCTTGCCCTCCCCAATCCTTTCTGTCGCCATGGTTTCTTTCCTCCCCCTCTTACCTCTCCCCTGTCTTTAGTATGGGCCGTGGCCGTTCTTTGGTTGGACATCTGGGAAACGGTCACCTGATGAACGAGGTCGGCATTGACCTTAACATTAAAAATGTCTTCCGGAAGCTCCGCTTCTCCCGTTTCCTTTCCCTTTTGATTGTAAACCGGATATTTCATAATATTAATACTACTTTGAAGCCGTTATCTCCAGCAGGGAACCCCTTCTCCCCGGCACTGCCCCTTTAAGGACCAGCAGATTATTCTCTTTGTCTACGCTGACCACCTCCAGATTCTTGATGCTTATTCTCCCCCCTCCCATGCGGCCCGGCATTTTCTTTCCCTTCAGCACCTTGGCAGGGATGGAGCCTCCTATGGAGCCGATGCCCCGAACCTCGTGCTTGGTGCCCCGCGTGGTAGGACGCCCGGCGAAACCCCATCTCTTCACGCCTCCCTGAAAACCCTTTCCCTTGGAATTTCCGGATACCTTGACCTTGTCTCCCTTCTCAAAAACCGAAACGTCTATGTCCTGCCCTACCTGATAGTCGGGAGATGCGGCATTTTCCTTACTGCCCACCTTTTCTTTTACGGAAAATTCTCTGATGTAACGAAAAGGCTTGTTTTTCTGGGGTTTCTTTACCGCTTTTTCTTTTAATTTCTTAAAGCCCACCTGCACCGCCTCGTATCCGTCTTTATCTTCCGTCTTAACCTGAAGCACCTGGCATGGGCCTGCCTCAACAACGGTCACCGGAACGACGTGGCCTTCATCTCCCTCAAAAATCTGGGACATTCCTTCTTTTAAGCCGAGTATGAACTTCATGGGCTTTTAGCTTTATTTACTAATTTAAAGCCGGGCATAGCCCGGCTTTGAACCAGTAGCTATTTCAAAATTTTATATTTTGTTACGATTTACTTTTAACATTAATTGGCAGATAATTATCGAACATTTGCTTGTTCGAAAATCTGTTTGGAGAAATCTTTCAACTCCTTCTACATCTTCATTTCGATATTCACTCCGGCCGGCAGATTAAGATTCCGTAAAGCGTCAAGAACCCTCGGATTGGGGTTCAGCACATCAATCAACCTCTTATGCACCCTGATTTCAAACTGCTCCCTGCTGGTCTTATGGACAAAGGTAGACTTGTTAACCGTATATTTGTGGATTTCGGTCGGTAAAGGAACGGGTCCCAGCACTTTAGAACCATAACGAAGCGCTACATCCACAATTTGTTTAGCGGAACTATCGATTACCTTATGGTCATAAGCCCGCAGTTTTATGCGCAGCTTTGCCTTGCTTTTTGCCTCTTTTTCTGCTGTAGCTTTCTTTTTAGGCATTTCAAATAACCTATGATTGGAACTGCAGGTTCTTTCACGAATATGAGCCTGGTCCGAAACAATTTTTAACAAACAAGTCCTAAGTCCGCAGACTTAGAACCTATTTTTTTACTTACTTGATTATCTTGGTCACTACCCCTGCCCCTACGGTCTTGCCTCCTTCTCTGATGGCGAACCTGTGCTTCTCTTCCATGGCAATGGGGGCAATCAGTTTAACTTTTAGGGTGACGGTGTCGCCGGGCATTACCATTTCCGTACCCTGGGACAATTCAACGTCGCCGGTAACATCGGTGGTCCTGAAATAAAATTGGGGTTTATATCCAGTGAAAAACGGAGTATGTCTTCCCCCTTCTTCCTTGGTCAAGACATAGATCTGGCCTTCAAATTCGCTGTGCGGGGTAATACTTCCGGGCTTGGCCAAAACCTGGCCTCTTTCTATCTCTTCTTTCTTGATACCGCGCAGCAGGATGCCGACGTTGTCTCCGGCCCTGCCCTCATCCAGAATCTTATTGAACATCTCAACGGAAACGGCCGTGGTCTTTCTGGTATCTTTAATACCCACCAGTTCCACTTCGTCGTTGGGCTTGATGATACCCCTCTCAATCCTTCCGGTAGCCACCGTTCCTCTTCCTTCAATGGAAAAGACGTCTTCTATGGCCATCAGGAAAGGCTTATCCGTGTCTCTCTCGGGTTCAGGAATGTATTCGTCAACCGCATTAATCAGTTCCACGATGGGCTTGGCTGCTTCGTCATCCAGGGATTTGGCATCCAGGGCTTTGAGAGAAGAACCCTTGATAACGGGGGTTTCATCTCCGGGAAATTCGTATTTCTTCAGTAATTCCCTCAGCTCTGATTCTACCAATTGAATCATCTCCGGGTCGTCAACCATGTCGCATTTGTTGATAAATACCACCAGCGAGGGCAGGTTAACCTGCCTGGCCAATAAGATGTGCTCCCTGGTCTGGGGCATGGCCCCGTCCACGGCGGAAACAACCAGAATAGCTCCGTCCATCTGGGCGGCTCCGGTAATCATGTTCTTAATGTAGTCTGCGTGTCCGGGACAGTCGATAAGGGCGTAGTGCCTCTTTTCCGTCTCAAACTCGCCGTGGGTAAGGGAGATGGTCAAACCTCTGGCCTTCTCTTCGGGAGCGGCATTAAGATCGTCCACTCCCATATCGGAAGCGCTCAGACCCTTCAGTTTGGTTATGTGAAAAATTGCCGCTGAAGTGGTGGTCTTTCCATGAGCAACATGGCCAATAGTACCAATATTGACATGGGGTTTTGTCCTCTCAAATTTTTCTTTTTCTGCCATAATTCGTTATCTTATTTTTAATTATATTATTATTCTATGGTAACTTCTTAAATTAGTCAACCTTTTTAAGGTAGTTTATTTTTTCCTTCCCTCGATGATTTCCTGCGCTACGTTAGAGGGTATTTCTTCGTAACGGTCAAATTCCATTGTAAATGTTCCCCGGCCTTCCGTCAAGCTTCTGAGGGCGGTTGCGTAACCGAACATTTCAGCTAAAGGGACGTCGGCATCAATAATCTTCAGATTGAGCCGATTCTTGGTCTCTTTTATTTTCCCCCTTCTGGCGGAGAGGTCTCCGATGGTGTCTCCTAAAAATTCTTCCGGTATTACCACTTCTAACCTCATCACAGGCTCAAGCAAGACCGGTGTCCCACGCTTTACGGCTTCCTGCAGAGCCATAGAGGCAGCTATCTTAAAGGCAAATTCAGAGGAATCAACCTCATGGAAGGAACCATCGTAAAGAGTCACGGCCATATCCACCAGCGGGTAACCAGCCAGTACTCCCTTTTCCATGGCCTCCTCCACTCCCTTTCCTACGGCCGGGATAAACTCCTTGGGAATAACCCCGCCCTTAATCTTGTCTATAAATTCAAATCCCTGGCCCCTATCCTTCGGTTCCAGCCTGAGCATGACATGGCCGTACTGCCCCCTCCCCCCCGACTGTCTCACGTACTTACCCTCAGCTTCCGCCTCATTCTTGATGGTTTCCTTATAAGCCACCTGGGGACGGCCGACATTGGCCTCAACGTTGAATTCCCTCTTCATCCTGTCTACCAGGATGTCAAGATGAAGTTCCCCCATTCCGGAGATAATCAGCTCTCCGGTGTCTTCGTCGCTCTTGACCCTGAAGGTCGGGTCTTCGTCGGAAAGCCTCTTTAAGGCGACGTTCATCTTTTCCTCATCTATTTTGTTCTTGGGCTCTATTCTTATGGAAATGACGGGTTCGGGGAAGGTAATCTTTTCCAGGATGACCGGATTATTTTCGTCGGAAAAGGTATGGCCGGTGGAAGTATTTTTCAGACCCACGGTAGAGGCAATATCGCCCGCCAGCACTTCATCGATGTCCTCCCGCTTATCAGCCGTCATCCTCAATATCCTCCCTATTCGTTCCTTCTTGCCGGAACTGGTATTGAGTACGTAAGACCCCTTTTCCAGCCGGCCGGAATAAACCCTGAAGAAACTCAGGGTTCCCACGTAGGGATCGGTAGCTATTTTAAAAACCAGGGCCGAGAAAGGCGCCTCGTCTTCGCTCGGGCGCTCAACCGTCTCTCCGTTCCTCGGGTCTACGCCTTTGACGGAAGGCATGTCAAGCGGATTGGGCAGATAATAAATGATGCCGTCCAGCAGAGGCTGGACGCCCTTGTTCTTCAGAGAGGAGCCGCAGAACACCGGTATTAATTTATAATTAATAGTGGCCTTCCTCAGGACCCTCCTTATTTCTTCTATGGAAATGTCTTCTTCTGCCAGATATTTCTCCAGCAGTTTTTCATCTTCCGCCGCCACTTTCTCTACCATCTTCTTCCGCCAGTCTCTGGCCTTATCTGCGAGATTGGCTGGGATTTCATCCTCTTTCACTATCTCTCCAAGACTCCCTTCAAACCTCAGCGCTTTCATTTTCAAGAGATCTATCACCCCCTCGAATTTCTCTTCCGCACCGATGGGAATCTGTACGGCCACGGCGTTGGGAGAAAGCTTATCCCAGATAGACCGTATGCTGGCTTCGAAATTGGCTCCCATCCGGTCCATTTTGTTGATGAAACAGATTCTGGGGACCTCGAATTTATCGGCCTGCCTCCAGACGGTTTCTGATTGCGGTTCCACTCCGGCCACTCCGTCAAAAACAACTACTCCCCCATCCAAAACACGCAGAGACCTTTGAACCTCTGCGGTGAAGTCGATGTGTCCGGGTGTATCGATAATATTGATTTTGTAGTCTTTGTCCTCTTTGCCCTTCAGGTCTTCGGGCATCCAAAAAGTGGTGATGGCAGCCGCCGTAATGGTAATGCCCCTCTCTCTTTCCTGGGCCATCCAGTCGGTGATGGTCGTACCCTCGTCCACGTTGCCTATCTTATGGGTCATACCAGAATAAAACAGCACCCTTTCGGTTGTGGTGGTTTTTCCGGCATCTATATGGGCTATAATGCCGATGTTGCGGTATTTCTCTAGTGGATAATCTCTCATGGTAATAATCTTTATCTGAAATGTGCAAAGGCCCTGTTGGCTTCGGCCATCTTATGGGTGTCTTCTTTTTTCTTAACGGCCCACCCTGTGTTATTAGCCGCATTCATCAGCTCCTCGGCCAGGCTTTCCTTCATGGGCTTTCCCTTCTTGGAACGGGCGGCCCTTAGAATCCAGCGCATAGCCAGGGAAACCTTCCGGTTTCCCCTCACCTCTATGGGAATCTGGTAGGTGGCCCCTCCTATCCTCTTGGGCCTCACCTCCAGGTCCGGGCTGGCGTTCCTGAGGGCTTTTTCAAAGGCTTCCAGAGGCTCCTGCTTGGTTTTTTCCTTAAGAATATCAAAGGCCCCGTAAACTATCTTGCGGGCAATGGTTTTCTTCCCCTTCTTCATCACGTAGTTGATGAATTTTGACACGGTCTCATTTTCGTAGACCGGGTCGGGAGGAACATCCCTTCTGACTGTTTTCTTTCTTCTGGCCATAGAATTTGATTGATGCTCTGGGACTGTCGGAAGCCTTTATTCTTTCGGTTTTTTGGTGCCGTACTTTGACCTTTCCTGTTTTCTTCCCCCCACTCCCTCCGCATCCAACACTCCCCTGACAACCTTATAGTGCACACCCGGCAGGTCTTTGATATGGGCTCCCTTAATCATGACAACGGAGTGCTCCTGAAGGTTGTGGCCTTCACCGGGGATGTAGGCCGTTACCTCCTGTTTGTTACTCAAGCGCACCCTGGCCACCTTTCTCAGGGCTGAGTGCGGTTTCTTGGGAGTCATGGTAAAGACCTTGACGCAGACGCCTCTCTTAAAGGGGGCAGGATACCTTACCTTTCTGTTTTTCAGGGTATTGAAGCCGAACTTAAACACGGAAGACTTGCGTCTATTTTTGATTTTTTTCCTTCCCTTCTTTACTAATTGATGAATGGTAGGCATATTATTTCCTTCCCAAAACCACTAAAACAATTAAGCGCCCGGCGCTTAATTGATAAGATTAACACTTAAAAAACGCAAAGTCAAGAATTCGTCAGGGCACGATGGCCCCTACTCCGGAAACCAGGGTATAAAGACCTTCAGCTCCTGCGAAGACCGCGCTTATTCCCCCCAATAAAATAAAGGCCAGCAGTACTATCAGACTATACCGCATAAAAAAATTTTTGAAATTAGCAGTGCCGGCCGGCAGGAACTTGAACAGTATATGGTAGCCGTCAAGAGGAGGTATGGGCACCAGATTGAATATTCCCAGGGCAAAGTTGTATACCGAGATGATGCTGAAAAAACTGAACATGGGCTCGGGTGTCTGGAGGAACCTCACCAACAGCCCGAAAACAATCGCTATCAGAATATTGGAACCCGGGCCCGCCAGGGAAACCTTTACCTCTCCCCATTTCTGGTCTCTGAAATTATAAGGGTTAATAGGTACTGGTTTGGCCCAGCCGAAGACCGCACTGCCCGAAGTGGTCAGGAACATGAATAGGGGAAGCAGGATGGAGCCAATGGGGTCTATGTGGCTCAATGGATTGAGGGTCAGCCGACCCGCATACTTGGCCGTCGGGTCACCCAAATAAAGCGCCATACTGCCGTGGGCGATTTCGTGGATAATGACGGAAAAAAACAAGACAATAATAAAAAAGATGGTGATTAGCGCATCCATAATTTTTTAGTTAATCTGAGTTCTCCGGCCAATAAACTTGAAACTTTTGGAAAACTCTATTAAGATTATCGTATTATGGCAAGAGAATGTCAAATCTGCGGCAAGACGTCTCATCCTTTTAAGAAAAGGCTGAAGCTCCGCGGAAAATACAACCCCAGCACTAAAACCAGGAGACATCCCAACCTGCAGTGGCTTACGGTACCCGAAAACACCACCCGCAAGGCCTTCAAGCCTTTCGCCGGAAAAAGGATTCGGGCCTGCACCAGATGCATCAAAACCCTGGCGAAAAGAAAATAGACCACATAACACACGGGACACATATCATAGAACACATAACATAGAGCACGAGACACGGAACGGATAAGAGATATATGTTCCATGTGAAATCCGGGGTGTAGTATACTGGTTTATTATGCAGGGCTGGGGGTCCTGCGAACGGGGTTCAATTCCCCGCACCCCGACAGGAAAAAGAAAAGCCGCCCCCGGGCGGTTTTTTAATTCGACGTTCCCTCCTTCGCCCTTCGGCAGGCTCAGGACTACGGGCGGGCAAAGCGGAGTTCGGGGTTTTTGTGAGGCAATCAGGTTTCAGGGAGATCTTAAGGCCTGAGCGGGCATGGTTTTGCAGTTTTTAAGCTGCAAAGAGCGATGGCCTTAACATCAGTGAGCTCTGCTCGCTGGGCAGAGCGAACGACCCTGAGGCCTGCTTGCTGAACAACCGTGTCATCCCCGGCCATAGCCTACGGGCGAGGCCCGAGGGAACTGGTGAATCTTAAATCATATATCCCCTTTACAACACAACTGTCACTTCGTCATTCTTCACGTGGCAGGCACCGCCGTCAACGGCCACGGTCTTTACGCCCTGAGGCGAATCCATTACGATTTCGCCGGCGACAAGCAAAACGAAACTTTCGGCATGCCCGGGCAGCATCTGGAGCCGGCCGGAGAATGCCGGAACGGCAACGGCTCTTAACCCCGGGTATTTCTCCGTATGTTCGGCTGAAGTAATGGTACAGTTAAGCATTGTTTAATCAACACCGCTGAGGGAGCCTATCATATAAAGCTTTTCCAGCTCCATCTCATCGCACTCCCCCTTTAGTATCCGCCGGCATCCCTGCAGCGTTTCTTCCAGCGGCACGTAAACTCCCTTCCGGCCGCTGAAGACTTCTGTAACGAAGAGGGGCTGGGTTAAAAATCTCTGCAGTCTCTCCGCCCTCTTGGCAACAATCCTGTCCTGCCTGGACAGTTCGTCCACCCCCAGGATGGCGATGATGTGGGAAAGCTCCTGATATTTCTGCAGCACCGCCTTCACTTCCGAGGCAATTTTAAAGTGGCGGCCGCCCACGATTTCTTCGTCCAGGGAAATGGCCGAAGAACGGAGTACGTCCACGGCCGGATATATTCCCTTTTCCGCCATGTCCCGGGACAGCACCAGAGAGCCGTCCAGATGGGAAAATACCGCTACCACCGCCGGGTCCGTCAGGTCATCGGCCGGCACATACACGGCCTGCAGAGAAGTTATGGCGTTGCGGGAAGTGGAGGCTATCCTCTCTTCCAATAATGCCAGATCCCGCTCCAGGGTGGCCTGATAGCCGAGCTCCGAAGGGACCTTTCCTAAAACGGCCCCTATTTCCATTCCGGCCATAGCATAGCGGAAAATATTGTCTATAAATAGGAAGATATCCTTGTTCAGTCCGTCTCTGAGAAACTCTGAGGCGCTCACGGCGGCCAGCCCCACCCGGGCCCGCACCCCCGAAGGCTTATCCATCTCCCCGAAATAGAGTGCAGTATTTTTCAAAACGTCCAGCTGTTTCAAGGTATTATAGAGGTCGTTGCCCTCCCTTATTCTCTCCCCTATTCCCGCGAAAACCGAGTATCCCAACTTCTTAAGAGCCATGTTGTGGATGAGCTCGGTAATCAAAACCGTCTTGCCCACGCCGGCCCCGCCGAACAAACCTATCTTATCTCCCACCCGCACCGGGGTCAGCAGGTCTATTACCTTGATGCCGGTTTCCAAGATCCTGACATTTCTCTCGCCTCCGTTGTTCCCCAACGGCTTTTCCTTACGGGAACCGTAAAGCGGAAGCTTTCCTATGGGTTTGTAGGGAGCACCATCTATGGGATTACCGAACATATCAAACATCCTTCCCAGGATGTTCTTGCCGAGGGAAACGGAAATCTCTTCGGCCGCCACCGATACCTCCTCTCCCCTTTCCACGCCTTCCACGGAAGATAGGGCCATCGCTCCCATCACTCCCGGTTCTCTGATTTCCAGAGCCTCAAAAAGGGCACCCGCACGCTTGCTTTTCAATAGGGCGTGGAGGGGAGGAAGGGCATCCTCAAAACGTACCTCCGCCACTCCTCCCCTGATGGATAATATTTTTCCGCAGATTTTGCTCATAACGTCTTGTGGACCGCGAAGCTTTCCAGCTGTTTTCGGGTCAGGATGCGCCTCCGGCCTTTGAAGTACTCCATCCTCAAATCTCCAATAAGGTCTTCCGTTTTTTTGGAGGCATGCTCCGCCGCCACCGTTCTGGCTGAAAGTTCGGAAAGCCTGGTTTCCAATAATATTTTATGAAAAAAAACCCTGATATATTTTTCCAGGAAAAAGTCAAACAACCTCCCGGCCGACGGTTCAAACAGAGGCAGCCCCGACACCGAGCCTTCCTCGCTTCCACCGTAAGAAAAGTCAAATGGCAGGAAGGGTAAAGTCTCGGCCGTCTGCTGGGCCAGACTGTGAAAACGGGGATAGATAACCTCCAGTGAAGTGAACCTGCCCAATTTAAACTCGGAGAAGAGATAGTCTGCAATCTCTTTTCTGTCCTCGGCCGCCGGGTCCTCTTTTCCGGCAGAGAATGATTTTTCGGGGGTTATCCCCTCTTCTTCAAGGTATTGGGCGCCCTTAGCCCCGACGGTAATGACTAATTGATAGGCATCCGCCGCCATCAGAAAACGATTGATAAGTAGATGCCATAGGCCGCCTACCAATCCCTTCCCTCCGGTGACTATGACAGCGGCTTTCCTGCCTTTCCTTTTCTGCAGCAATAGATGGTCTTCGGCCTTATAAAAATGTGACAGATGTTCCAGTGCCCGCCTTACCTCATCGCTGAAATCGTTCAGGTCCGCCACCCGACCCCTGAGAAGATGGATGGCCGAGGCGGCGATCTTTTCTTCCACCTTGACGGTTTCGGCTACGTCCTGGAAACCCCTTATTTGATTTTTGTAGGCGAGATAATTTTTCATATGACCTCTGCTAAAAATTCTTTTTTGAAATCTTTGATTATTCCCTGGATTTTTCCAATGATTTCATCATCAAAAGAGCCGCCCTTGATTTCTTCCAAAACTTTGAGATACCTCTCGCGCAGCAATTCCAGGAGAAGAGCTTCAAAACCGCTCCACTGTTCTTTTTCGATGTCGTCGAAGAAACCCTTTTCTACTGCATAAAAGAGAATAACCTGTTCTTCCCAGGAAACGCGGTGATGCTTCTTCTGTTTCAGGAGTTCCAGCATAAGTTCTCCCCGGAAAATCTTTTTCTGCGCCTCTTTACTGGCGGCGGTTTCCAGCTGGGACAGCTTCTGAAGCTCTTTGTGCTGGGCTAAAGCCAGCCTGATTCCTCCGGTAACCTGCCTCAGTGTTTCGGGCTGGGCCTCAGATCCCACCCGGGAAACGGAAAGTCCCACGTTAACCGCCGGCAGAAATCCTTTCTGGAAAAGCGACCTTTCCAGATATATCTGGCCGTCGGTAATGGAAATTAGATTGGTGGGAATGAAAGAAGTAATGTCCCCCTCCTGGGTTTCTATTATCGGCAGGGCGGTCAGGGATCCCCCTCCTCTCTTTTCGGAAAGCTGGGCGGCCCGTTCCAAAAGGCCTGCATGCAGCGAAAAGATGTCTCCGGGGTAAGCTTCCCTGCCCGGTGCCCGCTCCAGTAACAGGGAGATGTCGCGGT
Organism: uncultured Candidatus Saccharibacteria bacterium; assembly: GCA_964566875.1. Taxonomy (GTDB): domain Bacteria; phylum Patescibacteriota; class Minisyncoccia; order Minisyncoccales; family JANBVM01; genus CAZEQH01. The sequence goes on along the minus strand of CAZMJM010000007.1, from coordinate 3,779 downwards.
AGCTCTTTGCATGCTGGGAGAGGTCATCGTAGACCACCAGGGCGTCCTTGCCATTATCCCGAAAATACTCACCTATGCTGCAGCCGACGAAGGGGGCCAGATATTGGGTGGCAAAGGAGGTTCCGGAGGCAGCTGCCACCACGGTCGAATATAAAAAGGCGTTGTTTTTTTCAAAAAGCTCCACAAGGTCTGCCAGCTTCTGTTCGGGCTGGCCGCATATTACATAAACGCAGAAGACTTTAGGATCAGTCTTCTTCTGGTTGATTATTATATCCTCGGCGATGGTGCTCTTGCCTATCTTCCGGTCCCCAATGATAAGTTCGCGCTGCCCTCTCCCCAGGGGCAGGCTGGTGTCGATAATCTTGATACCCGTGGAAAGGGCAGTGGAAACCGGCGCCCGGTCTATGATGGGAGGAGCCGGCCGGAAAACGGGATAGTTTTCCCCGCGCAATTTCCCTAGGCCATCGAGAGGGCTGCCCAAGCCATCGACAATCCTCCCCAGACAGTTCTTGGAAATGGAAACGGAAAAATTCTTGCCGCTCCTGAAAACGGGGCGCTCGTATTCGAAATCCTCATCGAAGAATAGGACCTCGGTGAACCTCGCATCAAAACCTATCACCAGGGCGGCCGGTCTATCCTCTTCATCCAATAAGACTTCGTGGAGGAAAACCCCCTCCAGACCCTCAACCTTCCCTACTCCGGAAAAAAGGGAAACTATGCGCCCGGCTGTTTTATTGCTTTTTCTTTTTGGCTTTTTCATTTTCTATCTCCGCCAGATGGGAACGAATCTGCTTTATCACCAGCTTTTTTTCTTCTTCTGCCTCCCGGCGGTTTCTTTTCTTTATTTCCTCGGCCACCTCCTCGGCCTCCTTAATGATGTCTTTGGCTCTTTCTTTGGCCGCGGATATCTCTCCTTCCTTCTTTTCGCGGAATAATTCCTTTTCCTTCTCCAGTGCCTCTTTCTGAATCTGAGACCGCCTCATTTCCTCGTCGGCCCTTTCAATGCTTTCCATTACCGGTCTGTACAGGAACCTGTTCAGCAGCCACACCAACAAACCGAAATTTATTATCTGAGCGACCAGAAGTCTTACGTCAATGCCAAGATTTCCTAAAAAAGACATGGCGTTATAGTCCCTCCAGAAGGGAAGAATAGGTGCTCAGGAATTTAGGCAGCACTAATATCAGTCCCAACAGAGGCAGGATAAATACCAACATCGAAACGATGAAGGTCCACAGAAAATATTTTCTCGTCTTTTCCGTGGAGAGATAAATTTCTTTAAGCAGCTCTTCTTGACGGTCGAGCCGCTTCCTTAATTCTTCTTCCATAAAACTCCAAGATTAAGGAATAAACTTAAGTATAAGAGCAATTACCAGGGCATAGATGGCTATGGCTTCGGCAAAGGCAATGGCGATAATCATGGCAATCTGTATCCTCTCTGAATTCTCCGGATTGCGGGCCATGCCGATGAGGGCGGCCGCTCCTATCATCCCTACCGCCAGGGCGGGGCCGATGCTGCCAACGGCCATGGTAAAGGCTGAAGCATCTTGAACCATAAGCTTTAGTTTCCTTCTGTGATATTACTTGGGCGCCGTCGACTGATGTGGCGCACAGTACTTGTTTTAATAAAAGTCAGTGTCAGGACGGCAAAGATGAATGCCTGAATAACCCCTACAAAAACTTCCAGAATCATGAATGGTACGGGTATGACATAGGGAATGAGAAAGGCGGTTACCAGCAGCAGGACTTCCCCGGCAAAGATGTTGCCGAACAGCCGGAAGGAAAAGGAGAGTATCTTGACGGCCTCGGAAATGGTTTCAAACAATCCCATAATGAAATTGATGGGATTACTGAAATTAAAAAACCTCCCCAGATATCTCTTTATGCCCAGGGCCCTCAGGGAAAACGATTGTATGGACAGCACGGAAACGAGAGCCAGGGCCAGCGTGGTATTGAGGTCACTGTTGGGTGACCTTAAAAGAGAATAACGGCCGGCCGGGGTGTCCACGAAAAAAGAGCCCAGAAATCCGGGCATCAAGGCAACAAGGTTGGCGGTTACTATGAAAAGAAAGAAGGTGGCGATGACGGGAAGAATCTTTTTGGAGAGCCTGCGGTCTAAGGTCACCATATCGGCAAGCTTCAGCAGCTCTGAAATTAAAACCCTCACCCCGTTAACGATAAAGTTTTCATGACTCTCCCGCCTCCAGTAGAAAATTACGGAAAAGACTACCAGAATCACGGTTACCAGAAGGGAGGTAAAAAGGGTATTGGTAATGGAAAACCCTGGCAGGGAAATAATGTATTCGGGCTGCAGTCCTATGTTAATCATTTTTCTTCGTCGTTATTATCATATATGAGAGGCGCCAACAGATGGTATACCTCATAGATGGTTACGGTCAGACCGACTGCCAGACCGACAATCAGGAGTACGGGCTGGGTGTGAAAAAATCGGTCGGCCAATAATCCAAGAAGCAGAAAACCCACTATGGGAACTGAAATGAGAAACCCTAACTGCCAGGCGAGAGACAAGGCATAAAATCTTTTGGAAGTATTTTTTTGTGACATCCGCTTGTCTTGTTTTAAAATCAGCACCGAGCTGAAAAAAGCGGTGCACCGATTATACTATCATTTTACCGCAAAAATATTTTCAAATAAAGAAGCCTTTCTAGAAATAAGAATCTGATTTGACTTTCAGGCCAGGTTTTAATAAAAAATAAACAGAACAAATTACAATTTAAGAGGGATAAAGATGGATGAATTAACCAAAGAAGAGATGGAATTGTTTGCTGAAAAGAGCAGGTGGATGACACCCCGCTGCCGCGGAGCATTTAAAGAAAACGACATTGTTTGCAAAAAATACTGTTTTTTGAATCCTGACAGCCTGCTGAGAAAAAAATGGCCAATAGAAGAAAAAATAAATGAGGAAGGCATAAACAGCTTTTTTTATCACGGACTCTATTGTGAAAACAAAAGGGTTAAGATTAAAAGAGAAATTAAAAAAGCCCAGGAAGAATTAAAACAATTAGATAATTCCTTAAGGAGGAGAAACGAAAAAATCAAGGAGCTCAGAAGAATGTCCGCCGGAAAAGTCAGGAGAGAAGAAGTATTTATAGATTTTACGGACATCCATTTTCTAAAATTGTCGGTAAGAGGAAGCAGGGACGGACCCCGTTACAAACAGGAAATCGGTGAGCTTTATATAACTGTCGCGGTAACAGGCGGCCCCTTTAACAGCGACCGTCATCTGGCATATGTTAAAAGCATTAAACCTGAATTCGCCAAGCAGACCCACCAACTGATAACCAGAATACGGGTATTAAAGCAAGAGGTCAATTTAGAAAGTAGCCTTGTCCTGACGGCAGAAATAGCCAAGAATCAACCCATACCATTAAAGCGGGAGGGAGAAACAATCAAGATTGAGTTGTACGGAGAAACGGCCAAAAGAGCGGCCAGAGTCGATGATAAGGGAGTCCTGGACGAACAGGACATATAAACTCAACATAAAAGGAGCCTCTAAAGCTCCTCTTTTTTTATACAAAAAGCCCTGCTCCATTCTGTCAAAACGTGTCTGGAAAACTCCAGGTGGGTGTCTAAGACGTATCCCGCAGGATACATGTCATTTCAGACTCCCGATAAAAGCTTATACCAGATTTTTAATCAGAAAGAGCAGGGCTATTTCTATTTTAAGAAGTCGTTTGGAAGTGTCAACTTCCTTATCAACCCTTCGACTCACTTTGTTCGCTCAGGGCAGGCCCTTTGACTCACTTTGTTCGCTCAGGGC
>CAZMJM010000006.1:5097-37230 GCA_964566875.1 uncultured Candidatus Saccharibacteria bacterium | reverse complement strand
TGATTGCCGGCATCACCCCCTATTTTTTAAAGAGGGGTAATTTTTGGTTTGAAAATAACAGGAGCAGAATAATGGAAGCCAGAAAAACCCAGTCTTTTTTCCAGGAAAATATCATAATAGCCGAAAAAAACCAGGAATTCAATTTTTCCGCTTTCCTGAGAAAGCTAGACGAAATGGGATATGAAAAGGTCTACCAAATTTCGGAAATCGGAGAATTCGCCCAGAGAGGAGGGGTGATAGATGTCTTTCCCATCAACACTGCCTACGCCGTCCGCTTTGAGTTTTTGGGAAATAAGATAGAAAGCATCATCGAGCTGCCCGCCAAAATAGAAGACGAGGCCAGGTCAAAAAGGATTTTGAAAAAGAAATTAAAGTCTCAGGAAATCTTTTCCGATCTGGAAAACCTCAAGATTGGAGATTATCTGGTTCACCTGGACCACGGCATAGGAAGGTTCGCCGGAACCGTCAGCCACGACTTCCCTTCCTCCGAAGACGTTTTCCCCTACGAGAAAAAGGAACAGAGATACTACCTGCTGGAATATGCGGAGGGAGACAGGTTGTACGTGCCCTTCGGCCTGGAGAGAAAGCTCTCGCGATACATAAGCTTCATTAAGCCCAAGGTCTCCAGGCTGGGATCCCCCTTCTGGCAGAAAAAGAAGAGGAAAGTAAAGGAAGACGCCCGAAGGCTGGCCCAGGAACTGCTGAAGATATACGCCCTGAGGGAAACGGAGAAAAAACAGCCCTATCTGCCGGATGACGAAATAGACCGGGAACTGGCCTCCTCTTTCCCCTGGCAGGAAACGCCTGACCAGTGGCAGGCCATCGGTGAAATAAACAGGGACCTGGAGAGCGAAAGACCCATGGACCGGCTGCTGTGCGCGGACGTGGGTTTCGGAAAAACAGAGGTTGCTTTACGGGCCATGGTAAAGACCGTCAAATCAGGATGGCAGGCGGCCCTGCTATGTCCCACTACCATCCTGGCCAATCAGCACTTCAACAATTTCAAGAAAAGACTGAATGCCTTACCCGTCACCGTTTCCTTGCTCTCCAGGCTCCAATCCAGGGGCGAACAGAAAGAAATAATTGAAAAGATAAACTCAGGCGAGGTGGACGTGATTATCGGAACCCACCGGCTTTTATCCAAAGACATCTCTTTTAATAAGCTGGGGTTGTTGATTATCGACGACGAACACCGTTTCGGAGTAAAGCAAAAAGAGAGGTTTAAGAAATTGAGGGCCAGCCTTAACGTCCTTTCGCTTTCGGCCACACCCATCCCCAGGACGCTCTATCTGTCCCTCTCATCCTTGAGAGACATCAGTATCATTAAGACTCCGCCCGAAGGGAGGCTTCCGGTCAAAACCATAATCGTTCCCTTCTCTAAAAGAGTGATTAAGAAGGCCATCCAGGAAGAGATGGCCAGGAGAGGACAGGTCTATTACCTCCATAACCGCATTGAAACCATTAAGGCCGCCCAGAAATTTTTAAAGGGCCTTGTGCCCAAGGCGAGGTTTGACATAGCGCACGGCCGCCTGAAAGAAAAGGAAATCGTCAAGGTAATGAACAACCTGCAGCAGGGAAAGAGTGACGTGTTGATTGCCACCACTATTATTGAAAACGGCCTGGACTTCCCCAACGTCAACACCCTGATCGTAGCCAATGCTTCCAGATTGGGGCTGGCGGAGGCCCATCAGTTAAGGGGAAGGGTGGGACGTTCCCGACACCAGGCTTTTGCCTATTTTCTGCACTCCCAACGATTGAAGGGTAGAGCCCACTCCAGGATGAAGGCCCTGAAGGAGTCTCAGTTCTTAGGTTCGGGTTACCGCATCGCCCTGAGAGACATGGAAATAAGAGGGGCGGGAAATATATTGGGCAAGGAGCAGTCAGGCAACATCAACCGGGTAGGTCTGAACCTCTACTGCCAGATGCTGGCCCAAGAAATTGAAAAAATAAAAAGAAGCCCTCAAGAGCAGGCTTCTAATAAAATTAATCATGGATAGCTTCCCAACCATCCACGGTTTCAATAATGGCCGGTACGGCAAGAACTGCAGCAAAAACGAATCCAAAAATGCCTATCTTTAATCCTAATTCTAAAGCTATGGCAGGCCCTCTTTCATAGAGCCGCCAAAAAATATTATCTTCCTCATCCTTAATTTCCATAATTTCCATTTTTACAAACCACCCCATTTGAAATTTTAAAAGATTTTTCATCATCCATCATTTGCAGACAGAAGTCAATATTTTTCATTTTTTCACATTGTTGTTATAGTTGAATAATTATGCCCGTTGGAAAAAAAATAAGAGCCATCGACATCGGGGATGCCGATTATCCCAAAACTTTGGAAAAAATAGGCAATCCTCCGAAAACACTTTATTGCAAGGGTGAGATCCCGGCAAAAGAAAAATGTTTTGCCGTGGTGGGCACCAGAAGATGTTCGGCCTACGGCAAACAGGCCGCCCTGGAAATAAGCGGTGAACTGGCGGAAGCCGGCCTAATCATCGTTTCGGGTCTGGCCTCCGGCATAGACACCTGCGCCCACCTGGCAGCGGTGGAAAGAAAAATGAGAACCATAGCAGTCTTGGGAACGGGCTTGGACGAAAAGTCCCTGTACCCCCGGTCAAACCTGAAACTGGCCGAAAGAATACTGGAGACCGGAGGCTGCCTGCTTTCAGAATACCCGCCGGGCACCGGAGGAACCAGGTTTACCTTCCCCCGGAGAAACAGGATAATTTCGGGTCTGGCCTCGGGTGTCCTGGTAGTGGAGGCCAAGAGAAAATCCGGAGCCCTGATTACCGCCAGCTGGGCCAAAAAACAGGGAAAACCCGTGTTCGCCCTGCCCGGAGCTATCTATTCCGCCAATTCCGCGGGGTGCCACCGGCTGATAAAAGAAGGGGCCGTATTGACTGAAGAAGCCGCCGACATCCTCTCCGCGCTGAACATGGAAACCAGAGAAAAAGGGGAAAACAAGAAAACTGAGACGGGTACGCCCGAGGAAATCCGTGTTTTGGAGGTTCTGAAGGGCGGACCGCTTTATATAGATAAAATCATAGAGAATACCCGCCTGCCCGCCCAGGCGGTAGCCGGCGCCATAAGCGTGCTGGAGATAAAAAACAAGATAAGAAACCTGGGAAACAACACATTTTCCCTATCTTCTTAAAACAAAGATATGAAACTGATAATCGTAGAAAGTCCAACCAAATCGAAGACCTTAAGCCGTTTCCTGGGAAAGGGTTATGAAGCCTGCGCCACCAAGGGACACATCCGGGACCTGCCCCGGAAGGCCTTTGGCATTGACATAGAAAATAATTTTGAGCCCAAATATCTGATAATGTCTTCAAAAAAACCGGTGCTGAAAGAGCTGAAAGAGATGGAAAAAAAAGCGGAAGATATGTTTCTGGCCATGGACCCGGACAGGGAAGGAGAGGCTATCGCCTGGCATTTAACCGAGGCCTTAAAACTCAAAAAGCCAAAAAGAATCGTATTCCACGAGATAACCAAGTCGGCCATAGAAAGAGCTCTCGAAAATCCCGGAAGCATCAACATGAAGCTGGTAGATGCCCAGCAGGCCAGAAGGATATTAGACAGAATAGTCGGCTATAAGCTCTCCCCCTTTCTCTGGAAAAAACTGGTGAGAGGCCTCTCGGCCGGGAGGGTGCAATCGGTAGCCGTAAGGCTGGTCGTGGAGAGGGAAAGAGAGATAGAAGCATTCGTCCCTCAGGAATACTGGAGTATCGAGGCCCTCCTGTCCCCCGAAGCGCCTGCGCTGAGTAATGCCGAAGTACCTTCAGAAGAAAAGGAGTTCACCTCCCTTTTGATAGGAAGGGACGGAAAGAAGATACCCAAGATGGGTATCAAAAACAAGAAAGAGGCTGACGGATTAGTAAAGGATTTGGAGGGGGCGGAATATCAGATAGCCGGCCTGGAAAAGGGCGAAAGGAGAAGGAGGCCTTATCCCCCCTTCACCACCTCCAGCCTGCAGCAGGAGGCCTGGAAGAGGCTCCATTTTTCGGCCAAGTTCACCATGAGAGCCGCCCAGAAACTCTATGAAAAAGGCTTCATTACCTATCACCGTTCAGACTCCCTAAATATCGCCGAGACGGCCTTGAGGTCAGCTGAAAAATTCATAACCGGGAAACTGGGAAAAGAATATTGGCCGGGTTTTGCCAGGAGATACAAGACCAAGAGTAAAACGGCCCAGGAGGCTCATGAGGCCGTCAGGCCGACCTATCCCGAAAAGACTCCGGAGAGCCTTGCCTCGGGTAAAGGAAAATTAACCGGTGCTGACTTCAAGCTATACGAGCTGATATGGAAGAGGTTTATCGCTTCTCAGATGTCGGAAGCCGTCTTTGACACGGTTACGGCCGACATCGCCGCCCTGCCAAAGGGAGAAGGGTTTCCCTCCGGGGAGAAAAGGTATCTTTTCCGCAGCACCGGCCAGACGCTCAGGTTCGACGGCTTTCTGAAAGTCTACCCCATGAATTTCGCGGAAAGCGACCTGCCGCCCCTGCAAGAAGGAGAAGCGCTGCGGCTGCTAAAGATAGTCCCCTCACAACATTTTACCCAGCCGCCGGCCAGATACACGGAAGCCAGCCTGATAAAAACCCTGGAAGAAAACGGCATCGGCCGACCTTCAACCTATGCCCCCATAATCTCTACCATCCAGGAAAGGAATTACGTGGAGAAAGACGAAAAGAGGCGATTCAAGCCTACGGAGATCGGCGGGGCGGTCAACGACATCCTGGTAAACCATTTTCCGGAGATAGTGGACGTGGGGTTTACAGCCAAGATGGAAGAAGAGCTGGATGAAGTATCCCGAGGAGAAAAAGAATGGAAAGAAGTGATCAGAGAATTTTACGAGCCATTTGAGAAGAATTTAAAAAAGAAAGAAAAAGAAGTGCCCGACAAGAGAAAAACCTACGAAACGACGGATAAGAAATGCCCGGAATGCGGCTCTCCCCTGGTTATCAAGCTGGGAAGATACGGCAAGTTCTATGCCTGCTCAGATTTTCCCAAATGTAAATATACGGCTCCCCTGGAGGAAAACCGCCTGGGTATGAAGTGTCCTAAATGCAAGAAAGGGAAGATAGTAGAGAAAAGAACGAAGAAGGGAAAGATATTCTACGGTTGCAGCGAGTGGCCGGACTGTGATTTTGCCACCTGGTACAAGCCTACGGGCGAACTCTGCCCCAAATGCAGCGCTCCTTTGATAATAACCCGGAGAGGGCAGGTGAAGTGTTCGAACAAAGAATGCGACTTCAAAAAGGAGAAAAAATCTGATTGACTACCTTGATTAAAATGATACATTGATAAATGCGAGCCGAAGTGGTGGAATGGAATACACGCAGCACTCAAAATGCTGTGGGCGCAAGCCCGTGAGGGTTCAACTCCCTCCTTCGGCACCCCCGTAGAGAAATTTCAACTAACTTCGTTTAATAGGTTTTCATTCTGAAAACCCTGTTGAAATTCTTCTACGGGGCACTAAAAAAACACCCCCTCCGGGGTGTTTTCTTTTCTAATAAATTAAAGCTCTGATGCCAAGCGGACGGCCCCTATCACCGGTTTTCCAGAAACCCTGATGAACTCCACCCGGGGGGATTTTTTTCTTACCTTTTTCTTCAATTCAGAAAGAAATATCGTTGATTTAAACATCCCACCTACCATGACCAGGGGAAAGCGGGAACGTTGGAATTTCAATTCTCCGACTACCGTATTGATGGAAAGAGCCAGCTCTGAGGCGGCGTCTTTCAGAATAGTGCGAGCCCCCTTGTCCCCTCTTTTAGAAACCTCGTCGCAGATGACGGACAGCAACGGTATGACTTCGCTCGGGTTACGGGAATAAACAAATCTCGCCAGTCCTCTTTCCCCTTTGACACAGAACTTTTTGAGAACGGCTTTCGTCAGTTTGGTCGCAGGACCCCTGCCATCCAATTCCTTCAAAACCGCCTGAAATGTTTTATGCCCGACATAGAAGGCTGAACCCTCGTCATCCAACCACCCCCAACCGCTGCAGTGAGCCTGTGCTTCGCCTTTCCATCCCCTGACTACGGCCCCGGTGCCGGCGATGACCACTACTCCGTCTTTCTTGTCCGTGCCGGCCCGGAAAGCCACTTCCTGGTCAGAATCTATTCTTACCTTACCCCTGAAGATTCCCGGTATCTTTTTTTTGAGTGCCGAAATAATCCTCCCTTTTTGGGAAGAAAACTCCTCTGTCACAGCCGGCAGTCCGATGAAGGTAGAGGCTATCTTAATTTTTCTTCTGCCGCCCATCACTCCTTTAATCGCCAGAGTGACATTTTCAACCGCCTTCTCGACGCCGACGTTGCGGGGACTGGAGGGACCGGACTGAAAAGTCTTTATAATGCGGCAATTACCGCCTGCCAGGGCGGCCGTGGTTTTAGTGCCTCCGCCGTCAACTCCAATGATAAATTGGTGATTAGCGGATTTCATTTTTTACGCTTTTTAACTCCTTTAAAAACGGTGTAGAAGAGAGTATTCTCTTCTATGTTGTCCATAACCAATGAATTAGGGCCTATGGTACTGCGACTCCCTATCAAGACGCCGGGCATAAGACAGCAGTTGATGCCGGTCTTGACCTCCTCTCCCATCACGCATCCCAGACTGGTGAGGCCGCTTTCCTTTTTGGCGTTTTCGACAAGCGGCCTTATTTCGGCCCTGTCGATTCTTCTGTTAGCGGTAATAGTGCCAGCTCCCACCCGACAACCCGAACCCAAGATTGAATCTCCGATAAAATTGGCATGTATATGGACGTCTTCCTGAAGAATGGAGCGCGGAACTTCGCTGTTGGCTCCGACCATTACCTTTCCTTCCAGATTGGTATATCCTCTCACCAGAGCGTTATTGCCGACCAGACAATCAGGCCCTATATAACACGGTCCCTTGATGACGGCATTTTCATATATCCTGCTACCGGCCCCTATGAAAACTTTCCCTTCCACCACTGCCCTGTCGGAAACAGAAGATGATTCATCTATCGCTTCTCTTAGGAACCTGTCGAATAGATATTTTTCAGCAGAAAACAGGTCCCAGGGGTATTTTAAATGAAGGACCGGGCGTTTGATAATGAAGGATTCGAGGTTTCCGCGGACAGCGTATTCAGAGAGAGCCTCTTCGAAATCGTAAACATGGCGTTTTACTTTCTGGTAGATTTTAAAGAAATCGGGACTTAAAATATAGACACCGACCACCCTGATGTCGGAGGGTTCTTCACCCTTTTTGGGTTTTTCAACGATACCCAAAACCCTGTTTCCCTTCAATCTCATCATGCCGAAAAGCTGAGGCTGGACGGTCTTCTGCCCAAAAAGTATGGCTTTGCTTCCATCGGTTTTTATGGCCGCGGCCGCCTCTCTCAATATCTCGTCTATATCCACCCTTTCGGCGTTGACCAGCAAGAACCTCTCTTTGAGCAGATTTCTGACACGAAATAAAGCGTCTCCCATGCCTTTCGGCTCTGGATTCGCCTCATAGGTCAACTTCATATCAAAGGATTCCCCTTTCAATCCCCTTTCAATGCCTCTGCTCTTGTCCTGTACGATGATTGTTTCGGATATGCCGGCCCGCTCAAGACCCTTCAGGGTGTAGAAGATTAGGGGTTTTCCCATTATGCTAACGAGGGACTTGTGGCGTCCGTTGAGGGGCCAGAAGCGGCTGGAAGAACCGGCGGCCAGGACTACTGCTTTTTCAATCATACCCCGTAGAAGAATTTCGAATGATTAGTGTTCATAAATTTTTCGATACCATTAATTAATTTATGTTTTTTCTGTTTTTTCGCGTCTGTTTTTTTTGCGCCTTCGGTGCATTTCGAAATTTCTCTACGGGGCATAGCAATGAGAGGATTACCTTTACCAATTTATCCGTATCATGGACTATTTCTCCTGAGGCGGTAACGATGCTGCGGCCCAGGAATTTTTCAGGCTGGGAGGATGCTCCGTTAAAGTCCACGGGAGCTATCAGTTCCGGATTGTTCCTCCTGTTAGCGGCCAGCCTCTGGGGAGATATCTTCTTTTTATTATAGATAACGTAATCCACCGCCCCTCCCAACTTTTTTTCTATATCTTTGGTAAAGTCCAAAACGGTAAAATCATTGGTTTCGCCGTATTTGGTCATCAGATTACAGACGTACACTTTCTTGGCCATGCTTCCCCGAACGGCCCTGGCTACTCCGTCTACCAACAGAATCTGAGCCAGAGAAGAATAGAGGTCTCCGGGACCGATAACGATGAGGTCGGCGGCAGCTATGGCCCTCAAGGCCTGGGGATAGGGTCTAGCGTGGGGACGCAGAAATACCCTCCTGATACGCAGCCGGCCGTTGTGCTTAGGGACGTCTATATTGGTTTCACCGGAAATTATCTGTCCGTCTTCCAGAACGGCAAAGAGGTGGGAATTGTCGAGGGTGACCGGCAGCACTTCGTGGGGGATGTTAAGGATTTTACGCATTTCCTCGCAGACCCGACCGTAGTCGTTCTTGGTGGAAAGCTCCAGGGCCGTAATGAGTAGATTGGCGAAATTATGGTCCTTCAACTGACCCGTCTGGAAGCGGTAGTTGAAGAGATTCTCTACTACCGGGGAGGTATTGGCCAAGGCGATGAAAGCCCTCCTGATATCTCCCGGAGAAACGATATTGTAATCTTCTCTTAATCGGCCCGCGGAACCCCCGGAATCCAGCATAGCGCAAACGGCCGATATCTTCACTGGATACTTTTTCAACCCGGTTAAAACGGCCTTAGGCATGGCATTACCTCCGCCGAGACAGGCGATTTTGGGCAAAGACTTTTCTTTGGATTTTTTTTCAGGTTTCTTAGCTTTCATGTTTTCAAGCACGTTAGTCTATTTTCTCTGATAACGTTCAGGAAATCAAATCCAGGAAACCGGAAATCTGTTCCCGGGCGACGGCGCCTTCCCTTAATATCTTGAAGGTGGTCAGGTCTATGACCGTAGAAGGCAGGGATTCGGGCAGGCGGCCGGCATCCAGAACCAGGTCCGGCTGACAGGAGGATTTCTCCAGTTGGCGCATTATTTCATCAATGCCGCCCGAGGCAGGCAGTCCGGATATATTGGCCGAGGTCTGGGCCAAAGGAAAACCGACTGACGAAAGCAGCCGGTTAAGTATTTTATAGTCGGGCATTCTGAGCCCTATCTTGTTTTCTGAGCTTATCACGCCCTGCGGCAGGTTGTTTGGTCTGGCTGCACACACGGCCGTTACCTTACCGGGCCAAACCTTCTTTAAAAATTCCTTCTGCCCGGCGCTGATTTCAGCCAATCCTTCCGCAGTTTCCGCGTCGCTGATAAAAATCGCCAAGGGCTTGGAAGAAGGCCTTCGTTTGATTCGGAATATTTTCTTCACCGCCTCCCGATTCCCGGCGTCTCCTATCAGTCCGTAGATGGTATCCGTTGGACAGACCGCCACGCCACCGCCGACTAAAATTTTCTTGATTTCGGTGATGCTTTCCGGAACGGCCTTAAGGGTTTTCATTTTTAAGAAATTGGGAAACTCTTATCACGTCGGCAGGATTGGTGAAATCTATGAAATAATCTGAAATCTCCTTGACCTTAACCTTCTTTTCCGCAGCCAGCATATTGACGGCATCCGTCAGCTCGTATTCTCCCCTCTCGGAAATCTTTATTTTAGAGATTTTATCCCATATGTCCGGGGTGAACTTGTAGAGACCGATGTTGATGAAATTACCCACGTGGGTTTTCGGTTTTTCTATTATCTTCTTTAGAAAGCCATCCTTCACTTTCAGCACCCCAAACTTCTGGGGAGAGGGATGAAAACGGCCGGCCGTATAGGTATAGGGGTCTGCGACCCTCATGGATTTCAGGTCGCCCACTGAAAAGATATGGTCTCCGTAGACCATAATGAAACTTTCCCCGCCCAGAACCTCCCGGGCACACTCCAGGGCACAGGCCGTGCCATATTTCTCTTTCCCTAATACTTCAAATTGGTCTACCATCCGGACGGGGTGGTGAAACTCTTTGAGGAAATCTTCCACTATTTCTTTCTTATATCCCGCCACCACGATAAGGTCTGTGTAGCCTGCCTTAAGAAGATTACAAAGCAGGTAATTCAAGAAGGGGAATCTGCCTACCCGGATGAGGTGTTTTGGCTTGTTCCTGGTTAAGTGGAGCATGCGGGTTCCTTTGCCCGCCGCCGCTATCACCGCTTTCTTAATCATAAAGGTTTTGCGATAACTAATATATCTATAACACAATTTAAGCCGAAATCAAGAGAGTTATTTTCTTTCCCCAAGTATTGCCAAAATGGAAAATTTACTTCATAATTAAGAATCGTCCCGGCAGAATAATCTCAAAAGTATTTTCTGAGAAAGTTTTAATAATACACCGGGAGAAAAAGAATCAAAATAAACTGAGATTCGAAATTTCTTTACCGAGCATGAATAAAAAATTTCTCGTCAAGGGTGGAAAGACCTTAAAAGGAACAGTGGAAATATCCGGCTATAAGAATTCGGCCGGGGCGGTTTTGGCTGCGGCGCTGCTTTCAGAGCAACCCTCAGTCATCAGCAACCTTCCCCTCTGTTCTGACGTGCTAAATTTCATCAAGATGCTGGAACAGATGGGAGCCGGAGTAGAATGGATGGGGAAGGGCAAGGTTAAAATTGACCCCAAGAACCTTGACCCCAACCGGATCCCGACAGACACATTTGAAAAGATGAGGGTTTCGGTTTTACTGATAGGCCCACTGTTGGCCAGATTTAAGAAGTTCCAGGTACCCCATCCCGGTGGAGATAAGATAGGGCTGAGACCTATTTCCTCGCACCTGGAAGCCCTAAAAAATTTCGGTGTAACGGTGGGGGAAGAAAACGGTTTTTATGTTTTCCAGGCCCCAAAAGAAAAAAGAGGAAAAAGAATAGTATTGAAGGAGTTTTCGGTAACGGCCACGGAAAATGTGATGATGCTGGCCAGCCGCTCTCGGGGGAAGACCATAATAGAGATAGCCGCCGCCGAACCACAAGTACAGGACCTGGGCAATTTCCTTTCCAGGATGGGGATAAAAATAAGGGGAATAGGAACCCATACCCTGGAGATAGAAGGCAAAGAGAAGCCTGCGGGCGCGGAATTCTCCATTTCGCCGGATATCCTGGAGGTAGGCACCTTTCTTATCGCCTTCGCCCTCACTGGAGGACAAGGAAAGATAAAGAACGTGAATCCCGGCCACCTGTCTTTTTTCCTGGAGAAGATGAAGGAGATAGGAGTAAAATTCACCGTCCAAGACAATGAAATTTCGGTCAAACCGACCGGGAAGCTCCATCCCGCCCGCATCCAGGTTTTTCCCTATCCCGGTTTTCCCACCGACCTTCAGCCCCAGACGTCGGTTCTGCTAACCCAGGCCGAAGGCAGGTCTTTAATCCATGACCCCCTATATGAAAACAGGTTTAACCACCTGCACGACTTAAGGAAAATGGGGGCCGACATTGAAATCACTGACCCTCACCGGGCGCTTATATTCGGAAAGACTCCCTTGAAAGCCAATAGAATAAACGCTCCCGACATTAGAGGGGGAGCGTCATTAATACTGGCATCTTTGATAGCCGACGGTGAAAGCGTGATTGAGAACGTCTACCAGACCGACCGAGGATACGAAAAGTTTGATGAAAAACTAAGAAAACTGGGAGCCGACATAACCAGGGTTTAAGGAGTTTACCTGAATTCCCTGACGGTTTCCTGCTTATCGATCTTTCTCTTTACCCTGTACCAGGGTTTGGTGAATTGAGGCCACTGTTCTTCGAAAGTAGGCCTTTTTGTTTTATAAAATACACCAATGGGGATCCTGGCGTCCTTCCGGACGGAATAATCCCATTCCTGGGCCTTTTTCAGGGCGGCCCGAAAATCGGAGATGTCGTGTCCGGAGTCCAGCTTATAGATTCTCTCCTCGGCATAGGCCTTGAAATCATGGAAGCTGATGCAGGGCTGAAGCACATCAATCAGGGCGAAACCCCTGTGGCCAACGGCCTGTTTAATAAGTCCTTTCAGGTGCTGGGTGTCAAAGGCATAACCCCTGGCCACAAAAGTGGCTCCACTGACCAGCGCTAAGGCGATGGGGTTCAATGGGACCTCTTTTACTCCAAGAGGAGTAGCCCGGCTGACGAAACCCGGCTCGGACGTAGGTGTTGCCTGACCGGTGGTCAGAGCGAAAACCTTGTTGTTATGGACGACCATGGTCAAGTCCGCATTATAGCGACAGTTGTGAATAAAATGAGAGATTCCCTCGGCGTAGGTGTCGCCGTCTCCCCCGAAACCCAAAACCGTCAACTCGGGGTTGGCGACTTTCATTCCCAGACAGAGAGGCAAAACACGACCGTGGAGACCGTAGAAACCACTCACGTTAAGATAATCAAATATCTTGGCGTGGCATCCGATACCACTGGCCATGGCAATGTTTCTGGTTTTAATCTTTTTTTCATTTACCAGGTCGGCCAGGGCCGTCTTAACGGACTGCAAAATAGCAAAATTGGGGCACCCGGGACACCAGGTATTTATTTCTTTGGTATTGAAGTATTGAGGTTTCATAGTCTACTTTTTTTCTTAATACTGTTAATAATATCTTCTGCCACAAAAGGTCTGGCGTCGTATTTAAGAATCTTATCTTTGAGCCGGCAGCCCGTTTGTTCTGCGATAATATCACCCAGGAGCCCTGTGGCATTATTTTCCACCAGAAACACCTTTCCGGACTTTTTAATTTCCCTCGCAACCGCCTCCTTTGGGAAGGGGCTGACGTAGGAAACCTGAAGGAACCGGAATCCCTTCAGCCCTTTTAAGGCGTCCATGATGGCGCCCTTTGTAGAGCCCCAGCCGACAATGAGATTCCTTCCTTTCCCGTAGACACTCACCGGGTGGAATTTCTTGATTTCTTTTTTGATATAGGACAGTTTCTTAAACCTTTTTTTGTTCATCCTGACGGTCCAGTCGGGGTCTTCAATGGTATTGCCGTATTCGTTGTGCTCGTAACTGGTAGCCCTGACTACGGGACCCTGGCCGGGCACTGCCCGAGGAGAAACTCCTGTTTCCGTAATCTTGTAGCTCTTATAGTCTTTACCGGGATTATCAACCAGAAACCTCTCATAAGACAGGGCGGATGGTGCCAGGTCATCAAAACTATAGTCGCTTTCAGCCACGTGCTTGTCCGCCACTATAATGGCCAGATTTCTGAACTTGGAAGCCAGATAAAAAGCCTCCTGGGTTCTGGCGACGGCCTCTCTTGGGTCTCCGGGAGCTACCACGATCCTGGGAAACTCGCCGTGGCCGGCATTGACGGCAAATTTTAAATCGCTCTGGGCGGTATAGGTGGGAACGCCGGTGGCCGGACCCGTCCTTTGGGCAAGGTACACTACCAGGGGCATTTCCGATATGCCTGCCAGACTCATGGCTTCGGTCATCAGGGCAAATCCGCCGCCCGAGGTACCGACCATGGTCTTGGCGCCCCCAAAGGAAGCTCCGAGGGCAGCGTTGATAACGCCTATTTCGTTTTCCAGCTGCAGAGACAAAAAGTTATTTTCCAGCTGCTTGGAAGACAGAAAATGGAGCACGGGAGTGGCCGGAGTCATGGGATAGGCGATATAAGCATCCATACCGGAGTTTATAGCCCCCACACCTACGGCTTCGCTGCCGGAAATAAAATACTTCTTCTTTCCCAACTTCTTTATCTTTTCTTTTCTCTCGGCCAGTTCATAACCCATCTCCACGGCCTTCTTGATGAGAGCCTGCTTACTTCCTGGAAAAGCTTCACCGACCTGTTTCAAAAGAAAATTCTTGTTAATCCCAAAATATTTGAAGAACCATCCTATGAGGATATCATTTTCAATGATACGGGGCGCTTTCAATTCGCCCAACAGCGAATTAAGGTCAACGGCCTTTAGGTTCCGGCCTTTGAGGTTCCTGTCACCTAAAATAAAACCTCCCTTTTTCAAATCTTTTTTGTGGAGGTTAACCGTTTCCTGGTCAAAGGCTACTATGATATCGTATCGGGAGCCGTGAGAATAAACCGGTTCGTCCGATATCTTCAAAACATTAAAGTTGTGTCCCCCTCTGATAAGGGAAGGATAATCGCGATAGTTAAAAACGTAATATCCCAGGGCGCAAAATGTTTTTCCGATGAAGTGGGAAGTAACGGCTGTCCCCTGGCCGGCCTTGCCTCCCACGAGAATTGTTTTTTCCATACTGTTTCTTATTATACTTGCTCTCTGATTGTTTATCAAACTGGAAAGCTGGAGGCAGGTTTTATTCCACGGTGACGCTTTTGGCCAGGTTTCTGGGCTTGTCTACGTTGTGGCCAAGGCTAACGGCCAGATGATAGGCGAAAAGGTGAAGGGGGATGACGGAAAGAATTGGAGTAAGCATCTCCAGGGTTTTAGGAATGTAAAAAATATCGTCTGCCAGCTCCTTTATCCTTTCATCCCCTTCCGTGGCTACGGCGATGACCGGTCCTTTCCTGGCTTTTATCTCTTCTATATTGGAAATCATCTTGTCATAGACCGAATCTTTGGGACAGACGGCCACGGTGGGAAAATTTTCATCAACCAGGGCCAGGGGGCCGTGTTTCAGCTCTCCCCCGGCTCCCCCCTCGGCATGGACGTATGATATTTCTTTTAATTTTAATGCCCCCTCCAGGGCAATGGGGAAATTATACTTTCTTCCTATATACCAGAAGTTCTTGAAATCCTTATATTTCTCGGCGACCCCCTTTATCTGAGGAGAAAACCGGAGAATCTGTTCCGCCAGACCGGGAAGCTTTTCCAGTTCTGTCACGATACGGCGGCCGGTGACCAGAGACATGCCTCTCTGGCGGCCCAGATAAACCGCCAATAAGGCCAGGGTAGAAAGTTGGCCCAAGAAGGCTTTGGTAGAGGCCACGGCTATTTCCGGGCCCGACCTGGTATAGACGCCGGCGTCGGTTTCTCTGGCCTGGCTGGAACCCACCACATTGGTTATTCCTATGGTAAGGACACCCTTCTTCTTCATCTCAGCCAATCCCGCCAGGGTATCGGCTGTCTCTCCGGACTGGGAGACAAAGACGGCGGCCGTATCCTTATCAACAAAGGGCTGGCGGTAGCGGAATTCAGACCCGATGTCCACCTCGGTCCGCAGACCGGCGTATTCTTCCATCATATATTTCCCCGCCCGGGCGGCATAGTTGGCGGTGCCGCAAGCTACCAGAACAAGGCTTTTAATCTTTTTAAGTTTTTCGGCGGCACCGTCCAGGCCCCCAAGTTTTACCGTTCCCTCCTCTGGCATCAACCTGCCGCGGATGGCGTTCTTGACGGCCTCCGGCTCCTCCATTATTTCCTTTAACATGAAATGGGGATAATCTTTCTTCTGAATTTCTTCCATGCTCCACTCTATGGGAACGGCGGGTTTTTCCTTGATAATCAAAAAGTTGTCCGGTTTCAATACCGCAATCTCGTTGTCATCCAGGCTGATGACCTGCCGGGTATAGGTTACTACGGCCGAGGGGTCTGACGCTACCAAAAACTCTTCCTGACCGATTCCCAATAAAAGAGGAGAGGAAAGGCGAGCCGCCACTATCTTGCCGGGTTCCCGTCCGGAAACGACCGCCAGTCCGTAGGTTCCCATTACTTCCTTTAAGGCCTTTCTTACCGCCTCCTCCAGACTGCCATTAAAATGCTTTTCAATAAGATGGGCCAGGACCTCCGTGTCTGTTTGAGAAGTAAAGGTATGCCCTTCGGAAACCAGCTTCTCCTTCAACTCCTTGTAATTTTCTATGATGCCGTTGTGAACCACGAAGATGTCTTTTTTACAATCAAAATGGGGGTGGGCATTTTCATCGGTTACTCCTCCGGTAGTGGCCCACCGGGTGTGGGCATGTCCCGTATGCCCTTCTACCTTCAGGCTTCCCAGTTTTCCCTCTGCCTCCGATATTTTACCCGTTTTCTTGTACAGGAAAGGAGTACTGTCGCCGTTGGTTACGCAAAACCCATAGCTGTCATAACCGCGGTATTCAAGCCTCTTTAACCCCGACAGTAAGACCGGGAAGGCCGGTCGTTTACCCGTATAACCTATTATTCCGCACATTATATTACTATATTGATTATTTTATCAGGCACAAAGATGACGTCTCTGACTTTACGGTCTCCCAACCTTTGCTTTATTTTTTTCCGATCCAGGGCCAACCCTTCGGCTTCATCCTTGGATATCCCGGCTGCAGCCGTCACTCTGTCCCGCACCTTACCGTTGACCTGGATTATCAGGGTGATAGTTTCTTCTTTTATCAATTTGGGGTCAAATCGGGGCCAAGATTCCAGGTGAACTGAATTTTTATTCCCTAATTGACGCCAGAGTTCCTCTGTTATATGCGGGGCCAAGGGGGCTAGAAGAACAATGAGATTCTTCACGACCTCCGACCCTACCTCTTCCGGGTTATCATAGCAGAAATTAATAAATTCCATGAAAGCGGCCACGGCGGTATTGAATTTCCTGTTGTCCAAATCCTCCCCTACCTTTTTGATGAGCTTATGGAATTCGGCTTTCGCCCGGGAACTGCTGTCGCCTTTCTTGCCGCATTCTAAAGATAGGTCCCACACCCTGTTTAAAAATCTTCTCACCCCCATGACTCCGCTGCTGTTCCAGTCTATGGTCTGGCCGAACGGCCCCATAAACATCTCGTATACCCTGAGAGTATCGGCTCCGTATTCTTCCACGATGTCATCCGGGTTGACGACATTACCGAACGATTTGGACATCTTCCTGCCGTCTTCGGCCAGCACTATGCCGTGGGAGGTCCTCTTCCGGTAGGGTTCTGATTGGGGAACCACCCCGATGTCAAAAAGAAATTTATAAATGAAACGCGAGTACAGAAGATGAAGCGTGGTGTGCTCCATGCCGCCGTTGTACCAGTCCACCGGCATCCAATAGTCCGCCTTCTTTTTGGCAATTATCTCCTTGCCGTTGTCAGGGTCACAGTATCTCAGATAATACCAGTTGGAACCAGCCCAGTTTGGCATGGTATCGGTTTCTCTCCTGGCCGGACCGGAACATTTGGGGCACTTTACATTGACCCAGTCCTCAATGTCCGCCAGAGGGGACTCTCCGGTGGCGGTCGGTTTATAGCTCTCTACAAAGGGAAGTTCAACGGGTAAATCTTCCTCGGGCACGGGAACCACGCCGCATTTGGCACAGTGGATAAGGGGAATCGGTTCTCCCCAATAGTGCTGTCGGGAAAATACCCAATCCCTGAGCTTGTAGTGTATCTTCTTTCTGGCCGCACCCTTGTCTTCCAAGAATTTGCCGATTTCCTCCATTGCCTCCTTAGAAGAAAGACCGGAAAATCGGCCCGAATTAATCAGTTTGCCGTATTCCACAAAAGCCTCCCGGGATATGTTCCCGCCCGAGACGACTTCCTTAATATCCAGACCGTATTCCTTAGCAAAATGGTAGTCCCGCCTGTCATGGGCCGGCACTACCATTACCGCCCCGCCGCCGTAGGTGGCTACTACGTAATCTCCCACCCACACGGGAATCCTTTCCTGGTTGGCCGGATTGGTGCAGCAGGAGCCGGTGAACACTCCTGTCTTTTCCTTTTCCAGCTTGGTTCTTTCAAATTCGCTCTTCAAGCGGGACTGGGCAACATAAGCATCAACCTCTTTCCTGTGGTCTTCGGAAACAATCTTTTCCAATAAGGGGTGTTCGGGAGCCACTACCAGGGCAGTCACCCCGAAAATAGTATCGGCGCGGGTGGTAAATACCTTTATCTTTTCCTCCCTGCCTTCCACGGGAAAATCTATTTCCACTCCTTCGCTCCTCCCTATCCATTCCTTTTGCTGGGCTTTGATTCTTTCCTGATAGTCCAAATCTTGTAAATCATCAACAAGGCGGTCGGCGTATTCTGTAATCTTCAGCATCCACTGTTTTAACTTTTTCTGGGAAACCTGGGTCTTGCATCTCTCGCATCGGCCGCTGATAACCTCTTCGTTGGCCAGCCCTATCTTACAGGAAGGACACCAATTGATGGGAATCTCGGCCTGATAAGCCAGGCCCTTCTCGAACATTTTCAGAAAAATCCATTGGGTCCATTTGTAGTATTCGGGGTCGGTGGTATTGATCTGGCGGCTCCAATCAAAAGAAAGCCCCAGGCTTTTAAGCTGCCTCCTGTAATTGGCTACATTCCTTTCGGTGGCTTCGGAAGGGTGGATGCCCGTCTTGATGGCATAGTTTTCCGTCGGCAGGCCGAAGGCGTCAAAACCGATGGGAAACAGAACGTTAAAACCCTCCATTCTTTTTTTCCTGGAGATGGCGTCCAGGGCC
This sequence comes from uncultured Candidatus Saccharibacteria bacterium, assembly GCA_964566875.1. Taxonomy (GTDB): domain Bacteria; phylum Patescibacteriota; class Minisyncoccia; order Minisyncoccales; family JANBVM01; genus CAZEQH01. Next base: position 18,938 of record CAZMJM010000006.1, on the reverse strand, counting down.
GAATAAGACCGGCAGTGTCCGACATGAAGCCCGGCCCCTGACGGATAGGGAAATTCTATGAGAATGTATTTCTTGGGTTTTTCGGAAAAATCTTCAGCCCGGTAGAAATTATTTTCCTCCCAGAACTTCTGCCATTTGGGCTCTATTTTTTGCGGATCGTACTTCATATTTTTAACCTTTTTCCATCTTATCCTCTAAGCCGGAGTTTGTAAATCTGATGGAGTAATTTAGAATAAATTAATATGAAGACCGCCCTTGTATTTAATCCGGGAATTAAGAAATATGCCTTCGGTCCGGGCCATCCGTTCACGAGCGACAGGTTTGATAATTTCATTAATTTTGCCAAGCGGGAACTTCCCGATTTCAGCGAAATCTTTGAGGAAGTTTCCCCCAAGCCCGCCTCGGAAAATGACTTGGAATTAGTGCACGGCCGGGAATATATTAAGGCCATATCACGGGCCTCCAAAGGGATTATTCTGCCCAACATCAGCCGCCACTCCACGGCCGACAATTTCAATCCGGCCACAGGCTACTTGCCCGCCGGGATTCACGAGGCTGCCAGGATTGCAGCCGGTACCTCGCTTGAAGCTGCCGACCTGGTCCGTAGCGGAAAATTTCTTAAAGCAGTGGCCCTGGGAGGAGGATTACACCACGCCGGAAGGGAAAAGGGTGAGGGTTTCTGTATCTATAACGACGTGGCTTTGTGTGCGAAAAAACTGCTGGCGGAAAGGGTAAAAAAATTACTGATATTGGACACCGACGCCCACGCCGGAAATGGAACAGCAGAACTCCTGGCCGAGGAGAACAGGGTACTCTTCATAGACATTCATCAGGACCCGGCCACCATTTATCCGGGAACCGGATTTGTCGGAGAAATAGGGAAAGGAAAAGGCCAGGGTTTCACCGTCAACATTCCTCTGGCCCCGGGGGCGGACGATGAATCTTATGAATACGTCTTCCAGAATGTAATCTCTCCCCTGGCTGAGGAATTCCAGCCCGAAATAATAATCCGCAACGGGGGTTCCGACCCTCATTTTGCCGACGGCCTGACCCGATTGGGACTGACACTGAAGGGATTCAGACTGATAGGAAAAAGGGTAAGACAATTGGCTGACCGGGTTTGTAAAGGAAAAGAGGTGGACCTGATTGCCTCAGGCTACAATCCGCAGGTTCTCCCTTCGGCCTGGCTGGCTTTGCTGGGAGGGCTGTTGGATTTTAATACAGAACTTAAAGAAACTCATTCATCTCCATTTCCTAAGGGATTCAGGATGGAGGAAACAAAAAAAACCGTCTCTTCCTTAAGAGAGATTTTGAAAGACTACTGGGAGTGTTTCGAACGATTATAAGGAAAACAATTCCCTGGCGTTCTGGGTGGTAATACGGGCTACTTCTTCCAGGCCCATTTTTTTTATTTGGGCTATCCTCTCGGCCACGTATCTTACGGCTGCGGGTTCGTTCCTGTCATGCGGGAAGGCCGAAGGGGCAAGATAAGGACAGTCGGTTTCCACCAGCATCTTGTTTGTAGGGACATCGGCTATTAATTTTTTGAAATCCACCCCCTCAATATTTTTAAAAATGATGCCGTTGAAACCGATGGAAAAGCCAAATCTGAGATAACTTCTCAATTCTTCTTGAGTTCCCACGAAACTGTGAGCCACAGCTTTAACAGGCCTCAAATCTTCGTTCTCACCCAAAAAATCTATCAGCTCCTGGTGGGCCATACGGCAGTGGAATATAACGGGCAATCCCAAATCCTTAGCTAATTTCAATTCCTTAGACAGAAGCTCTTTCTGTTTCTGTTTAAAAAGCTCCTTCTTTTTGGTGGTTTTCGGCTTCCAATAATAATCCAAACCCACTTCCCCTATGGCCACCACCCCTTTTGATTCTGCCAATCGGCGGTAGCTCTGATAATCAAACCCTATTTCCCGGTTTCCGCCTTCCAGCCTGTCTTTCTTGAATTTTACCAGACCGGTATCCAGGTTGATGGGGTGGAGACCGACGGCCGCATAGACACCCTTCTTATGGCGGCCGGCCATTTCTACGGCTTTGCGGGAATTTTCCAGGTTGCTGCCCACATTAATCATCCAGATATCATTGTCCAGGCACCTTTTAACCGCCTCTTCTCTGTCCGAATCGAAAACCGCAAAGTTAAGATGGGCGTGGGTATCAATCCATTCGGGCTTCCCTGGAGCTAATGCCAAACTGCATGAGGCGTTGATTGTCATAGTATCATTATAACAAATAAAAAGAGGAAACAGCGATTGTTTCCTTTTTTAACCTTTTATGAGATTGGGATAAACGGGAGGAGGGTTAGATTTGTTAGCCTCGATACCCTGTTCTGTTACGGTGAACGTTCCTGATTCAATATTGCCTTTGTTGGAATGGATGACCAGCTGATAGCTCTTACCTACTAAGAGGGGGAAAGCGGGTCCGTCAATCCCAGAATTTATGTATACAGAATCAACCTTCTTTTTATTTTTCTGACAAAGCTGATAAAGACTGAATTCCATACATACCTTCTCCATATCTGGAAAAACTATTTTGATTTCTTTTTGTTGTACTTTTATCACCTTTTAGTTTTTAAAGAAAGAACTTTATTTTATTAAATGCCAAACAATACTCTTTTGTCAAGAAAAAAAGCCCAAAAATAAAAGGGCTTGAAAATTAATACTAATTCAGTGAGGACTGAAAAGATCAAATTTGAGAAATTCTATTCCTTCGGCATCACAAAGCTTTTTTAACCGATCTATATGGTAAGTCCATGTGGGCTCACTTTCCTTTTGAGCATCCCAACAAACTGCTATCAAGTTGTCCGTGTTCTTGTTCGGCCATATCCAGATGAGCCTCTCTTTGGCTGATACGAAAATATCACATCTGACTTCGTTGTCTCTGCCCCTCCTCTTCAAATATAGTCTGTCTAAAAGATATTCAAAGGTGTCGTAACTGCCGATAAATCCTTTTAAATATTTACCTCTTTCTTTGATATAATCAAAGCGCATTGGGGCCAACATACCTTCGCTTTTATAGAGCGCCGCCAAATCTTCTATGGTTTCAATCCACTCCTTGCTATCCCTATCTTGAAGAGAAAGAGTAAGAACCACCAATTTCTGGCTTGATGAATTAGGCCAGGCAAAAATCTTCATATCCTCCACGGCTATTATTATGTCGCACAGCACTCTGCTTGCTTCTTCTCCGGTTTCCTTCTTTTTACTCTTTTTGGATATCTTACCTTTCCGGTCCAAATAAAGTCTTTTTAAGGCAATCTTGAAATCCTCATAAGATTCAAATTCGCCTGTCGGTTTTTCTTCAACCAATAATTCCACCTCTTTTTTAAAATTACCATCTATAAACTAACACAATTTACTTCAAAGTCAAGAAAAGGTGCCCTTACGGGCACCTTAACCGTTCCGTTTAATAGGCGTGGAACCTTAATCCAACCTCGGAAAAAGAGGCGCCCCCTTCTTTATTTCAAAGCTGCATTTCCCTTCGCCCTTTGACAGATTAAGCTGGCACAAGATTTTATCTGCGGTTCCCGGTAAAAAGGGGCTGAGCATGACGGCTATCTCTGAGGCGGCATAGAGCAGGCACAGGATGCAGATGTGTTTGTTCCCAGTGTCTTCCCAGATTCTGTTTTTCTCTATATATTGGTCGCAGAAAGCAATCAGTCCCCACACGGCCATCAACGCTTCGTTGAATTTGAATTCTTCCAGGGATTGACGATATTTTTTCCAGGTTCTAGTTATCTCCCCGTAAAGCTCACTGCTATGAAGGTCGTGATTCTCAATCTCAGGCCCTGTTTTATTATTTGCAACAACAGAAATTAATCTTGAAACCAGATTCCCGATTCCCTTGGCCAAACCCGCGTTGTACCTTTCCTCCATTCTTTCATAGGTAAAGTCGCCGTCCTGGGTGGAAACGATTTCCCTTAACAGAAAATACCTGACGGCGTCCGCGCCGTATTTTTCCACCACCTCAAAGGGGTCCACTACGTTTCCCAAAGACTTGGACATCTTCTCTCCGTTGTGGGTGATATAGCCGTGGACAAAAATCTTCTCGGGAAGGGAAAGTCCGGCAGACAAAAGCAGGGCCGGCCAATAAATGGCGTGGAACCTTAATATACCCTTGCCTATGACATGAAGCTTATTGTCGTTTTCTTCCCACCAGGAATTGAATTTTTCCTCGTCGGTGCCGTATCCTAAAGCGGTGATGTAGTTGGAAAGGGCGTCAAACCAAACCCAGATTATCTGGCTGGGGTCGTCCGGAACCTCAATCCCCCAGCCGTGAGCCCTCTCCCGGGAACGGGAAACGCAGATATCTTCCAACCCCTGGTCGATAAAGCTTAAAACCTCTTTTTTTCTGGTTTCCGGTATAATCTTTATCCTGTCTGAACCAATAAGTTCTTTCAGTTTTGCCTCGTATTTTGACAGCCGAAAAAAATAATTTTCCTCTCCAATGAGCTCTGGTTCAGTCTTGTGTTCGGGACAAAGTCCGCCTTCCAATTCCGCCTCTTGATAGAATTCCTCGCATCCCACACAGTAAAGGCCCTGATATTCTTTTTTATATATGTCTTTACGGCAGGCCCGCCACAACTTCTCAGCCCCTTTTTTATGCCGCCCTTCCGTTGTCCTTATAAAGTCGTCGTAGCTCAGGTTAAAGGCTTTTTTTAATTCATAGAATTCTGCGGCATTCTTTTCCACCAGCTCTTCGGTTTCCATGCCCGCTTTTTCGGCCGCCCTAACGTTCTTTAAGCTGTTTTCGTCCGTGCCCGACAAAAACAAAACCTCCTCTCCCAGAGAGCGGTGATAGCGGGCCAGCACGTCGGCCTGGATCTTCTCTAAGGCATGTCCGATGTGCGGGTCGCCGTTGACATAATCTATGGCCGTTGATATGAAAAATTTTTCTTTATTCATGTTCCTTGTCCACGATTACCACGAATTCTCCCTTTATCTTATCTTTTTTAACGGAGTCTGCAACCTCCTTGACGGTACCCCGATAGATGCTCTCAAATTTTTTAGTCATCTCCCGACAAACAACCACCCTCCTCTGTTTTTCTAAAACCTGCTGCAATTCCTCAAGGGACTTTAAAATCCGGTGAGGGGATTCGTAAAAAATTACGGCTGTAGCAGCGGCGGCTACTCTCTGGAAAAATTTTTTCCTTTTCCTTTTGGCAGGGGGAAATCCCAAAAAGAGAAAGCTGTCGGCAGGAAAGCCGCAAACGCTCAAACCTGCTGCCACAGCCGCCGGCCCCGGTACCGGGATGATTTCCACGTTTTCCGCTCCCCTGTTTATTATTTCTTCTATCAGTTTGTTACCGGGGTCGGAAATACCCGGGGTTCCCGCATCCGAAACCAAGGCCAATCTTTTTCCCTGCTCCAAGAGTCCGATGATCTTATCTATTTTTCCCAGCTTACTGTGCTGATGATAACTGATGGTCGGCTTTTCAATGCCGTAATGATGGAGAAGTTTCGCCGTCACCCTGGTGTCCTCACATAAGATAAAATCTGCCTGTTTTAAGACAGACAGGGCCCTGGAGGTTATGTCGTCAAGATTCCCGATGGGGGTTCCTACCACATAAAGAGTTCCTGTGCGCTCATGGGCTTTCTGCATTGACGTTTTTCCTTCCTTTGAGAAAATCTCTTGTGAATTCATAAATAATGCTGGTCAGGGGAATAGCCAGAACCGCTCCCAGTACTCCCCATAATCTTCCTCCTATCATCAAGGCTATCAGCACCAAAACGGAGGGCAGGCCCACCATTTTTTTGGTCAGGAGAGGGGTAACGATATTGCCTTCTATCTGCTGAATGAGCACGAATGCTATCAGCACAAACAAGGCCTTCCACCATTCCTCCAGGGCCGCCAGCAAGACTATTACCAGACCGGCGAAGATGGGTCCCAATACGGGGATGATATCCATGATGCCGGCAAACAGGCTTAAAATGAAGGCGTACTTAAGCTTGATAACCTCCAGCGCCACATAGGAAACCACCCCTACGAAAAGGCTGCTCAAAATTCTTGTGCCAAACCAATGGGCGGTCTTGGTCTGGCATCTCTTCCAGAGGTCCAGAAAATAGTCCTCGTTATTCTTAGGCGCCAAAAGCGTAATGGCCTTACCTATATCTTTATCCTCCATGGAAAAGAATATCGCTATGGCAAAGATGGTAACGGTGGAAAATATTCCCCCGAAAATGGAAATGATAGCTGCAAAAATACTGGAGGAAGCGTTTCTCAACCAATCCTGAAGAACCTGGGTAAAGGTTTCAAAATTGTTGAAGGCTTCTATCTGCAGCCCCCTCAGGGGAGGGGCCACCTTTTCAAAATACTGAGGAAAAAGCTTGGTCATCTGCTGTATCTCTGAAATGAATATGGGAATAATCCAATAAAAGACCAGGGAAAGAATGGTAAAGGCTACGGTATAGATTATTATGGTTGCTACGGCCCGGGGCATCCTCTTCCTTTCCAAAAAATCTATGGGCGGATTAAACAGGATGGATATTATCAGACCAAAAATGGTCCAGACCAGAATATCCCTTATTAGAAAGAGGATATAGATGCCCAGAAACACGATAGCTACCTTTAAAATCGTGCCCCAGGATATGTCTAAAACTTTTTCTTCATCCATGGGTTTACGAAAATTATATTTTTAATATCTTTTTAAATCTTTCCCTGTTCTGGAAAGGACCTATCAAGGCCAGGTTAAGGCTCTGGGGCTTGAATATTTCAGACGAAATCTTCAAAATTTCATCTGAGGTTACCTTATCCAGATGGGAAAAAATCTGCTGGGGGGTAAGTATTTTTTTCTCAAGGATCTCCTGATTGGCATAGAAGGCCGCCAGGGCGTCCGAAGATTCCAGCAGCAGGGCGGTCTTTCCCTTGATATAGTCTTTGGCCTTTTTAAGCTCTGAGGCGGGGATCTTTTCTTCGGAAATTTTCTTGAATTCTTCCAGGATGGCAACAACGACGTCTTCCACCCGGTTGACGTCCACGCCCACCCGGGCTGCCAGATAGCCCGTATCCTGGTCTTCTGAAGATTCAGCGGCAATGTAATAGGCGGCTCCCATCTTCTCCCTTATCCTGACAAAAAGGCGGGAGCTCATCATCCCTCCCAGGACCACGGCTAAAATTTTCTGGGCATACTTTGCAGGATGAAAGGTGTTATAGGCCCTGTTCCCCAGGTATAGATGAGCCTGGTCGGTTTCTCTGTTGTGAATCAAGAGATTGGGTTCTGACTGCTTTTCTGAAACCCCGGCCCTCTCTAGCGGCTTTGTTGTCTTAATTTTGGAAAAATAATCCCCTATCTTTTTGATGACGGCATCCTCATCATCCATCCGGCCCGCCACACACACTATAGTGTTGGAGGCCACGTACTGGTTTTTCATGTATTCGGAGAGCTTTTTCCTGGTGATGGAGGCTACGCTTTCTTTTGTGCCTGCCACGTCCCAGCCGGCCGGCTGGTCTCCATACAGCAGCTTGCTCCAGAGCACCTGAACGTAGAGCATGGGATGGTCGTACCGCATGTTTATCTCTTCTGTAATAACGTTCTTTTCTTTGGCGACCTCTTCTTCCTCCAGGAGGGAATTGAGAAAAATGTCCGCCACCCATTCCAAAGCCGAATCAAGGTAAGTAAAAGCCACCTTGGCGTAATAACCGGTGTATTCCTCTGAGGTAAAGGCGTTGTATATTCCCCCTATCTTATCCAGGGTTTCACTGACCATGACGGGTGAGGGCCTCTTCTTAGTGCCCTTAAAATACATGTGCTCCAGGAAATGGGAAATGCCGTTGATATCCCGGGTTTCATACTTGGAGCCGGTACCAACCAAAACCAACACTGTAGCAGCCTGGGTGCTCTTTTGGGGAACCGTGATTATCCTCAGCCCGCTGTTTAGAGTAGTTTTTTTATACATAGCTTTAATCTTGCAGTTTTTCCTTTAGATAATTAATTAACTCTCCTATTTTAATCCGTTCCTGTTTCATGGAATCCCTGTCCCGGACGGTAACGTCCTCCTGTTCCAGGGTGTCAAAATCAATAGTTACCACCAGGGGCACTCCTATCTCGTCGCCCCGGCGGTATCTCCGGCCGATGGAACCCGTTTCGTCGTACTGACAGACAAAATCATCCTTAAGCGACTCATAAATCTTACGGCTCTTCTCAACCAATTGGGGCTTGTTACGGAGCAAAGGAAAAACCATTACCTTGACCGGTGCCATCCTTCGGCTTATTTTCATCACTACTTCAACATCCCTGACCGCCTTGGTGGTCTCTGTTCTGCCTCCGGACACCTCCTTGTAGGCATCACACAATACCGCCAGGAGAATTCTTTCCACGCCGCAGGAAGGCTCAATGACAAAGGGGGTAAAGTATTCCTTGGATTCTGTGTCAAAATATCTCAGGTCTACCCCGGAGAACTTCTGGTGGTTCTTCAGGTCAAAATCGGTTCGGTTGGCTATGCCTTCAATTTCCCCCCAGCCGAAGGGAAACTTGTATTCTATGTCCGAGCAGGATTTGGCGTAGTGGGCCAGCTCCTCTTTGGTGTGAGGCCGCACCCGCAGTTTTTTTTCATCCAATCCCACCTCCTTGATGTACCATTTCTTACGCTCCTGGACCCAAAAATCAAACAATTTCTCATCTTCCCCCGGCCTGACAAAATACTCCATTTCCATCTGCTGGAACTCCCTGGTCCTGAAGATGAAATTCCGGGGAGTAATCTCGTTCCTGAAGGCCTTTCCTATCTGCGCTATGCCGAAGGGTAATTTTACCCTCTGGGTATCCAGAATGTTTTTGTAATTGATGAAAATACCCTGGGCCGTTTCCGGACGCAGGTAGGCCTCAGATTCCGTGTCTTCCACGGGACCGATGAAGGTTTTAAACATCAGATTAAACTGACGGGGAGGCATCAGCTCTCCTCCGCATTCAGGACACCTTACCTTTTTAACTGCCTCGGTGATGTCTTTGATGTCATCTAAGTTATAGGCTCCGTGTTCGTCCAGTTTACCTTCGGCAACTTTGTCTTTCACCAGATGGTCCGCCCGGAATCTCTTGTGGCATTTTTTACATTCCGCCAGAGGGTCGGTGAAGTTGTCTACGTGCCCGGAAGCCTGCCAGACCGCAGGATTGAACACTACAGCTGTGTCCAATCCCACTATCTCCTGTCTGTCCCAAACCATGTTCTTCCACCAGGAATTTTTGATGTTCCTCTCCAGTTCCGCTCCCAGGGGGCCGAGGTCGTAGAAACCGGCCAGTCCTCCGTAGATTTCCGAAGAAGGAAAAATGAAACCCCTCCTTTTGGCAAGAGATATTATTTTTTCCAAATTATCTTTCATTTTAATAGGCTAACCTCCTACTATCCCCTGCTCATCGGTGATTGAGGGGTCGTCGGGCAGGGTGGTATTCACCGCCGGAGAAAATCCGTCAATAGTGGTTTCCGTCCAGGTATCCTCTCCACTTATCCTGGCCTGGCTGATGATTTCCGCCACCTGTCCCTTCTGATTCTGATTGGGGGTGAAAGAAACCTGGAAGGCCAGCGTTAGGTTGTTCCCGGAAATTCCCACGCCTCTCTGCAGGTCCCCTATTGACCATACTATCTCCCGGGAATCGGAATCAAAGGTGAATTGAGACACCGCACTTTCCGGAAAGATGTTCCCCGTCAGTTCCACGTTTTCTGGTAAAACGGCTTTGACCTTGACGTTCTTGACGTCGGAATAATAATTTTTCACCTGCCACATTATCGTATAGGTTGTGGCCTTTCCCGCCTCGGGAGGAATGGGGCCCGTGTTACCAAAGACCTCATCCTGGAAATAACCTTTCTGGGAAAGTGCGATTTTGGAGCTGATTTTGGTAACGAATTCTTCCTTCACCTGACCAATGAATACCTTGTTGCGCAGGACGGGATTTTTGACGTTGCCCAGGTCATCCTTTAACTTAATCCAGAATTCCACCTTGCCGTCTTCCAATGGAGCCAGATACTGGAGCTGAGGAACCCTTTTCCAATCAAACACCACGGAGTTGTCCCCCTCCTGATAACTACCGTAATCGGATTTTATGGTCTGGAAATCAAAGGCGTCTCCTTCCAGACTGCTGACCATAAAGAGATTGGTAAGGTCCTCCTCCCCTATGTTTTTAAAATAGATTTCGTAATGCAGCCATTCTCCGGGCAGAGCCACGTACTGCGGATTTCCATTAATTTCCTGCCTCAAATAGAGAGACGGATTAACTATCTCCACGCCCCTGGTGGCTTCCTTTAAGACGATGAAATCCCCGTCTTTAAGAACGCCCAATTTCGCCTTGAATATCCTGGCATCCCCCGGATTACCGGAAAGCTTGCCGGTAATTTCTATTCGACCGCCCTCTGACCTGTTCAATACCGGAATCTCCCAGTCCGTCTTCTCTATGGACCTGGGAGAAGAGCTGATGAATTCAAAACCCGAAGGGTATTCCACCTGGCACCTGAGGTCTGTCAGCAGGGCATCAACGTTGGAAAAATAATTTATGCGAACGACAAATTCCTTGGAGTCTGCCACCTTGGAAGGCAGGTCAAATTCAAAGGTAAGGGGAGCTGACTTTATCTGAGTGGTAAAACTGGAAGAAGATTCGTATCTCGCCTTCAGGTCTTTGGGCTGATAGCTCAGAAAGGCCCTGGCTATCTTAACCTCTCCTTCATTGCCCAACAGGCTCATAGTGAAAGAAAAGGTTTTTTCTTCCCCGGGGTAGATGGCCTCTCCTATCTCGTTTGAGTCAAGAATCTGGCGCTCATAGAGCTTTCCGTCTTTGATAGAGTTCTCCGGAGGCTCAAAGATAAGCTCCGGGTTATCTAAGCGGAAATTACCGTTGTTTTTATACCGGATAATATACTCGACTTCTTGCCCCAGGGAAACTTCGGTTGGGCCGAATATTTCCAACCTCAAACCCTCTTTGGAATAAAGGTTATCCTGCCAGTTCCATAGGAAACCGGCCACACCGGCTACCAGGGCAAGAATTATAAAAAAAATGGCTAATTTACTCATAGGTCTTTTAAGAATAAATCTCTATTAAGTATATCATTTTACCGTATCCCTCCACAACAAATACTGTTGGGACAGCTCATTTAAGAGCTTAATATGTTTATCGTCTACTTTCAAGTTCAGCAGCAGGTCTTTATCGCCGTCCAGGATGATTCTCAGTATCTTTACGGTGGCGGCCTCTACCTTCTTTTCGGCCGCCTTTTTTCCCCGCAAACAATCGGGACAAATTATGCCTCCGGCTTCCGGGTTGAAATAAATTTCCTCTATCCTGGGCTCCTGACCGCAGGCTGAACACTTCTGGAGTTGGGGGTGATAACCGAGCCGGGCCATCAGATTCCATAAAAAATAAAAATAGATGAGTTTCATTTTAGTTAACCTCAACCTGGTTGATTCCAGTATCGTTAGGGTAGAGAACAGCAGGTCCCAGATTCCTTTTTCCTGTTCCTGCCCGACGACTGCCCTTTCCAGCAGCCTGAATATCTTCAAGGTTAAGGATAATTTTCTCAGGTCTGTCCTAATGCCTTCAAACTTTTTAATGAGGACCACATCGGTCAGGGTTTTGTACCCTTTACCCTGGATGAATTCTATTTCAGAGAGATAAAGCACATCCATGCCGGCTCGCAGCTTGGAAGTAATCTTCCTGATGCCGCGGGCCAGAACCGTTATCTTACCGAAATCCCTGGTATAAATAATAAACAGTTGATCGGCTTCTCTGCGATCAACTTTCCTAAGAATAATGCCCCTGGTGCGGTAGTGGATGAACATTTACCTCTTTTTTTCTTTTCCAAAAACCTCATCTAAAAGCCTCTTATACTGCCTAGCTTCTTTTTTTTCAAGATGTTTGCCGTAGGTCATCCGCTTTCTCAACTCTTTTCTCTCATCCTTTAAAGTTTTTTCCTTCAAATAATTAGCTCTGGCTGTTTTTCCAAAAACGCTTTTCGCATAATCCAATCTTTCCTTCGGTTTCATACGGGTTTTATACCAGAGTTTCGGATCTTTAAACCTCTTCTCTATGTCACTTTTTTTAGCAAGACCCCTTTTAGACCATATCTGTTCCTGCGTCTCATCCTTAGAGCTTGAGACCTTTTCCTTAGCCTGCTTGACATCGGTTTTCTTGCCCTTGCTGCCGGCTAATTTTTCCCTCGCTGATTTTCTTCTGGGAAAAGGAGTAGAGAAAAACTCTCCCAGTTTCCTTCTGGAAAATTTTCCAAAGGATTCCATTCTTCTGGACCTCCTCTGTTCTCCCGGAACGACAAAACCGTCATCTCCCATCCCGCGGGAAGGACCTATGGGCCTTGGCTCATCCTCAAGACCGAACGTTCTGCTCCCTTTATCTCCTATTGACATGGTTTATTTCACTTTTTTTATACAAATTTTTATCTTCTCCCCTTCAATAACTAAATTTCTTTTTACGCCTTTCTGTGTCTTTCCCTCCAGGAGGCCGGCGGCCTTGGTTCTTTTGATTATTTTTTTCTTATTTTTTCCAAGGAGGCTGGAAAATTTCGGGGAGGCGGTGAAATAAATCGAGATAGCGTCTTCCGGAGTGAACCCCGCTTCCTTCCTCATCTGTTGGATATTCCTGATGATTTCCCTGACGGCACCCTCTCCCAAAAGCTCTTCTGTTATACTGGTATCCAGCTGTATTTTACCACCGAAAACAACCTTCTTAACATTAATTTCCTCCTTAATCAGATCCAAGAATCCTTTGTCCTGGGACAGATTCTTCTCTTTTATCTGCAGAGAAAGGAGCGGCTGCCTCACCTTGATGCCGGCCTTGGCCCTCTCAGCCAGCGCTTTGGTGACTATCTGCCTAACCTGTTCCATTTTTCCGTTGATCTCTCCGTCAACGTTCTTTTTTGAGGCCTTCGGCCAATCGGCCAAGTGCACGGACAGTCGGGATTCCCTCTTTTTCTTATTTATCTTCTGATATATTTCTTCTGAGAGAAAGGGGATAAAGGGGGCACAGAGGCGACTGATGTTCAACAGTACGCACCCTAGAACCCGGGAGGCCTTTTTCAGCTCAGTTGCCGTTTCCGGATTCTGAAACCTCCTCCGGCTTCTTCTGACGTACCAGAGAGAAAGGTCGTTAATGACGAAATCCTCTATCAGGCGGGCGGCACTCGTAATATCGTAGCCGTCCAAGAGCTCGGTTACTTCCAGTATCAGTTTGTTTAGTTTGGAGATAATCCATTTATCCAATACATTGCGGCTTTTCACGGCCAGCGAAGAACTCACGCTGATATCCTGAGGAGCATAGGTTGAAAAAAAGTAAAAACAGTTCCAAAGGGTAGAGATGAATTTTTTGAGCCTTTCCTCAACTTCCTTTTCCGAAAAGAGCTTTGGTTCGCCGGGCTGGTTGGCGGCATAAAAATACCAGCGGACCGTATCTATCCCGTATTTTTCCATGATGTACCAGGGGTCTACTATGTTGCCGCGGGATTTTGACATCTTCTCCCCTTTTTCATCAAGGATATGGCCCAGTGATATAACGTTTCTGAAAGGAGTACCCTTCTCCAGGAGAGTGGAAACAGCCAGCAGGTTGTAGAACCAGCCGCGGGTCTGATCAACGGCCTCGCAGATATAATCTGCGGGAAACTGCTTTCCCGAATCGATGAGCTTCTTATTTTCAAAGGGATAATGGTACTGGGCAAAAGGCATGGAACCTGCATCAAACCAGCAGTCCATCACATCGTTCTCCCTTTCCATCTCTCCCTGACAGTGGGAACAGGGAAATTTCATCTCGTCCACGTAAGGCCGGTGAAAATCGAGTTCTGCCCTGTCATTGAAGGGGAAGGGAACGAACTTAACCTCCCTCAGCTCGCCGGGCCTTATAGTCTTTTCTTTCA
>CAZMJM010000006.1:0-4997 GCA_964566875.1 uncultured Candidatus Saccharibacteria bacterium | reverse complement strand
AAGGGAACGAACTTAACCTCCCTCAGCTCGCCGGGCCTTATAGTCTTTTCTTTCATCTTCTCTTCAGCCAGTTCTTCCTGAAACTTACCCTTTAATGCGCCTTCCAGCAGCCAGAGCGGATCTCCGTGGCTGACCACCAGAATATTCTTATTAGTATATTTTTTCTCGGTACTCTTTATAAACTTCAGCATCCTCTTCCGGCAGTGAAGCCAGTCTTCTCCTCCGCGCGGCTTTTTATAAAACCTTTTCTTAACATCTGGAAAGGCCAGATAGAGCTCCTTTTTGGGTTTTCCCATGAATTCTCCCAGGTCCACATCCCTTAGTCTTTTGTCGAATCTTACTTTCAAACCCAAGGCCTGGGCCGCTATTGCGGCTGTTTCCTTGGCTCGCAAATAATCCGAAGAAATAATAACGTCTATCTTGTATTTTTTAAGACGGGAGGCAAGAGACCTTACCCTTTTTCTACCCTGTTCCGTGATGCCAAGAGATGCGTTCTCTTCCCGGGAATACATTATTTCTTTCCTTTCGGCAGTACGGATGGTGTCCCCGTGTCTGAGGAAGAAGTAGTTGTTGGAGCTGTATTTCTTCTTCAAGAAGTCTTCCCGGCTGCCCATCACCTCTGTCCGGTTGCAAGACTTGCACCTCCAGACCGGCAGAGGGGTGCCCCAATATCTTTCGCGGGAAAGAGCCCAATCCTTAATGTCTCTCAGCCATTCCCCGAACCTCCCCTCTTTCAGGTAGGCGGGAACCCAGTTGATTTTTTCGTTGTTCTCTATAATCTCCTTCTGGAGTTTTTTCATTCTGATGAACCAGGTATTACGGGCGTAATAGAGCAGAGGAGTCTTACATCTCCAGCAGAAGGGATAATCGTGCTCGTAAACCTCTTGCCTGAAGAGGATTCCCCTCTCCTCCAGATCCCCGATAATCAGAGGGTCTGCTTCCTTAAAAAACATGCCGGCCCATTTCTTAACGTCAAACTTAAACCTCCCCTCTTCGTTGACTGTTATTAAAACGGGGATTTCCATTTCTCCGGAATCTTTCAACTTTTTGTTCTGGGATTTGACGGCCTCCATATCCTCTTCACCGAAGGCCGGAGCAATATGTACCAAACCGGTGCCTTCTTCCAGAGAAACGAATTTGGCGGGAATGACCAGGTAGGCGGCACGGGAAACCTCGCCGCTGTGCGGATAGAGCGGCTCATACCTCAAACCGACCAGGTCTTTTCCCTGGAATTCCTCCGCCGCCTCCCCTGAAAGCTGCAGAGCCTCCATCCGTTTCCTGGCCACTATCAGATAGCCCTGGTCGGTTTTCACTTTTGTATAGACAAGATTGGGGTTCACGGCTACCGCCACATTCCCGGGAAGGGTCCAGGGGGTGGTGGTCCAGACCAACAGGTAGGTGTCCTTGAATTCCGGATTCCTTATCTTCAGCTTTACGTAGATAGATGGCTCCTTTATCTTCTTATATCCCTGGGCTACTTCGTGACTGGAAAGCGGGGTGCCGCATCTTGGGCAGTAGTGGACTACCTTGAAGTCCTGGTAGAGCAGCCCGGACTTATCGATTTGCTTTATCAACCACCAGACCGTCTCAATATACCGGGGGGTATAGGTAATATAGGGATTTTCCAGGTCCAGCCAAAAGCCTATCCTCTTGGTGAACCTCTCCCATTCCTGTTCGTATTTCCAGACGGATTCTTTGCATTTCTTATTGAACTTGGCTATGCCGTATTTTTCTATTTCCTTCTTGGAATGGATGTTGAGCTTCTTTTCTATCTCCAGTTCTACCGGCAGCCCGTGCGTATCCCAACCCGCCTTCCTCTCCACCCGAAAACCCTGCATGGTCTTGTAGCGGCAGATAATATCCTTGAAAACCCGGCTCAATACGTGATGGATACCCGGCTTTCCGTTGGCCGTAGGAGGGCCTTCATAAAACACAAAGTTCTTCAGCCTCTTGCCCTTCCTCAGACTCTTTTCGAAAATCCCTTCTTCTTCCCAGAATTTGAGAATCTTTTTTTCCTGTTTGGAAAAGCTTATTTTCATGAAATCGATACGATATTATACATTAAAAATATCATTTAAACTGCTTTAAATCAAATTGAATGGAGAATAAAAAGACGGAAAATTCCAGCCAAATTCCGAGCTTGAAGAGATTACATTTTCTCCGGGGCGGAAATACCTATAACGTCGAATGCCTCCTTGAATACGGCTTTAGCGGCCAGGAGTAAAGCCGTCCGGGATTTTTGCAATTTGACTTCTTCGCCAATCACCCGACAGTCTCTATAAAAGACATGGAAAGCCTCAGCCAGTTCTCTGATATAATAAGGCAGCCTCTGGACCTGATAATCGCCGTCTCTGGCCGTATATTCAACGACTTCGGGAAAACGGATTAATTTATCGATAAGATTTTTTTCGCTTTCGTGCGTCAAGGGTTTCAACTCGTCGGCCGTAATTATTAATTTTTCATTTTTAATTTTTAACTTTTCTAATATGCTGCACATCCTGGCGTAGGCATACTGAACGTAATAGACGGGATTTTTTTCTGATTTTTCCTTGGCCAGTTCAAGATCAAAGTTCATGTGGCTTTCAGGTTTCCGCATAATAAAGAAAAATCGGGCCGCGTCTTCCCCCACCTCGTCTATAACCTCGTCTAGGGTCACATAAATCCCCTTTCTCTTGGACATCTTTACTTCCTTGTTGCCGCGCATCAGCTTCACCAACTGCATCATAACGACGTGAATCTGGTCTCTCTGAAAACCCAGGGCTTCGGCGGCAGCCTTCATCCTGGCAATGTATCCGTAATGGTCGGCTCCCCAGAAATAGATTATCTTATCAAAGCCCCTGTCAAACTTATCCTTGAGGTAGGCGATATCTGAGGCCAGGTACGTGGTATCGCCGTTGCTTCTCACCAGGACCCGGTCTTTATCGTCTCCAAATTGGGTGGACTTAAACCATAAAGCTCCTTCCCTTTCATAAGCCAGGTCCTTTTTCTTAAGGTCGTTAAGGACTTCCTCCACCTTCTTTTCTTTGTAAAGGCTTCTCTCAGAAAACCAGACATCGAACTTAATGCCCATTCTTTCAACGGTGGGCTTTATCATTTCTTCCAGAATAATCCGGGCACATTTTTCCCCCACCGCCGCGGCATTCTTCCCCTTGACTCTCTTTTTAAGGTCTTCGATGTAGTCCCCCTGATAGCCTTCCTCGCTTTCCCCTAAAACGGAGCGTCCCAGTATTTCCACCTGCCTGCCCGTATCATTGACATAATATTCTCTTTCCACCCGGTACCCTGCTTTTTTGAGGATGTTAGCCAGAACATCCCCGCGAAAACCTCCCCTGCCATTTCCCATGGTAAGAGGGCCGGTGGGATTGGCCGAAATGAACTCCACCTGAATCTTTTCTTTTTTGTCTTCGAGTTGTCCGAAATTCCCTTTATTATCCAGAATCTCTTTAACCTGGCTTTGCAGATATTTTTCGGATAGAAAAAAATTAATAAAAATCGGGCCGGCAAACTCTACCTTGTCAAAGTATCTGCTGAATTCTGGAAGCCTACGAATCTCTTCGCTAATCTCTGTATACTCTTCGGACAATAATCCCTCGCCTATTGCCATTTTGCCCTTCCTCTCTGATATATGGGAAAGTTGGGCAGTATAATTGCCATGTCTAATATTCGGAGGCCTTACAATCTCCAAATTTAAACCGTTCTTGTATCTCTTAGATATTTCTTTATAAGTTTTTAAGTTTTTGATTAAATTTTCTATTTTTTTGCTTATCATAATTATTCGGCGGTCTTATGTCCTAAGATGATGCCCTCGGAAACCAGGGCTCTCAGGGCGGCTAAATTCTGCACCAATCCCACGGAAGCCATAACCTGGGCTAATTCCGCAGCTCCACTCACTCCCATAATCTTCAATGATATACAGGCCTGCGGATGATTTCTGATGCTCCCGCCTACGGTGCCGGCCGTTACCGGTACCGTCATAACGCCTTTGAGGTTTCCGCGGCTATCTTTCCTCCATTTTGACAGAGGTTCGTACCTGCCGGACCTTGCGGCAAATCCGTGACAGGCAGCTTCCAGAGCCCTCCAGTCGTTGCCGGTAGCCAGGGCCACGGCTCCCATGCCGTTAAGAATGCCCTTATTATTGGTAACCGCCCGATAGATATCGCTCTCTGCTATATACGAGGCCCTGACGATATTCTCAATGGTGACTGCCTCATCAAACCCCTTCTTTTTTAAAGACTCCTTTTTTATTACGGCAGTTGCCTTTACCAGACGCTCTTCGGCCAGGTTGGATACAATCTTAAGCAGCGCCCTGCCTCCGGTTATTTTTTCCATCAGGGGGGCTGTGCGCTCGGCCATCTTGTCTGAGGTATTGGCTCCCATGGCATCCCCGACGTCTATTATCAGATGAACCCTTAAGAATCCTATTTTTTTATTTTTAAAAATTTTCGTCCTGATATCTCTTACGCCACCCCCGGCTTTGACGAGAGCCGGATCGCCCAGGTTGGCAAAATCAATAATATCGCTCTTTTTCTCAAGTATTTTCCTTTCAGCCTGTCTGGGATTCTTTATTCCTACCAGATATATCTGCCCATACATGAAATTACCGAGAACTCCTGCCGTAATGCCACCCGACTGCCTGGCCATCTTAGCCCCGTAAGAGGCGGCCGCCACTACGGAAGGCTCCTCCGTCACCATGGGCACCAGATAGTCTTTCCCGTTAACCAGGAAATTTGGGGCTATGGAATAAGTAAGGGGGAAGGATCCGATAACGTTTTCCGATAACCGGCTTCTCAGCCCTGAAGGCAGGGTTCCGTTCCTGGTGGTGTTTATTTCCTGCGGATTTAGCCCGGCAAATTTCCTTACCACTTCCAATCTCTCTGCCTCGGGAATCTGGAAAAAATCCGGCAGCCTGCTGTTCCTTTTGCTGTTCATAAGAAAGCTTTGCTTAGTTTCAGCTTATCTAATTTTTCTGTTAAAATCAAAGAATGAAGGAGATATCC
>CAZMJM010000005.1:0-38588 GCA_964566875.1 uncultured Candidatus Saccharibacteria bacterium | reverse complement strand
AATTCTTTACTGCCCATATTTCATCACCTTGATGATTTTTTGACGTACTCTTTTTATTTAACCGATTTTCAGCTTATCTTCAAGGGCTGTTCGGCGGCCTGATACGGGTCTATAATAAATGGTATATGGCAGATAAGAGCAAAGCAAATCATAAAGAGATATTTGAGTCTCTATTGAAGGAAGCGGGAATTAGCATAAACGGAAATAAACCCTACGATATCAGGATTAACAACGATAAGGTTTTTGACAGGGTACTCAGCCAGGGCTCTCTGGGATTAGGGGAATCATATATGGACGGCTGGTGGGACTGTAAAAGACTGGATGAGTTTTTTTACCGCATCCTCAATCTTCACATCGAAAATAAGGTTAAAACCTGGAGCCTGCTGCCGCATTTCCTCAAAGCCATAATCTTCAATCCCGGGGCAGGGAAACATTCCTTTGAGATAGGGGAGAGGCACTACGATATCGGGAACAATCTCTATCAGAACATGCTGGACAAGCGTCTTGTCTATAGTTGCGGTTATTGGAAGGGGGCGAAGGGCCTGGATGAAGCACAGGAGGCTAAACTTGACCTGACATGCCGGAAGCTGCGCCTGAAAAAAGGCATGAAGGTGCTTGATATCGGTTGCGGGTGGGGGTCTTTTCTTAAATACGCTGCGGAAAAATACGGAGTAGAAGCTGTGGGCATTACGGTGTCCAAAGAGCAGGTGAAGCTCGGCCGTAAGCTGTGTAAGGGTTTGCCCGTAGAAATCAGGCTGCAGGACTACCGGGAACTTAACGAAAAATTTGACCACATCGTTTCCATAGGCATGTTTGAGCACGTCGGCTATAAGAACTACCGTATCTATATGAAGAAGGTCGCCAATCTGTTGGACGATGACGGCCTGTTCCTGCTTCACACTATAGGCAATGACAGGACCACCATTACCACGGACCCCTGGATAAATAAGTACATTTTCCCCGGAGGCATGATTCCCTCCATCAGACAGATAGGAGCTTCAATAGAAAAATTGTTCATCATGGAAGACTGGCATAATTTTGGAGCAGACTATGACAAGACTCTGATGGCCTGGTACGGAAACTTCACTAAAAACTGGGGGAAGATAAAGAAAGATTATGATAAGAGATTTTACAGGATGTGGAGCTATTATCTGCTTTCCTGTGCCGGCTCCTTCCGGGCTAGAAGAAATCAGTTATGGCAGATAGTCTTGTCCAAGAGAGGCATTCCCGGAGGTTATAAGCCCGTGAGATAAATAATACTCTTTCCTTCGGGGAAAAAAGGATTACAATGGAAAATATGAAAAAAGTCATCAAAGCGCAGTTCATAGTTTTACTGATAGGCACTATATTTGCCTGGGGCAATTTTGCCTGGGAGCTTATCAATTGGCTCAACTCGCGCAATTGCGCCACCGGATGTGCGGCCGGTGCTACCAATCCCTTCCTGACACCTTGTTTCTATGGAGCGCTCTTCTTTACCGCAGCCTTCGTCCTGAGTACAATTATCTTTAGAGGGACGAAAAAAGAGCCTTAGTTTCATAGAACATCAAGCCTTATTTAACGCTTTTTAGAAAAAGCTCTTTTTTGTTGAGTCTTTTCGGGACTGCGCTGAGTTCGGCCTGAGGACTATTTTTAATGAAATCTTAATAGTATAATGATGTAATAAATTCTATGGACAAGAAAAAATTTCTTTTCATATCAATAGACTCTCTCATCGGAGACATCGCATGGCAGGTGGTCAAGGAGGGTCATGAGGTAAAATACTTTATTGAGGATCCGGAGGAAAAAGAGGTAGCGGACGGTTTCGTACCCAAGACCGATGATTGGGAAAGGGAGGCGGATTGGGCAGACGTCATAGTTTTTGATGATGTTTTGGGGCAGGGTGCCAAGGCGCAGAAATTAAGAGCTGAAGGAAAGCACGTAATAGGCGGCACCGCCTATACCGATAAACTGGAAGACGACAGGTCCTTCGGCCAGGAGGAGTTAAAAAAGTATGGTGTGCCCATCATACCTTATGAAAATTTCACGTCTTTTGATGACGCCATAGGGTACATCAAGAACAATCCCGGCCGCTATGTCATCAAGCCAAGCGGGGAAGCTCAAAACGTTAAACGTTTCCTCTTTATAGGAGAAGAGGATAACGGCCGCGACGTGATTCAGCTTCTCGAAGCTTATAAAAAAGCCTGGGCGAAGAAGATAAAAGTATTCCAACTACAGAAGAGGGTGATAGGGGTAGAGGTGGCGGTAGGGGCTTTTTTCAACGGTAAGGAGTTCATCTATCCCATCAACGTGAATTTCGAGCACAAGAAGCTGTTTCCCGGAAACATCGGGCCTTCGACCGGCGAGATGGGTACTACCATGTTCTGGAGCGGGCCAAACAGAATATTTAACGGCACCCTGAAGAAACTGGAACCCAAACTGCAGGAAGAGGGGTATGTAGGGTACATCGATATCAATTGCATAGTGAATAATTACGGAATTTATCCCCTGGAGTTTACCGCCCGTTTCGGCTACCCCACCATCAGCATACAACAGGAAGGCATGCTCACCCCAATCGGCGAGTTTCTGCATGGATTGGCCATGGGTGAGGTGCCCAAACTCAAGACCAGGAGCGGTTTCCAGGTGGGGGTAAGGATAGTGGTGCCCCCCTTCCCGTTTTCAGATGACAAGACGTTTGAAGTTAATTCCAAGGATGCCGTCATCATGTTCAAGAAGCCCTATATGGACGGCATTCACATAGAGGACGTCAAGATGCTTGACAATGAATGGGTTATCACCGGAGCTTCAGGTGTGGTGCTGATAGTGGTGGGAACAGGCTCCACCATGCATCAGGCCCAGAAACAGGCCTACAATAGAATAAACAACATCATGATACCCAATATGTATTACAGGAAAGACATCGGCGACCGATGGTTTGAGGATAGCGACAGGCTGCACAATTGGGGGTATCTGAGAGAGGTATAGAATAAATCAAAAATGAGGATATCAAAAGTAATAATCTTGCTAGTCGTCTTGGTCGCTCTCGGCGGGGCGGCATATTATTTTTATTATCTCCCCCAGAGCCGGAAAACCTCCATTCCTCAACCGACAGTGGGACAGCTGGTAAGTTTCGAGGTATCCAGACCCAATCTTGTGGCAGTGGGCAGGAACCTGTCCAAAGTGGAAATTTGGGCTGTACCGACCGGAACGGGAATTACCCCCCAGGACTATTCCCTATTAGGAGAGGCATCCTCAAGTACATCTGCTTCGGGACAACAGAACTGGATTTTTCCCATACCCCAGAACCCGATACTGGCCACAGAAATTTTTGCCAGGGGATTTGACCTTCAGGGAAATAAAGTAGGGGATAAATCCCTCCCCCTTACCGGAGCTACCGAAATATACAATGCCCTATGGGGTCCGGAAACCAGCGAGGAGGAAATTACCGTCTGGGATAACACCAGAACGTTTTCTTATCCCCTGGATGCGGATTTCAATCTCAAACTTGACAGAACAAGATACCCTCAGGATAGTCTTGAAATTACTCCCGCCGGATTAATCAACGAAGTTTCCAGTAGCGCCCCAGGCAACTCTTCTTATTACGTTATTCGATATAAGACTTTTAAAACGGGAAC
The DNA here is from genome assembly GCA_964566875.1 of uncultured Candidatus Saccharibacteria bacterium. Taxonomy (GTDB): domain Bacteria; phylum Patescibacteriota; class Minisyncoccia; order Minisyncoccales; family JANBVM01; genus CAZEQH01. The sequence continues at coordinate 34,977 of CAZMJM010000005.1, read as the reverse complement.
GTGTGTGATAAAAAATAACGACTTCTCCGTGAATATAAAGTTTTATGACCCGCAGACCGGAAACCAAACATACAATAATGCGCAGTACGGTTTCAGTTTCACCTATTCTCCCCGGGATATTTTCAACGAAAACATCAATTATGAATTCGTGACCAATAACTCGTTGGCCAGGGTGGATTTGCCCAGGAACGATTTTGCGGACACCAATCTGGGTGAAGCCGCTTTCATTGTCGGAGCCAGCAGCACCGAGAAGGCGCAGAGTATATGTTTGGAAAAGTCTCCCATAGAAAACAAACAGGACAGCGACCTTACCATTGACGGCATAACTTTCAAAGTCTTCGAGGGAACCGACGTGGGAGCGGGGAATCTTTACCAATCAACCAGCTATCGCACGGTACGCAATAACACCTGTTATGAGGCGGTTCTCCTGCTGCATTCCGGCAATATCTTCAACTATCCGACCGGAGAGGTTGAAGAATTCAATCAACAGGAAGCGCTTGGTCAACTGGAGGCGATTTTAAATACTTTCAAAATTGCCGATTAAGCCGGGAAACCCCGAGTATTTGCAAGATTAACTGCCGCGGCTTCCGGTCGCGGCTTTTTAGAAATTATTTTTTCTGGTAATATTAAAAGCGTCGGCTGATTAACAAATTAAGCTTCAACAACCCATGAAGAGAGTTATATCATTTTCGTTAATAATGATTATGGCAGGTTCCGCAGTTTCGGCGGTCAGCCCCGAAGGCGTTTCATCGGTTAAAAGTGGTAACGCCGCACAAAAACAAGAAGCCATGCAGTTGGACGGCTCTGCGCAACAGATGCAGGAACAAACCCAGCAGCAAACTCAGAACGAAGGAGAAGAGACCCAGATAATGAATCAGGAAAGGAGTCAGGAGAGGGTTAAGGTCCAGGATGCAGAATCTCTCCGGCAGAACATACAGCAGAGGACCCAGGAAATGGCTCAAGAGGTGCAGAATTTAGGGGAAAAGAAGGCTGAAGTGTATCAGAATCAGAATAAGGTGCGATTGGCCGTTCATTCTCTTCTGGCCATGGAGGATTTGGTCGGAGGGATAGGCCAGCAGGTTTCTGAAATCGCCAGGGAATTTGACAACTCCGTCCAGGCGACCATAAGGGCTGAGGAGAGGATACAGAACAGGAATCAGTTCGTGAAATTTTTCGTTGGAGGAGACATGGAGGCGGCCGCTGCCATAGAGCAGGAAGTTAACGGGAATAGAGAAAGAATTCAGCAGCTGGAACAGCTGCAAGGGCAGTGTGATTGTGACGAGGGAGTGAAGAGCGTACTCCAGGAACAGATTCAGAACATGGAACAGGAGCAGGAAAGACTTCAACAGCTGGCAAACAAGGAGCAGCAGCATAACGGTTTGTTCGGCTGGTTCTTCAGACTGTTCCAGAAATAAATTCAATCAGCAAGTCTGCAACACCAAATCTGCAGAGGCCGGGCCTCTGCAGATTTTATTTTGGCAGAATTGGCAGAGGCCGGGCCTCTGCCAATTCTGTGAGGGGCATTTTGACTTTACGTGCTAGTGATATAGAATAGTGTTGCACTTTAAAAATAAAAGTGGAAAGTGATGAAAAATGGAAGGATTGATTGAAATATTGGGATTTGGCGATGTCCTGGGCATCGTATGGAATATGGCAGCCTATCTCGGTATGGGTGTTATAACGGCTGGCGTGTTGTCTTCCAGGATGCGTAAACACTTTTTTTTCTGGGGACCGCTGGTCCTGCTTCTTTACGCCCTTTTTTACCTTAACAACGCCATACTCACTGGCCTCCAATTGGTGGTTACGGTTTCAGGATTACTAAACCTGCTGGATGTTAAGAAACGGTCTCCCTATTTGGTCGGGGTTCTGACGGCAATAGTTTACTTAATACTCATATTTATGGGGGAGCTGTCCAATGTCTGGTTCTGGTTGGGCTCTTTCGGCTTACTCGGTATTGCTCTTGGTTTGACGCAGTTGCCCAAGAGAATCGGTTTTGCCATAATGCTGGTTGGCGGAATACTAATAGTGGTCTATGCTTATGCGCTGGCAATATGGGTATTTTTTGTCCTGAACATTATTTTTGCTGTGGCGAATGCGATAGAATTAGCCAGGACAGACGCGGGAGCGGCTGAAAAATTAATCGCAGAATAAATTTTCTAATTTAGAAGGCTTTTTAATAAAGCCTCTTTTTTTTGACAAACGATTATTTCTTGCTAATATCGAAAGTAGTTCTTTTTGGAAATATCAAAAGACGACTGGGAGCGGAATAGCGGGAAATATTGAAATGGGAAAATGCCCTTGAAGGGCTCTATCCTCTAAAATCTGAAGCTGGGCTTCCAATTGCCCGAAACCAATCCGCTCCCTTTATTTAATTTTATATGGGCACTTCAATTAGGTGTTTTTTTTGTTATAATGTGGTATCGGGCAGTTGAATCGCCCCGTTATGGTTGTAAATTAAGCGCAAATAAATAAAAACACTACTCATTATGGAAACAATCAACCTAAAAGAAGAAGCTGATAAAATAATGAAAGCCGAAGGCCAGGCCCTGGGTATTGCCGTAAGAAGCGGGCTTGAGTATACCCTCTTCAGGAAGGGCAAGGAAGGGGTAAGGGCCCTGGAAAAAAAGATGGCGGAGATAGGTTATCCCGTAAAGCATCAGGAAATAAAGCCGATGGATTTCTATCCCATAGGATTGGAAGCAGTAATCTTCCTGGCAGCCAAACAGCTTTTCAATTTCAAAGATGAGGATTTTGTAGAATTGGGGGAGCGGGAAGCGAAAATGCCCATGATAGTGCGGCTGTTTATGCGGTACTTCGGTTCTCTGGCCATGCTTTCCAGCGAAGGACCGAAAATGTGGAAGAAATATTATACTGTAGGCAGCCTGGAGGTAGCCGATTTCGATGAGAAAAAGAACTATGCCGTGGTGAGAATAAAAGGCATCAACCTGCATCCGGTCCACTGCCAGAATCTTAAGGGGTATCTTATCGGCATAGTGAAGATGGTAGGTAAGAGGAATGTAGCCTGCGAGGAGGTAAAATGCCTTTACCGGGGAGATGAGTACCACGAATTTTTACTGAAGTGGTAGAGCAATAGCCTTGGTCGTTAATAAAACAGAGTCTAGGGAATACCCTTAGACTTTTATTTTGGTGCTAAAAGCAGTATAATTGACACTACCTATGAAGGTCATACGGGTTAAAAATCTTATAAAAAAGTTCGGTGATTTTACCGCCGTAGACAATATTTCTTTTTCCGTGGACAGGGGAGAGGTCTTTGCTTTCCTGGGGCCGAACGGGGCGGGCAAGACCACTACCATTAAGATGCTCACCACCCTTCTCCATCCTACCGACGGGGAAATTTTATTGAACGGGCATAATCCGGTTACGGAACCCTATGAGGTACGCAGTTCGTTCGGCATCGTCTTCCAGGATCCGAGCCTGGATGACGAGCTCACGGCCTTGGAAAATATGGAATTTCACGGCGTAATATATAAGGTTCCTGCCGATATACGCCGCGAAAGAATAGAGCAGCTCTTAAAGTTTGTGGAGCTCTGGGAGCGCCGGAACGAATTCGTCAAGAACTTTTCCGGGGGAATGAAGAGGAGGCTTGAGGTGGCCAGGGGACTTATCCACCATCCCAAGATTCTTTTTCTGGACGAGCCGACATTGGGACTGGACCCCCAAACCAGAAACCATATCTGGAGCTACATCACGGGTTTGAATAAGAAAGAGGGCATGACCATATTTTTCAGCACTCATTACATGGAAGAAGCGGAGAAGATAGCCCGGTCCATCGCCGTTATAGACCATGGGAAAATTATCGACCAGGGAACGGTGAAGGATCTGGAAAAGCGCACCAAAACGTCTTCCCTGGAAGAGGCCTTTCTCAGTCTGACCGGGACCAATATCCGTGAGGAAAAGCCCAGTGGGACGGACCGCATGAGGATAAGGAGAAGGCTCCATCGGCGATAACATCAGAAAAAGACCATGAACACCATTTACATTCTTTGGCTTCGTCAACTTAAAAGGTATTCCCGCTCCAAAGCCAGAATCATAGGGTCTCTGGGACAGCCCATCCTCTTTCTGGTAGCTATGGGTTTCGGCCTCGGGCCCGTTTTTCAAAGAGCCGGAGAGGGTAATTACATCCAGTTTTTGGTTCCCGGTATCGTAGGCATGGGAATTATTTTCACGGCCCTTTTTTCCGGCATAGAAATCATCTGGGATAAGAAGTTCGGTTTTCTCAAGGAAACGCTCGTGGCGCCTACTTCCCGTCTTGAGATAATGATAGGCAGGACCCTGGGCGGCGCTACCGTGGCTTCCTTCCAGGGATTGATAATACTGCTGCTTTCTTTCATATTGGGTTTCAGGCCCTATGACGCGGCACTGTTGCCCTTAACTCTGGTGTTTATCTTCCTCATAGCCCTGTTCTTTACCGCCCTGGGAACGGCCATCGCTTCCGTCCTGGAGGATATGCAGGGTTTCCAGCTTATTATGAACTTTTTGGTAATGCCTCTTTTCTTTCTTTCCGGAGCCCTCTTTCCCTTAGAGGGACTGCCGGAAGCTCTCAAGTTTGTGACCAGCATTGACCCTCTTTCTTACGGCGTTGACGGCCTGAGGGGAACCCTTGTCAATATCGTTCATTTCGGGCTGACGATGGACTTTCTGATCTTGAGTTTCATCACCCTTGTCGTTTTAGGAATAGGGAGCTATCTCTTTTCCAGGATACAGATTTAAATCCATCCGGAGAAATAAAGGTCTAAATCAATTAACAAATTAAAAAACAATGACATTAGAGAAAACAATTACAGACCTGATGGTAGAAGAACACTTTCTCCTGGAGAGACTGCTCGGCAAACTGGAAGAGGCTTTAAAAAAAGGATATGAGACGTCGGTGGACTTACTCAGTGAATTTAAGCGTGAATTCAACAGGCATATTACCACGGAAGAGGATACGGTTTTCAAATTTTTTAACCCGCAGGAAGAAGACGATTATTATGACGTGGTGCCCAGGCTGGTTCAGGAGCACAACAGGATCTTGGAGATGTTGAACGATACGGAAAACCGTCTGGCAACGGGCGGCATTGAGGAAATCTCCGAAATCTATGCCAGTTTTAAAAGGCTACTGTTGAGCCATAGGGAGTTTGAGGAAAAAAAGTTTTATCCCGAGATGGATAAAAACCTGAGCGCCGCCCAAAAAAAAGAGATTCGGGAGAAAATCCACGCTAGCTTTCCGGGCTTATCAGACCAGTATTAAACTGGGGAAAAATCCATTCCCATTTCTAGAAGCAGCTTTTTCAGGGGCTGGGCGGGGTGCTTGACAATTAAATAATAGGAGCTAACATTATCAGATAAAGCATAAAATGAAAACATCAGATACGCTTTCACAAAAAATCAAAAGTTCTGATGGCGACGAACCCCCGGATAGCAGCTTGAAGCTCTGTCTTAAAGAAGCCGGAAAATTTCACGGCTCTTTTTTAATGGGAAAATCCAATTATCTACGCGCAGAAATTACGACGGATATCGAAAGATGCCGCTCTCTATGGAAAGAATTCAGCAGCGAGGATAACCTCTTTGAAACATGGGAATTCAGATACGCTTTTTATAAGGGTTACGGTTTCAATCCGTACTTTATAACGCTGAGATATGGTACGGAAGGATTAGCTCTTCTGCCTCTCTGGTACGATGAGGACAGGAAGGAATATACCTGGTTCGGCAGCGATTGGCAGGAAGAGGTCAACTTTTTTGTGAAAAGTCCGGAGCTTATTCCCCTGCTGCTGGAAGCTGCTCCTTCTCCCATGTTTCTCAACGCCATTTCGGGAGAACGCTTAGGGTCTGCCGCCAACAGAGTCAATTTCGAAAAAGATTCTCCGAAATATATATTGAAAGTGGATGGTTTTAGAGGGCATGAAGATTTTTTAATGAGCCTGAAAAAGAGCCGCAGACACGACCTGAGGAAGGACAGACGTAGAATAGAAACACAGAATCCGGAGATAATTATCAACAACTTTTTTGATATAGACTCATTAATTGGGCTGGCCAAACAGAGATTCCGGGATAAAGGGCAGAAGGCTTCCTGGGAAGATTCACGCAGCGAAGCCACTTTCAGGGAAGTGATAAAACTTGCCAACCGGTCATATCAGGTGCGAATGATTACGGTAAATATAGGCGGTAAGGCTGCGGGTGTCGACCTTAATTGTCTTTTGAACGGCACCTATTATGCGGTGAAGTGCGGTTATGATGTCAAAAAATTCCCGGGCATTGGAAACTTTATTAATTTGGTGGAAATAGACGATGCCGTCAATTTAGGGATGAAGAAGATCGATTTTCTGCAGAATAATTATGAATGGAAGGAAAGGTGGTTTGAGCAGGTGCCTCTCTTCCAGTACAGGAAACAATAAGCTTAATATCATCATGAATTCAGCCTCTATAAAATTAAGGAAATGCAGATTTGCGGACTTAGGTCCTATTCTGGAGATAGAAAGGTCCTGTTTTTCTGCCGAGGAAGCTTATTCCAAGAGCAGGTTCGAAAATCGCTATCGGGCATACCGAAACAATTTTTGGGTGGCCGAAAGGGCTGATAAGATAGCGGGATATATCGTGGCCTGCGGCAAGGGAAAATCCGTCAACCTGGACTCCCTGGCCGTGGCCCGGAAATACAGGAACTTAGGCATAGGGAGCAGGATGTTGAGGATGGTTGTCAGGAGACTGAAAAACAAGGGCATTAAAAGGATTTCTCTTACCGTAAAGACAAGCAATAAAAAGGCCATATATCTTTATAAGAAAATGGGATTTGAAATTGTAGAAATGATAAGGAATCATTACAGAAACGGATGCGATGCCTATAAGATGGAGAAATCTCTCAGCCGATGAATCTCCAGCTCAATCCTACACCGCCGTATTCCGGCGGTTTTCGATATTATAGTTCTTGAAAGCGCTGGATGTCTTTGTTAAAATAATGGACATAAAAGTCGGGAGACTGAATAATAATCTTCGAGCACAATACGCAGATTATGGAAAAAACAATAAGAAATTCAATCTTACTGGTGGTGCTAATAGTCGTCCTTGCGGGAGCCATATATATTTTTTTGAGTTCTCAGAATCTCCCCGGACAGGAACAAAATCAAGAACGGAGTGGGCAAGAAGGGAATGAAACGGGAGAATCTGTCCGGGAAGTTAATTTCGCAGAGAGAGGGAACTTAATAAGGAACAACCCGGGCATGGACCCTGATATATGGTATTTGGTTTATGAACAACCGGGTCAGCCGGCTCTTTACGTTAAACTGGTATTTGATAACGATAGCGTGTGCATTTTCAACCCTTCCGGACAGGAGGGATGCGACAGCCTGAACGAAGAAGCGATAGGAAAGCACGTTTCAGTGGAAGGTTTCCGGGAAGGCGATACTGTTTTGGTTGCGGAGTTAAGCGAGTTGTAAAATAGCCGTTCTAACATCTAAAAAGCCCGTCGTTAGGATTTTTAATTTAAAAGCTAGTGTTCTGTCTAAGAAAGCCGTTTTTTGGTAATATTAACTAATAATATAAGTAATATTCCTAAATATGACGGAAAAAAATCAAATTTATAGATGCAATGTCTGTGGGAATGTCGTTGAAGTTATTCATGCGAGCACTGGTCAGCTTGTCTGCTGCGGACAGCCCATGGAGTTAATGGAAGAAAAAGAAAAAGACGAGGGCCTGGAAAAACACGTTCCGGTAATAGAAGAAATGGCAGCCTCAGCCTGTCAAGGGAAGGATGGTTTCAGGGTAAAAGTTGGGGAAATGGCCCATCCCATGGAGGAGAACCATTACATCGAGTGGATAGAAATTATTCCTGAGGACGGCAAGAGGGGAAAAAAGTTTCTTCAGCCCGGCGATAAGCCAGAGGTAGAATTTTATACCAGGAAAAATATTATTGGAGCGAGGGCTTACTGTAACGTCCATGGATTATGGAAAAGCACCTGAAGTATTTGCTTAATTAGAAGAACCGATGTCTGAAGAAAACAAAGAGAAAAAAATGGTTTGGGTTGATGACAAAGGCATAATCTGTCTGAACCTCGGGGAAAAGCCATCAGAAGAAGACATTTATAAGTTGCTTGATGAGCTTTTGAGGGTATTTGGGGAAAGCAAACGAAAGCCCAAGATATTAATCTATGTCATTCCCTATCTCGGCCCCATGCTTTCCAATATGGAACTGAGAGAGAAATTAATTGATGAGGCTAAGGCCATCCTAGCTGAAAACGAATTGGATAAAGTAGCCGTTTTCGGAGGGGATGCCGTTTCAAGAACCATTACCTCTTTTATCATAAGAATGAGCGGATTTGGGAATATAGAGGTTTTTGATAATGAGGAAAAGGCCAGAGAGTGGCTTGGGGAATAATCGGACATGAAAAACCATCAATTATGACCGACTCTGCGGGGACGGTTTCTACTCGGTGGACTGTAACAACGATTCTGGTATTGGCTGTTTCCTCAGCTGGTTTTATTTTATGGCAAACAGATTCTTTCCAGGTCCGGTATTCCCCGGGAAGAGAAATAGTTATCCCCGAAGACAGCCGTACAGGCGCGGAAGGAGAATGGGAAACATATCAGAACAAGCGGTACGGTTTCGCCCTCAAATATCCTCCATTTATTGCAGAGGAGGAGATAAATCATTGGGGAGAGCAGGACCTGACGGGTCCGAATGATGTCTACGCCATAACCTTTCCATATGTCTGTAAGTCCCGGAGGGGCGAGTCACTGATGACGGGGACGTTCGAAGTGAAGGTGGGATACAACGGTTCCGAGAGCGACCTGGAGGCCTGGATAAGACAGAATGAAGTTTGCGGATTAGGCGATAGTTATAGATTTGATATATCCAAGCTTACGAAAACCGTGATCTCTCTTGAGGCGGGAGAGGCCTTACTGATAGAGGGCTTGGGGATTTGTCCTGGCGGCGGACCAAGTATCGAAGAAAAAATATATCTAGCCAACGGCGATTACGTTTATATGATATCCTCCCTGTCTGACAATATGACGCCCGAGGGTCGGGAGGACTGTCTTCAGGAGCAGAAAGAAGCCTTTGAAAAAATCATTAATTCTTTCAGATTTGTCGGCACGGATGAGAAATTCATCAACATCATTTTTCCCAACGGAGGAGAGAAGCTGATTCAGGCCCAGACTTATAAAGTGAAATGGGAGTCGGAAGGGGTGGAGAGGGTTGATATAACCCTAGTGAATGACGCATTTAGGGGATTTTCTAGGAAGGTCGTTATTGATTACCCTAACTCCGGCCTGCTTAACTGGTTTATTCCGCCCGACATTAAGGTGGACGCCAGGGCTCGCTATTCTCTGGAGATAACAGACAGCGAAGATTCTTCGATTCGAACTCAAAGTAAAGAGTTTACCATTATTTATTAATTCATGAACGTCCAAGAAATTTTAGCCGCGCTCAAGAAAAAAAGAAATAAGAGAAACCTGGCCGGAATGAAAAGATACGGCATCAACACTAAAGATGCATTTGGGGTTTCTGTTTATGAGTTGCGCGCTATAGCGAAAAGAATAGGGAAGAACCATAAAATAGCTCAAGGCCTGTGGAATTCAGGTATACACGAAGCCAGAATAATGGCCAGCATGGTTGATATACCGGAAATGGTTACGGAAGAACAGATGGAAAAGTGGACCGGGGATTTTGACTCTTGGGACTTGTGCGACCAGGTGTGCTCTAACCTTTTTGATAAAACGGAATTTGCCTGGGACAAGGCCCTATTATGGGCGGAGAACGAGGAGGAATTTGTGAGAAGGGCTGGCTTTGTCCTTATGGCGGCACTTTCCGTACACGACAAGAAAGCCGGCGATAAGGAATTCGATAAATTTTTCCCCATTATTAAGAAACAGGCGGTTGACAACAGGAATTTAGTGAAGAAAGCGGTGAACTGGGCCCTGAGACAGATAGGGAAGAGGAGTTTGAGATTAAACAAAAAAGCCATAAAAATAGCAGAGGAAATCAGGAAAATAGATTCCGCGAGTGCCAGGTGGATTGCTGCAGACGCCCTGAGGGAGTTGGCCAGCGAAAAAGTGCAGAGAAGGTTCGCCGAACGAGAATAGGGTGTTCAAAATTTTTTAAGGAATTCTTTCTGTGGTAAAATTAACAATAGAAATAACTATTTTATAATGGTGCCCGCAAAAGGGAAAAAAGCAGCGATGAAGGATGTTGATTATAAAGACTTGGTGGAAGATATAAACGAGGTTATTTTTACCGTGGACAGAGAGGGATTGGTAAGCTATATCAGTCCCAGGGTGAAGGAACTGGCAGGTTATAAGCCGGAGGAAATTGTCGGGAAGAGATTCGCAGATTTCGTACATGAAGACGACCTTCCGGGCCTGATGAAGGACTTCAAAAAGAACATTACCGGGAAGATAAAGCCTTCGGAATACAGGCTTAAAACCAAGGCAGGAAAGAGTGTCTGGGTTTACAGCAAGAGCCGGCCCATCAAGCAAAAAGGGAAGATAATAGGTATCAGGGGGGTGCTCATGGATATTACCGAAAGGAAGAAGGTGGAGGCGAGACTGCAAAAGCTCAAGCAGAGATTTGAAGATGTAGTGAATACCTCTTCCGACTGGATATGGGAAGTAGACGAGAAAGGAAAATATACTTTTGTTTCGGACGGTATCAAAAAGATTTTAGGATATAACCCCCAGGAATTGATTGGCTCCTCTTTATTTGATTTCATGTCAAAGGAGGAGGCCCAGAGGATAAAGGGTATATTCCAGGAGGCTCTGGATGTCGGCAAACAAATAAAAGACCTGGAAGTTTGGAATATCACCAAAAAAGGGAAAAAAATCTGTCTGCTGACCAGCTGGATTCCCATCAAAAACAATGGTAAGGGGAGAGGAGCCTGCGGCTATCGGGGGGTGAGTAAAGATATAACCCACCGAAAGGAGGTGGAGGTAATGAAGAACGAGCTGATAAGTCTGGCTTCCCACCAGTTGAGAACGCCTCTTTCCTGCATAAAGTGGGGTATCCTGGCCCTGAAAGAGGAAGGATTGGAGCATTTTTCCCCCGAACAGAAAGAATACCTTGAGAGAATAAACCAGTTTAATGAAAGGATGATAGACCTGATTGAATTACTGGTTAACGTTTCCAGGGTGGAATCCAATTCCCTAATTATCAGGAAGGAGCCTACCGACCTGGCTTTTTTGGCCAGGGAAATGGCGGAGAAAACGAGGGCGGAATTTGAATATAAAGAACAGGAGATAACTGTGGACATAGCCGACAATCTTCCGGAAATCAATATCGACAGACGCCTTATAAAAAGAGTGTTGAGGAACTTTCTCACTAATGCCAGTAAATATACTCCCGAAGGAGGAGTAATTTCTTTTTCCGTTTGTCGGGAAGGCGACAGTATCGTCTGCCGGGTAAAAGACAACGGCTACGGTATTTTAGAAAGACAGAAGGAAAGGATTTTCGGGAAATTTTTTAGAGGAGATAATATCATTAAAAAAGAGCTTGACGGATTGGGGCTCGGCCTTTATTTTGGAAAGATGGTAGTGGAAATCTCAGGAGGAAAAATCGGCTTTGACAGCCGGGAGAGTAAAGGCTCCACTTTCTGGTTCAGCTTACCCATTTATGAAACAAAATAAACAAATCCTTCCACCCAATTTCTTCTTTTTGTATTTTATAGCAGCCCTGGGCCTCCACTTCTTTTTTCCGTTGGTCCAGGTAGTACCTTTTCCGGTTAACCTCTTGGGGATTATTTTGATGGTTGTGGGAATTATTTTGAACGCCTGGGCAGACTATCTTTTTCATAAGCACGGCACGACCGTAAAACCCTTTGAAAGGGCTTCTGCCCTAATCACCGAAGGACCCTTCCGCATAAGCAGGCATCCCATGTATCTCGGTTTCGTTTTGGGGCTTTTGGGATGGGCGATGCTTTTAGGAAGCCTGAGCACCTTCATTACTCCCCTGGCCATGTTTCTGACGCTGAACATTCTATTCGTTTCCCACGAAGAGAAGAGCCTGCAGGAGACCTTCGGCAGCAGGTACGAAGACTACAAGAGAAAAGTCAGAAAGTGGCTGTAAACACTTGTCATTAACTCTTTATGGAAGAGCAAAATAATCCGCCGGTCGGCGGGCAGAAAGGAAAAGGCAGGATAGATATCAGGAAAAACGGGATAATCTACGTGGAGGTTGACGAGGCTATCCAAGAAGGGGAATTCATGGCCCTCTTCGAAAAAATAAAAGAAAGAACCAGGAGTTTTCCCAAAAAGCCAAAGATCCTTATAGTTAACCTGGTGATAGATTCCGTACTCCGGTCTTATGTTCTAAGGAAGAAAGTCGGAGACAAGTTCAAGGAGCTGGTTTTTGAGAAGGCGGCCATATACGAAGATAATGTTTTTTCCCGCACCGTAGCTTCGTTCATCGTCGCGGTCAGTGGACTGGAAAATGTGAGAGTTTTTGTCTCCAAAGAAAAGGCGCTCAAATGGCTTAAAAATTAATGAATAATCCCACATTGCCGGAAGGGCTGAATAAATTGAAGGATTTGCCGTATGAAGTCAGGGGCGTTGGCGTAAAGAACGTCCTTGATTTTATTTTGGCCGAGGAGGGAGAAGAGGGCTTAAGGAGATTGGAAGAAAAGATGTTGAATTTGGGTTTTACCGTCCGCCACAAGGAATTAAAAATGCTGCAGTTCTATCACATTTCTTTATACCTGGCCCTCTGTCTCGTTATTAAAGAAGTTTTCGATTATCAGGATGAAGATTTCGTAAAGATGGGAAGATTTATGGCCAAATCCTCCCTGATTATCCGGCTATTTCTTAAACATTTCGTCTCTATCAATAACACCGTTACCCAGGCACCCAGGGCCTGGGAAAAGTATTTCACCGTTGGGAGTCTGGAGATAGACGAGGTGGGGGAGAGAGACAGGAAGCTGACGGCCAGGCTTCGGGGGTTTGACTTCCATCCCCTTCACAACCAGATTACCAAAGGTTTTCTTGAGGCTTCCATCCAGATGATAGTCAGAGACCCTACCCGCTGTGACATTGTAAAATCAAGTTATAAGGGAGACGATTGTAATGAGTTTGTGGTCAGCTGGTAAAAATATTGGATAACTAAAAAAACCGCCCTATAGCCTATGCGCTTTCGACATCGGTTCGGGCGGTTTTTCTTATTAAAAATGTCTTTTTCCCCAGTGAAAGTTAGTCTTCTTTGGCAGCCTTGATGATGTCTTCTGCTCCTTCTATACTGCTGGAGAGGGCTCCCTTAACGGCTTCTACAGCCCCTTCTCCTATGTCTTTGGCGGCGTCCACAGCTGCCAGAACCGCCGTTCTGGTAGCCTGAACAGCATCACCCCCTACCGATTTCACTGCCTGTACAGAGCCCTTGACGGCCTCTACCGCCACTTCTCCTACGTCTAACCCTAATTCTTTGGCACTGTGTACCGCCTGGGAAACGGCTCCCTTAACGGCAGGCTTCTGCTCTCCTCCAGACTCTATGAAACCCCTGATGGTTCCCTGAATAATTCCTCTTATGCTGCCCACCACCGAAGCACCGACGTCCATTACTCCGGAAATGGAACCCTTGACAATGGAAGCTGCTGCCTCCATACCCTTGGAAACGAACTCGCCGGTTTCTTCAAGAGTGGTGGTGGTGATGTCCTGCACCACTCCGACTATGGTAGTGCCGATGTTCTCAACGCCTTTGAGGCTGGCCTTTACCCCTTCCTTGACGCCGTTCACTATTTTGGAAATTAAAGAAAAAATCATGTATTTATTTGGTCTTTACCGTTTATTATGGAGGTTTCGACCTTGATGTTTTTGGATTATACCATTTTTGCCCCATTAATTAAAATGGGCCGATGGCGGCGGAACCGCAGAATTTAACTTTGTTCCGTTTTTACATATAATGGACTAAGGGAATATGTTCGGAGAATGAGGAATATGGATCATGGAAAGATAATAAAAAAAGCGAAGGGATTCGGAGGGCAGCTGGAGCTGGTTGATGATAAGGTGATAATCAGGAGAAAAGGTTTGATTGCTCTTTTTCTGTTTGGTTCCAGGAAGAAAAAAGAACTTGCCATAGAGAGGATTTTTTCTATCCAGTTTAAAGAGGCCGGCATTACCAGTGGGTTTATCCGCCTGCTATCTTCCGGAGAAACCAAGGACAGTCTGAGATACATCAGGCCCAGGTACGGAGACCTGATAAGAGACGAGAATGCGGTTCTCTTCAATATTTTTCAGCAGCGCGATTTTGCGGAGATAAAGGAAAGGATAGAAGAAAGGATAGCCAAGATAGGAGGAAGAGACGGGCAGGAAAGTCGGCTCAAAGAGATACGGAAGCTGTCGGCGCTTCTTGATAAAGGAATTATCTCTCAGGAAGAATTTGAAAGAGAGAAAAAGAGAATATTGAGGCTTTAATTGATTAGGCGTACCCGGGTTATTGCCAATTAAGTTTTATGGAAGAATTAATACCAAAAGAAGACATAGCCAAGGCCATGGCCCTGCAGGGAGAGGCCAGGGGAGTGGCCATCAAAGAGCACCTTGACTATATCCTTCAAAAAGAAGGCAAAGAAGGTGTGGAAAAAATAGAGAAAGCCCTGGCGCAGGTGGGTTTTCCCCGCTACCGGGAAATAAAGAATACCAACTTCTATCCTCTGGGGCTCTACGCTTTGACCCATGAGGCCATTCAGAAGATTTTTCATTATGACGAGGCAGGGTTTGAAGAAATGGGAAGGTTTAATGCCAAGTTTTCCCTGGTTATCAGACTCTTTATGAGGTATTTCATATCAGTGGAGAAGATAACTAAAGAGGTGTCCAATATGTGGAGGCGTTATTATACGGTCGGAACCTTGACTGCCCCGGAATACGACACTGCCAAAAAATACGTTATTTTGAGGCTCGAGAATTTCTCCCCCTATCCAACCTACTGCCAAATGGTCAGAGGTTATTTCGCAGAGCTATTAGAGATAGTGGTTAAAACCGAGGTTACCATAAAAGAAACCAAATGTATTTTCCGCGGAGATCCCTACAACGAATTTCTGCTGACCTGGAAATAGAGTTTTTCCGCAGACCTCCAAAAGACCGCTGCCTATTTGTTTCTGGTTAGCGGCTTTTTATTTTGATATAATCTAATAATATTTATAAATTGGGAAAATGAAAAAAACAGGATTAATTTTAACTTTCGGTTTCCTGGCGGCACTGATAATTTTTACCTCCGGCCTTCCCGTTTCGGTTTCAGCCAAGAGTTATTACTATCAGCTGATAGAGGTTAACATCCAGATAAACGAGGACAGCACCTTTGACGTTTCCGAAAAGCAGAGTTATCGGCTGGATGGAGATTTCGGTTATTTTGTGAGGGAAATAGAATTGAAGGACCTTGACCACCTCTCCAATATTGAGGTCTTTGACGGCAGTGGCAACAAACTCAAAAAAGAAGAATACCAAATATCTTACGAAGGAAATAGGGAGGTGGTGAGATGGGATTTCCCACGAAGGATTTTCAATAATGAGATTAAAACCTGGACCGTCAAATATAAAGTGCACGGAGGATTGAGCCTGGGAGAGGCCAGGGATGAGCTCTATTGGAATGCCATTTTTCCCGACAGGGAGGTTGACGTTAATAGGGCGGAGGTTACCGTCCTGCTCCCTCAGGCCATAGCTAAAGAAGACATCTGCGCCAGTCTTTTCATAGGTGACGCCGGAAACAAAATTTTAAGACAGACCCAGGAGGTGGTCAACGGTCAGACCGTCAAATTCTGGGGAGACAACATCCGGCCCGGAGAGTATCTTTCCTTTGCAGTGGGGTGGCCGGCGGGACTTATCCACCGTCCGTTTCTTTACCGCAACCAGATAATAAACTGGATTGTCCTGGTGGCAGCCTTGGCTTTACCAATTTTCCTGTTTGTCCGCATGTACCTCGTATGGAGGAAGAAGGGCCGGGACCCGAAGATTAAAAAAACCATTATGGCCGAATACGAACCTCCCGAAAAATTATCTCCGGCTATTTTCGGCGTTCTGATAGACCAGGAAATACAGATGAAAGACATCACCGCCACCATTATTGATTTGGCGGTCAGGGGCTATATCAAAGTCATTGAAAAGGAGAAGAAGTTCGGCTTTTTCAAAAACAAGGATTATGCCTTCAGGAGAATGGAGGGAAAGGATATCCAGGGATTGAGGGAATTTGAGAAGAAGGTTATCAGGGGCATATTCGGCGGCCGGGACTCAGTCTCGGCAGAGGAGGTAGGCAAGGATTTTTACAGTAGGATATCCGGAATCAAAGAAGCCATCTATAAGGAGGTGGAGAAGACAGACTATTTCAAGGGCAATATTTCCAAGGTAAGAAAAACTTACAGCCGTCAGGCCTGGAAAATTTTCATCCTCAACGTCCTGCTTTTTATCGCCGGATTCGTCTATGTCTTCCTTTTCCCGCAGGGGGCCAGATTTTTCGTATATTTCCTGATATTGGAAGCCAGCCTGGTCGTTTCAGGGATAATTATTATGGTCTTCGCCTACTACATGCCCGTCATGACCCAGGCGGGGGTTGAGGCAAAGTGGAAGCTTTTAGGTTTTAAGGAATACCTTCAGAAGGTGGAGAAGGTGAGAATGGAGAGAGAAACGGCAGACACCTTCTCAAAATTTCTTCCCTACGCCGTGATTCTTGGGGTGGAAAAGGAATGGGCGGAAAGGTTCTCCGAACTTCCCTATAAGGAGCAGGGTTGGTATGCGGCAGCCCACATCCCCTCTTCCTCTGGAGGAGGCGTTGGCGGAGCGGCTGCCCCCTCATTTGGAACTTTTTCTGCCAGTGTGACCTCCTTTGCCTCCTCAATTTCCAGCAGTTTTGGAGGGAGTTCTTCGGGAGCCGGAGGCGTAGGCGGAGGCGGCGGAGGTGCTGGCGGAGGAGGGGGAGGAGGCGGCGGCGGCGCGGGTTAGAGCGGCCATTGACAAGTAAACTGGCCAGAGTATAATTTGTAATGTCCGCTGCAATTGCGGACGAAAGTCGATCTAGAAATAAATTGCAAATTAACTGAAATGGAAAAAGAGTTATTCTTCATAAATCAGGACGAAGAGGACTGGGACGGTAACGAAGAAGAAGAGGAAGAAGAAGAAGAAGACGACGACGAAGGAGGTGAAGACTGGTAAATTATTAGAGGTGTCCTCGGACACCTCTTTTCTTTCTTATGCCTAAAAAATCAAATTTATCATATTGGCTGCCCAGGGTTCTGGCTATTCTCTTCATCATTTTTGTAAGTCTTTTCAGTTTTGATGTTTTTCAAGAGGGTTATGGATTCTGGCAAGCCATACTGGGTTTCCTCATCCATCTCATCCCTTCATACATATTGACGGCGGCCCTTTTGATTGCCTGGAGATGGGAAAAAATAGGCGGCCTGATTTTCCTGGTCCTCGGGTTCTGGTACCTTTTAATGACACACGGCAAGCCAACCCAAATGCTCTCCATGCTGATAATCGGCGGCCCCCCTTTTCTGATAGGCATTCTTTTTCTTTTCTCCAAAAAGAAATAGGATAGGGTCTTGGTGTGCCGCCTTTAGTGCGGCTTTTTCAATTTGGAAAGCCTTGAATGTTGGAAAATAGGATTTTAATATATTATATCCGGTACTAAAATAGAGATAATGCCATACACGATTGTGCAACGGGTTATTGTCCAGGCTTTTTATTAACGATGTTGGAGATGAAAAACCTCAACAAGGAACAAAAGACGGCCGTTCTCCACGGAAACGGACCCCTTTTGCTGGTGGCCGGCGCCGGCACGGGAAAAACCACGGTTATCACTCACAGACTGGTCAGCCTAATAGAACGGGGAAAAGCCAGTCCGGAAGAAATATTAGCCGTGACCTTCACCGATAAGGCCGCCGGAGAAATGGAGGAACGCGTGGACATCCTGCTGCCATACGGCTATACGGACCTCTGGATTTCCACCTTTCATTCTTTCTGTGAAAGGATCCTCCACGAACATGCCCTGGACATCGGTCTCCCTGATGATTTCAGCATCTTGGAGGAAACCTCCTCCTGGCTGCTAGTCAGGAAAAACTGGGACAGATTTAATCTTGACTATTACCGTCCGCGGGGCAACCCTACCCGCTTCATTCACGCCTTGATTTCTCATTTCTCCCGCTGTAAAGACCAGGGCATC
Organism: uncultured Candidatus Saccharibacteria bacterium; assembly: GCA_964566875.1. Lineage (GTDB taxonomy): Bacteria > Patescibacteriota > Minisyncoccia > Minisyncoccales > JANBVM01 > CAZEQH01. Next base: position 16,862 of record CAZMJM010000005.1, on the reverse strand, counting down.
TATCCCGAAGACTATCTGGAATATAGCGAGGGCCTCAGGACCAATCTCACGGACCTGCCCGAGGACTCGGAAGCGGAAAGGATAAAAGAGGTAGCCGAAGCCTATCATACGTATCAGAAACTTCTATTGGAGAACAGCGCTTTGGATTTCGGAGATTTGATTAATTATTGTCTCAAACTTTTTGAACAGAGACCGCGTCTGCTCGCAGAATACCGGGAAAAGTTCAAGTACCTATTGGTAGACGAATTTCAGGACACCAACTGGGCCCAGTACGCCTTGATTAAGCAGCTGGCCGCTCCGGATAATAATCTGACGGTATGCGCCGACGATGACCAGGCCATCTACCGATGGAGGGGTGCTTCTTTCAATAATATCATCCAGTTCAAGAAGGACTTCCCCGCAGCCCGGGAGATTTTTCTCGTAGAAAACTACCGTTCCCGCCAGAACATCCTCGACCTCTCTTATGAATTTATTCAGGCCAACAATCCCAATCGCCTGGAATACGTAAGTAAACTTAATAAGAAGCTGACGGCTCAGCGGAAAGGAAAAGGCATTATCCGCCATCTCCACTATAAAAGTTCCCACGAGGAGGCCCGGGGAGTGGCTGAGAAAATTCTGGAGATTATGAAAAAAGATAAGGATGCCGATTTTGGAGATTTCGCCATCCTGGTCAGGGCCAACAACGAGGCCAATTCCTTTTCCCGGGCCCTGGAAGGGGCTGGCATTCCGTATCAGTTTTTGGCTTCACGGGGTCTTTATGCAAAGCCCGTGATATTGGATATCATCTCCTATTTTAAACTGTTGGATAATTACCACGAAAGCTCCGCCGTCTATAGGATTTTAAATCTGCCTTTTCTGGGGATTACTTCGGAGGAAATCATGAAGATAACGGAATACTGCCGCCGGAAAACCAGGTCCGTTTACGAAGCCCTCCAGGAACTGCCTCTCGTTCAAGGACTTTCTCCGGAAGCGGTCAGCAGGGTAAACTTTCTTTTGTCTCTTATCAGCAAACACTCCCGGGAGAGTAAGAACAGGAGCGTTTCCGAAGTCATGGTGTCTTTTCTCAAAGATTCGGGCTACCTGAAATACCTGACGGAAAAAAACCGGGATTCGGAAATCAGACTGGTCAATCAATTTTATAAAAAGCTTAAGGAATTCGAAGAAACCTCTCTGGAACCGCTGCTGAGGATATTTATGGAACAGATGAAAATGGAGCTGGAATCGGGAGAACAGGGAAAACTGGAGTTTGATATAGAAGAAGGCCCCGAAATAGTGAGGATAATGACCATCCATGCAGCCAAGGGACTGGAATTCAGTTACGTATTTTTGGTCAATATGGTGGATAGGAGATTTCCTACCGGTGAGAGGAAGGAGCCGATTGAAATTCCCGAAGATTTGATAAAGGAGGAGATACCGGAAGGCGACGTCCATCTTCAGGAAGAGAGAAGGCTGTGTTATGTCGCCATGACCAGGGCAAAGAGGGGGTTATTTTTCACTTCGGCCGATGACTATGGAGGAGTCAGAAAGAAAAAACTGTCCCGTTTTCTCGCAGAGCTTGGATTTGGAAAAGAAGGCGGGGGAGCAGAGAAAAATCCGCCAGCTGGCGGAAAGGAGAGCGTTTTAAAAATCGCTAAAAAACAGAAAGAGACCAAGTTCAGACACGAAATCCTCCCAGGTCATTTTTCTTTCTCCCAATTGGTCGCCTTTAAAAAGTGTCCGCTTCAGTATAAGTTTGCCCATATCCTAAAAGTTCCCGTCAGGGGCAAAGCTTCTTTTTCCTTCGGAAAGAGCATACACGCCGCGCTTTTCGAATTCGTGAAAAGGTCAGTCGGCGCGGGGAATTCAATTCAGAAGGGCTTGTTTCCTGCGGAGAAAAAAAGCGGTAAAAGGAAGAGGGAAAAACCAGACGACCTTTCAGTCTTGACCGACATTTACGAGAAGAGCTGGATTGGCGACTGGTATGAAACAAAACAGCAAAAGGAAGAATACCACCGATTAGGGCGCGAGATAATTAAAAAGTTTTATGAAGAATTTTCCTCCCATCCTCCCAAAATCCTGACTCTTGGCGGCAGGCTGGCACTGGAGCTGCCTTTCAAAATTAAGATTGAAGGAGATATTCTAAGAGGGCGGATAGACAGGGTTGACGATACCGCAGAAGGCATTGAAGTAATAGACTATAAAACCGGCCGTTTTGCGGAGAAGCTAAGCCCGGAGGGGAAGATGCAGCTGATTATTTATCAGATTGCTCTGGAACAGGCCTTCGGCGTGAAGCCCGCCCGATTGACCTATTATTACCTGGAGGAAGGCAAAAAGATTTCCTTTTCGGGAAGAGGAAACGAAGAAGAAAAAATAAAGGGAAAGATAACGTCTATAATAAAGGACATAAAACACAGTGATTTTTCTCCCACCCCCGGCTGGCAGTGCCGGTTCTGCGATTTCAGAGAGATTTGCCGCTATGCCCAGCTTTAAATTTTATGGATAAAAAAACGATTCTGGTATTCGGTCTCGCTTTAATCATATTATCGGTCTCGTTCTTTTTGTTGGCAGGCGGAAAAAGTTCCAGTTTTCCCAGGGTTTGCCTCAAAGATGGTTTCTGTTTCCAGGTAGAAGTGGTACAGACTCCGACCGACCGAGCGAGAGGGCTGATGTTCCGGGAAAGCCTGGGGCGGGAACAGGGCATGCTATTTATATTTTCCGAAGAAAGAGAACACTCTTTCTGGATGAAGAATACCCTTATTCCTCTTGATATCATCTGGATTAACAGTGCCAAAGAAGTGGTATTTATAGCGGAAGGGGCTCAGCCTTGCCTTGATGAAAATTGTGAAACCATTGTCCCCAATGCCAAGGCCAGATATGTTTTGGAGGTTAACGCCGGAGCGGCGGCGGAGAGGGGCATTAGGATCGGCGACAGAGTGGATTTCTGAAAGGCTGGTCAGGACCTCCATCAGAAGCGAGGAGGCCAGCATTTTAGCAGGCGGTCGTTTATGGTATAATAAATTTAGTCGAAATCAGAGAGGGTCTAAGATAATCTATACGGACACATCATGAACAACAACCACATTACCAGAGACTTTGTTTCTGACGAAAAAAGGGAGTTTAAGTTCAGGATAGGACAAACCTTAGCTTCTGCCCTGACCGGATTTATAGCCGGAGTAATAGCCTCCCTTATCGTTTTCGTGGTGATTTATAATCTGATGGTCAAGTAACGCATCACTATTGATTTAAAAATGCCTCGTTTTTCCGTTCCGCCGGTATCTCTGAAGGCGGAACGGATCAGGAGGCCATTTTTTTAATGAGGCAATAGAAGAATAAATTATCACGGCCATGGAAAAGATAATTTCATCAGGAGAGATAGAAGAATTTAAAAAGATAAAAGGAGAAGTTAAAGGGGTGTCTTTGAAGGAGAACTTTGACTTTATTTTCAAGGAGGAGGGGGCCTCCGGGCTCAGAAAGCTGGAGGACAGCCTTTCTACAGTGGGTTTTTCTCTGAAGTATCAGGATATAAAGGCAATGACATTTTATCCCCTATGGCTGGATGCGATTCTGCTCACGGCCATTGAAAGACTCTTTAATTATGATGCCGAAAAATTCCGTGAGATGGGAAGGTTTGAGCCGAAAACATCTTTTATCATCAGAATCTTTATAAAATACTTTGTGTCCCTGGAAAGGGCCGCCCGGGAGGTGCCGAGGATGTGGAGGCAGACCTTTACCGTGGGCGACCTCCGGGTAAAGGAGTTCGACGAGAAAGAGGGGAGAGGCACCATAATATTGGAGAACTACAAATTCCTTCCTGTCCAATGCACGATTCTGCAGGGCTATTTTTCCAGCGTAGTCCAGATGATAGTGGGGAAGGAGGTTTCCTGCCAAGAGGTAAAGTGCGTTTTTAAGGGTGACCCCCATCATGAATTTCTATTCAAGTGGGATTAGCCATAAAGGTCTAATTTATTAATAAATTATATCTAAAAATATGGACAACAAGACTATTATATTGGGCCTTCTGGTGGTCGTTTTTGCCGGCTCAAGCCTTTATTTATACTTGGGACTGTCCCAGTGTAAAACACAGGCTCAGGCCTGCGTGGACGGTTTAGGTCAAGCTACCAACGGACTCCAACAGTGCCAGGAGCAGGCTGGACAGTGCCAGGAAGCCCTGTCAAACATTCAGCAGATCTGTGCCCCTTATCTTCCTCAGCAGTAAGCGGAATTTTTTGTATTATGATTTTAGGCACTGACAAACTTCTTCATCTTATCAGGAATAAAAACCTCATCCAGGGACTGGATGAGAAGGATATCAACATTGAAGGGTGCGGCATAGACCTGAGGATAGGGGAGTTGTATGAAATGGAAAAGGGCGATGGATTTATCCACCGGGACACCAGAAAGACTCCGGAATATAAACTGGTTGCAAGATTCAAAAAAGGGAAAAGCCAAAAGATAAAATTGGAGCCCGGCAGATTTTATGTCGCCAAGACCGCGGAAATTATAAATACGCCCGATAACCTGTTCGGAATTTTTATAGCCAGAGGGACTTTTTTCGCTTCCGGCATCCTGGTTTTAGGTTTCAGGGTGGACCCAGGATATAAGGGAAATTTCAGGTTCCACTTAGTCAACATCGGGGGCAGAAATTTTGAGATTGAAATGGGGGCCAGAATAGCCAATATGATTTTCCTGCAGGTGGGCGGGAAGACGAATCCCTACCAGGGCCAGTGGCAGGGAGGGAGGGCCTACATCAAGGAGGAGGAAAAGCAGACTAAACAGCAGTAGGTATTTTTTCAGCCTGTTTCACGTCAAATGGACCTATTTTTAACCTGCGTAATCTCTGCAGGGAAGCCGGGACTTTTAATCTTTTTCCGAGTTCTTCGGCCAGCGAACGGACATAGGTGCCGCTGCTTACTTTCATAGTTAAGTGGACAATGTATCCTTTGCCCTGTTTGCGGTTTCCTTGATATTTAATCCACACGACCTCCATCTTTCTTTTTGGAGGTTTTATATTCCTAAATCCCTGCGTTCTGGCGAGTCTATACAGAGGCGTGCCAGAAACTTTCACTGCTGAATAAACCGGCACCTCAAGCAGCAACTCTCCTTTCAGGGACGAGACCGCCTTTCTGACCTTAGTTTCATCGATTTCGGTAATTTCTTTCTCCTCCATGACTTCTCCTTCCGCATCTCCGGTGCTGGTCTTTTTCCCGAGCAGCACACCGGCTTCATAAACCTTCGGCATTTTCAGAAATTTTTTCAGCTTTTTTGTCCCTGCTTCCACACCGACGATCAAAAGCCCCGTGGCCAGGGGATCTAAGGTTCCGGCATGTCCCATCTTCCTTATTCCGTATTTTTTTCTCAAAAACCTTATAACGTCAAAAGAGGTCATGCCCTTTGGCTTGTCTATCAGGAGAATTTCTTTCTTTAAATGTTCCATGGAAGGTCTAATCCCGGAAGGGGCCGGCGCTGCTGTAAAAGGTTCAGGATCCCCAGGAGAACATGATGTTAGTTATGAATATGAAGAGGAGGATAACGGCGTTTACCGGCATATCCAGGGTTTTATTTCCAAAAAAATACCCGGTTGCCAGGAAGAAAGGAAAGCTGAATATTAGGAAGAATTTATTGAGAAGACCAGGTCTTACGAAATCTACCTTGAAGATGTGATAGATAAAACACACGGACAGAAAGGCTGCCACAAAGAAAAAGATTGCCAGATTAATGGCCGCCGCATAAAATAAGGATATCAGAATTAGACCTAGAGCGGTCATCCTGTACATATTTGTCCCTTCTTCCTTATTTAAGGTCCTGGTGAGAGCCTTGCAAGCCGTCCATTCCGAAATGAGACAGACGGGCAGGAAGAATAAATCAAGGATTCTGCTTTCCGTCATAATGTTGAGAGGTTTACCGAAGGCCGTTCGGCTCAAGATAATGCCTGATAAAGCAGCCAGCCAGGGATAGAGTGAGTCTAAAGAAATCAGGCTGCCGAAATTCTTTTTGAAACTATCTCTATTAACGAGATAATAAACCCAGAGTGCCTGGAAAAAGGTCAGCACAAAAAGGGAGTCTCTCATTAGCCTTGAAGAGTATTCAAAGTGGAGATCGAGGAAATTCAGGAAAAAGTTAAGAATGTAGGGGAGGATAAAGAAGGCGAACAGCATAACGTACACCAGAAAAGAGAAAAACAAGCTTCTAACAATACCCTGCTGCTTTATAGCGAAATAAGCGAAACTGGCCAGGATAACAAGGGAAATTTCTATTCTCATTCCGGGACTGATGCCGAACCTGTCCAGGGGCCCAAAGAAAGTTAAAAATCTCATCAATAATCCTTCGTGTATGCCGGGGAGCATATAGGATACATGATAACCCTCTCCCTGGGTAAATAGATAGTCTATGACGGGTACCGTTATGGTGATGGCAAAGGCGGGGAGAATGAGTTTGGCTAATTTTTCTATTTTCTCCCGCGTAGCGAAATGAAATAGTATTAAAAAGGACAGACAGACGGAAACGTAGAAGAAAGTGGTATGAGGAATGGCGTCTATTACTATGACGAGAGGGTTCTGGCGGTCCAGATAAAACTCCAGAAAGTCTCTGATTAATATACTGGAAAACGAAATGACCAGAAAAAAAATTAGTGGAGTTTTGGAATTCTCTATTTTTTCTATTGTGCCCTTGAGACCCATTATGGCTTTCTGTAATTCCTATTTATTATTTAAGGTTAATCTTCTTGGACAAAGAATTCAAGAAAATCGCTTAAAACCAGTTTTTCTGTTAGAATGAAAACATGATTAAGGTTGCTAAAGTGAAGACCGGACAAGACTTAAAAAAAACGATTGCAAAGGCGGTTGATGGCCTGGGCGGTTTTAACAACTTCATCAACAAGGGGGAAGTGGTCCTGCTGAAACCCAACTTTAATACCGCCGATCCCGCTCCGGCTTCCACGGACATAAATTTCTTGAAAGCGGTTACCGAACTGATCTACGAGTGCGGCGCCAAAATAGTGATGATAGGGGATTCCTCAACCATGAGCCTGAACACCAGGAAGGTGATGGAAAAACTAGGTGTCTTTGAGTTGGAAAAAATGGAGACTCCCCCCAGGATTTATGTGTTTGACGAGCGGAAATGGATTAATAAGACCATACCGGGAGCGAGGTTCTTAAAAAAGGTATCGGTAACCGAATTTTTGGACAGGGCTGACAAATTAATTCTTCTCCCTAACTTGAAAACGCATTCGGTAGCGCAATTCACCGGTAGCTTAAAATTGTCCGTCGGATTTATGAAGCCCATCCAGCGAGTCGGACTCCATTTCAGGAACACCCAGGAGAAGATAGCGGAACTGAACAAGATTATCCGCCCTGTCCTGGTGATTATGGATGCCAGAAAATGTTTTATTAATAAGGGACCGGCCGAAGGGGCGGTTAGAGAGCCGGGCCTTATCCTGGCTTCCCAGGACAGATTGGCCGTAGACGTTGAAGGCATTAAAATAATTCAGGGATTCAAAGGCAATTCTCTCGAGGGCATAGATCCCTGGAGTATTACCCAGATAAGGATGGCCAGGGATATAGCTATTGAGTGCTGATTTTTATGGATATCATTTCCCAACTTAAAGAAAGTGGATTGAAGGGACGGAGCGGTTCCGGCTTTCCCACGGGATTAAAATGGGAGATGGCCGCAGCCTCCCAGGGCAGAGAGAAATATGTTGTCTGTAACGTTTCAGAAGGAGAGCCCGGCGTTTTTAAAGACGGCTTTATCCTGGAAAATTTTCCCGCAGAAATGGTAGAAGGAGTAAAAACGGCTCTCCGCACTTTAGGAAAGAAGTCTTCAGCCTTTATTTACCTCAGGCATGATTACTATAAGAAATTTAAGAAAACCCTCTCGGGGCTCATCAAAAAAGAGCCAATCCACTTGTTCGAAAAGAAGGGTTCTTACATAGCCGGCGAAGAAACCTCGGTAATATCAGCCATAGAGGGCAAAAAACCCGAGCCCAGGATCAGGCCTCCCTATCCCACGGAAAAGGGACTTTTCGGTTTTCCTACCCTGGTGAATAATGCCGAGACCTTCTATTGGGTTTCCAGGATTGCCTCCGGCGATTGGAAGGGTGAGCGCTTCTACTGCGTGAGCGGAGCGGTTAAAAATAAGGGGGTTTTCAAGCTTCCCGAGAATTATACGGTAAAAGAAATTTTGCAGGAGAGTGGCAACTATCCGGATTTTGAATTCTTTGTCCAGGCGGGGGGAGGTGCCTGCGGGGAAATCCTGCTGCCCTCAGAACTCGAAAAGCAGGTAGAAGGCATAGGCTCCGTTGTCGTTTTCGACAGGAAAAAGACGAACGTTCGCGGTCTGATGAAAAAGTGGGCGGATTTTTTTGCGGCGGAGAACTGTGACAAGTGCGTCCCCTGCCGGGAGGGTACCTACCGGATAGCGGAAATTTTGAAAAAAGATAAAATCGATACCGCATTATTGGAAGACGTTCTTTTTGCCATGGAAAAGTCAAGCTTCTGTCCATTAGGCCGAATAGCGGTGACCCCTTTCCGGGGAGCTGTTAACAAATTATTAAACAATGCCTGAGAAAAAAATATCCGTTACCATCAATGGTAAGAAGATAAAGGGGCTGGCCGGCCAGACCATTCTTGAGGTAGCCGCAGATAACGGTATTGATATTCCGGCCCTTTGTTTCCATCCCGACCTGGAAATCAAGGCTAATTGCCGCATGTGCCTGGTAGAGATTAAGGGAAGGAAGGGGCTGCATACTTCTTGCTCCACTAAAATCAAAGAGGGGATGGAGGTTATTACGAATTCTGCGGAGATCAAACGGGCCAGAAAAGTGAATCTTGAGCTGGTCTTCGCCCAACATCGGGAGGAATGCTCAGACTGCGTCTGGAGCTTCAACTGCCAATTATTGAAACTGGCCAGGGAATATGGCGTAAAGATTACCAGGTTTCCCGACAGGAAGACGGCAGAGCCCGTATACCAATTCGGACCCTCTCTTATCTTTGACAGTTCCAAGTGCATTGATTGCCGGAACTGTATTGATGTCTGCAAGAAACAGGGGATTGGCTTTCTGGAATTAGACGAGAAAAAACCTTTTTTTCACGTAGTTCCTACCAAGAGTTCCAGAAAGGACTGTGTCTACTGCGGCCAGTGTATCGTTCATTGTCCGGCCGGGGCTTTTGAAGCGGTAGGGGAATTTGAAGAGATAGAGGAACCCCTCAAAGACAAGAAGAAAACGGTGGTTGTTCAGTTTGCCCCTTCCATCAGAAGCAGTATAGGCGAAGAGTTCGGCATACCTTATGGAAGTATTTTAACCGATAAGTTGGCATCCGGTATCAGGGAATTGGGGTTTGATAAAGTTTTTGACGTCTGCGTGGGCGCTGACGTTACTACCATAGAGGAAGCCGGAGAACTGATGGAAAGGCTTAAATCTGGCAGAAATCTGCCCATGTTCACCTCCTGCTGTCCGGCCTGGGTTAAATTTGTGGAGTTTTACTATCCTGAATTTATTCCCAATCTGACTACCGTGAGGTCTCCCCATATCATCCTGGGGGGATTGATAAAGAGTTTCTGGGCGGGAAAAGAAAAAATTAATCCCAAAGACATAGTGGTGGTTTCCATTATGCCCTGTGTTTCAAAAAAATACGAAATAAGGAGAAAAGAATTGGAGGGAAAAATCAGGCCCGTGGACTATGTTCTTACCACTCGTGAGCTGGCTTATCTTTTTTCCCGCCACAAGATTGACCTGAAAAAGGTTTCTCCTAAAAAAGCCGATGCGCCCCTCGGGGTTCCCAGCGGGGCAGGAGTCATATATGGGGCTACCGGAGGAGTGATGGAATCCGCTCTCAGAACGGCTTACGAAAAAATGACCGGTAAACGCCTTTCAAAGCTGGAATTTAAACAGGTGAGAGGGAAGGAGGGTATCAAGAAGGCCGAAGTAAAGATTGGGAATAAGCGAGTTAAGGTGGCCGTGGTCAACGGTTTGGGGAACGCCCGCCGGCTTTTAGAAGAAGTTAAGGAAAATCCTAAAGCTTACGATTATGTTGAGGTGATGGCCTGCTTCGGAGGGTGTATCGGGGGCGGTGGACAGCCTCTTCCCGTGGATGATAAAATAAGACAAAAGAGGGCAGAGGGCCTCTATCAGATTGACAGTAAAAAAAAGGTGAGGCTGGCTCATGACAATCCGGTAATAAAGGAATTATACGATGGATTTTTTTCCAAAAAAGAGAATGTTCACCGAATATGCCACACAAAATATAGTAAAAAGAAAAAAGAAAATAAATTTTAATCATACCAAAATTATGCAGCAAGCAGCATTATCTAAAGAGAAATTAATCACGCTGGCGGGTACTCTGTCCGCCGTGGCAGCGGTGGCCCTGCTGCCATTGATAAGGCAGCAGGCGATTACCGGCACCCTGGTTAATGCCGTACTGTTTCTATCGGTAGTTTTCCTCGGCTTCAGGGGTGCTCTCTGGGTATGTTTCGTACCCAGCATCTTCGCTCTATCCTCAGGTCTGCTGCCGGCATTTTTAGCGCCTTTTATCCCCTTCATTATGTTTTCCAATGTTGTCCTGGTATGGGCCTTTGGAATATTGAGGAGGAGGAATTTTTGGTTGGGGATTGTTTCAGCTTCTCTTCTGAAATTCACATCTCTCCTTTTAGCAGGACGCTTGTTAATATCTTTTCTGCCAGAGCAGAAATTAGTTCAGGGAATCTTTTCCATGATGACCTGGGCACAGCTCCTTACCGCTCTCTTCGGAGGGTTGGTGTCCTACATGATTATCAGGACTATCCCTTCCTTAAAACCTCATCTCTCTGAACGGGAATAAACGGTACGACCGCAGATTCCCACGGTGAACTTGGGATAGACTGTTTTTACCGGAAAAAATCCTTTGTAGAAATAGCGGAAACTCAATGACCGGACTTTATCTTATTCCACTCTTTATTCTGTTTTGGTGGTTTTTTTATGCCTTGCGAAAAGACTATTTCCTGGCTGTCCTTCGGGATATAAGACCGTGGCGGCTGATTCATTTCGAAGCCATGCTCTGGACGGGAATATTTTTAGCTAAATTTTTCTTGCCCGACACCTTTTCTTTCGGCGCAGACAAGTCTCCGGCGGCGTTTAGCCTGATGGCGGCGGTGGTTTTCGCCTGGCTGTTTTCCGTTTTGACCAACAACATCGTCGACCATGAGATTGATAAAGTGGCCAACAAGAAGCGGCCTACCGTGACCTCGGCTATTCCTCTTTCCTACTATAAGGTACTGGCCGCCGTCTTCTTCGGCATGGCCATTATCTATTCGGCCGCCGTCGATTTTACTGCCTTTTTCCTGATTTTGGTTTTTGTCGGCAACTATTTTCTGTATTCTATGCCTCCCCTGCGGTTAAAGAGGGTTACCTTCTTTTCCAAAGGCCTCATCGCTCTCAATTCCCTGGTTATCTTGATGTTGGGTTATTATCTGGCTAGCGGAACCATCATGGTTCCGGGGAAGATTACCTTATTCTTCATGGTTTTTATGACGGCCGCTTTGAACTTTATAGATATCAAGGATTATGAAGGCGACAAACGAGCAGGTATCAAAACCCTTCCGGTTATCCTCGGGCAGAAAGAGGCCAAACTACTCATCAGTTTCTTTGTCGCCGCCTCTTACGCTTTTCTCTTACTGATTTTTCCTGACTACCATCTTTCTCCTGTCGCGGCTGCCCTTGGAACAAGCCAGGTCGTTTTCATCAACAAGAACCCTTATAGGGAGAAGCCTATCTTCCTAATCTACTTTCTAACCATTTTATTTATCCTTCTCTATTTATCAGGCGGCGGCGCCTTCGTCTTATAAAAATCTTAGTGGAAATTATACAAAGAATAAATAATATTTCAGAGATTCCCTTCCTATCAAAGGTGCTTGTTTTGGGATTTGTCGGGGTTGGACGTAACATCCTGGAGGTTCTGATAGGGGGAAAGTGGGCCAGGGCCTGGTTTTCTTTGAGCCCAGACCTCTTTTTTACCATGTTTTTCTATCCTATTTTCCTGTGCTTTTTCGGGAGCATGGTGTTGCATTTCTTTTCCCGCTTATTCGGACTAAAGGTAAAGATGAAGATTATTTTACCCGTTTTGTTTTTATTGCAGTTGGCGCACCTGTTTATCCCCTTTTTTGACGGCCTGGCCGCAAAATACAGCCTTCCATTCCGTTTTTCTTTTGTTGCCCCTTCTCTTTACGCGAAACTTATTTTTTCTCCCCTGGCCTTTACGCCCCTGATACTTCTTTTCACCTGGCCTACTTCCCTGGGTATCGATATTGCCTGGCTTCTTGCCTCCATTGTTCTCTTAAGGCTCTATATCAAGAAATTGAAACTGCCGTCCTTTAAATCACTTTTGGCGCTTTGCATTTCCTTTTACGTGGTTTACATGTCCGTCTATCCGGTCTATCTTTTCTTTCTCAACGAGGTTATCAGGGGATCCAATTATATGTTCGGATTCTTTTTTTTGGTAATGTCTATTCCGTCAATCATCTACGTGAGAAAAATGGAAGAACGGGGAGCTTAGAAGCTCTCCTTTAAGACGCAGTCAAGTTTTATTAACTTATAGGTTGCAATGTATTATAATTAACCAATGGCAATACTGCTTTCCTATAAAAAACGGAGGGCATAACCTGGCATCTATGATAGACAGAAAACAAATTGAAGAGGCGGTACGCGGGAAAAAGGAAAATGAATGGGCGCTTGAATATGTAGAATCCTTGAAGACTCTCACCCTGCTTAATAAGAGGGGGGTAAGCATGTTGGCCCTGGCTTCTCTGGCAACCGTTTTTCTGAAATTATTTCTCAAGCTGCCTCTTCCCTGGGGCATTATTGTCATTCTTATTTTCTTTACCGTTGTCATATCCTTGTACGTTTATTTCCTGAATAAATTTTTAGGAAAAGGAGATATTAATATATCCAAGATAGAGAATTTATCTTTCGGATATTTTATTGCCAACCTCATTCTCTATTCCGTCATACTTCACTACATCGGGGGACTGGAATGGATTGGCATTTTCATATTCTTTTTTATAATCGTTGAGGCCAACATCCTCCTGCCGCCCCAGAAGGGCGCGGTGATAACGAGCCTGGCTTTCTTGGCTTATTTGGCCGTCGGTCTTCTGGAATACTGTGAGATTATTCCTCATTATGACTTTATTACCCAGCCAACCGGACTCTATAAGAATACTCTCTATCTCCTTGTTACGGTGGGGGGAGGCGCCGGATTCGGGTTCCATTATGTAGGGTTCGTCACCAGGTTATTTGCCAGAATGTTCAGGAAAATCAGCAGTACTTTGAGAAACGAGAGACAGGAATTGATTAAAGCCCAGGCACAATTGCACGATTCCAAAGATACCCTGGAGGTTCGGGTCCGCGCCAGGACCGAAGAGCTTGAAGAAATGACCAAACACCTGGAGGAACAGGTTAAATCCCGCACCCGGGAGCTTCAGGAGAAGCTAGAAGAATTGGAAAGGTTCCAGAAATTCGCCGTAGGAAGAGAAATGAAGATGGTAGAGTTGAAGGACAAGATTGAGAAGATGGAAAAGGGACAGTGAGATCCCTAATATCTTTAGAGGTCCTCCTTTATGAAAAAAGCTTCAGCAAAAGCTAACGCCAACATCGCTCTGGTGAAATATTGGGGTAAAAGAGATGAGAAGCTCATCCTGCCCCAGAACAGCAGTATCAGCATGACGGTTTCCGGTCTCCAGGCTCATACTACGGTAGCTTTCAGTAAAAGTTACCGCGCAGATTCCCTGACCCTGAACGGGAAGAGGATGGGGCCGGGAGACAAAGACTACGACGATTATGTGGGCCGGTTTTTAGCTGTAGTCAGAAAAGAGGCAGGAACAAGAATGGGCGCCAGGATTTGTAGCCGGAATAATTTTCCCACTTCAGCCGGACTGGCTTCCTCGGCCGCCGGCTTTGCAGCCCTAGCAGCTGCCGTCAATGAGGCCCTGGCAATGGGATTGAATAAAAAAGGACTAAGCATCTTGGCCAGAAAGGGGTCTGGATCGGCCGCCCGCTCCGTCCTGGGGGGTTTTGTGGAATGGAGTAAAGGGACAAAGAAGGACGGCTCCGATTCCTATGCCAGACAGATAGCAGCCCCCAATCATTGGTCCGAATTTAGAATGCTCATCTGCCTCTCTTCCAGAAAGGAAAAGAAGGTAAAATCCCGGGCTGGCATGCAGCAGACCGTAGCCACCTCTCCTTTTTACGGATGCTGGAAGGCCAGTGTATCGGAAGACCTAAAAAAGGTGAAAAAGGGTATAATGGAAAAAAACTTTTCCCTGGTAGGCAAGGCGGCAGAAAAAAACTGCCTGAAGATGCACGCCCTGATGATGAGCACCAGGCCCGCCCTTATCTACTGGAATGCGGTGACCCTGGAACTTATCAATTCCGTCTGGCGGTGGAGGAAAGAAGGACTGGAGTGCTATTTTACCATTGATGCCGGGCCCCAGGTGAAGATAATGTGCCTGAAAAACCAACTGACCGAGCTTAAGAAAAGGTGCCGGAAGATAAAGGGCCTGGCGGGTCTGGTTGCCGCAGAACCGGGAGGTGAGCCGGAAATCATCAGCCGACACCTTTTTTAATCGCAACAATGCAGAAAAAAGTAAAAGTTTCTTCCCCGGGCAAGATATCTGTGGCCGGAGAGTGGGCCGTTCTGGAAAAAGGCAATCCCATGATAGTAGCCGCTCTGGAAACCAGAGTTCTCGTTTCGTTGAAGGAATCCAGAGACGGCCTCTTCCGCTTCACCATCAGGGATTCCGGCGTTAAGGATGAAAAAGCCATTTTCCAGAAAGGTAAGCTTAAATTTTTAAAGAGATTGAGTGCCCAAAAAACTCAGGACGTTCTTTTTATTAGAAAAACCCTGGAAACCTTTCTGAGTTATCAAAAAGCGGTTCTGCCTTGTAGAATAGAAACCCGGGGAAAGGGAGTGTCGGCAGCGGTCGGAAAAAGCTGCGTTAAACTGGGCTTCGGTTCTTCTGCGGCCGCGGTTGTGGCTCTCACCTCAGCCCTTTTTAAATTCTATGGAGAAAACATTACAAGTCTTCATGCAAAAGAAAAGATATATAAAATATCCGCCATTTCCCATTATCTGGCGCAGGGAAAAGTAGGTTCTGGATTTGATGTGGCAGCTTCCACCTTCGGGGGAATAGTGGTTTACAAGAGATTTGCTCCGGAGTGGCTGGAAAAGCAGATTAATTCCGGCAGAGATCTGGAAAAGATTATTGAGGTGCCGTGGCCCGGATTTTCTATTGAGCGACTGAGCCAGTCTGGAGGAATGGAAATTCTTGTCGGATGGACCGGAAAATCATCGTCAACCGCCGATATGATTAAAAAGATGAACGGCTGGAAAGGGAATAATCGGGCAGAGTATGAGAAAATAATCTCCGCGATTAAAGGCGTGGTGGAAGGGCTGATTTCCGCCTGGAAGGCAGGGGACAGAAATAAAATTCTAAAATCGGTTAGAGAGAACGAGAGATGGCTGAGGGTTTTGGGAAAAAAATCCGGGGTTAACATCGAAACCAGAACCCTGAGGACATTGAGCGTCATCGCCGACGAGGCGGGAGGTGCGGGGAAACTTTCGGGCGCTGGCGGAGGGGATTGCGGAATAGCGCTAAGTTTTGGCCGCCGGCAATCGGCGGAAATAAGGAAAAAATGGAAAGAGAAGGGGATAGTCCCAATTGACGTTAAAATTTCTAGCGAAGGGGTAAAAGAATGTTAATTTTTTTCATCGTAGGCACGATGGTTTTGTGATAAAATAAAAATATATGGAGAAAGAAACGGAGCGTACGGAACTTAGCGATTTTTCCAAAACGCTGGGCATCATTAATAAAACAGGTTTGATTGCCCTCGCCATGATGATTCCGGGATCTTTTATAGTCGGGAGTATTTTTAATACGAAACCGCCGACGGGCCTTATTTTGTTTTCTTTCCTCTTTGTGGTGGCCATATCCATCTACCTCTATCTGATGGCCAACAAGGTCAAGACCTTGGCCGACTTCAGGCGGCTCTGCATGTTTTACTTTTCGGCCGTTGTCATCTTCCTCACCGTACTGATACACTATTTGGGAGGAATAGAAGGAGGCCTGGGCCTGCTTTTTTATTCATTCGTCATTATGGAAATCAGCATTATCCTGTCTCCCAGGCAGGGTATGATAATAACCGCTTTGGCTGTCCTGTCTTTTTCCGTCTTAGCCCTGATGGAATACTCCGGCATAGTACCTCACTACACCGCTATCGTAGGCACAACCTCCTATAGCAGTCTTAAATTTCTCATCATTACCCTGGCCGGAGGAGGATTGCTTGGTTTAAGCTTTACTTCCTTTGCCGCCGGGAGGTTCTCTCACGTTTATAGAAGGGTAGGAGAAACCCTGGAGAAAGAGAGGGAGGAGCTGATAAAGACGAGGTCTGAGCTGGAAGAAGCGAAGAACAATCTGGAGGTGAGGGTTCGCGCGAGGACCGAAGAGCTGGAAAAACTTACGGAGAACCTGGAGGGCCAGGTAAAGCAAAGGACAAAGGAGCTCCAGGGCAAACTGGAAGAACTGGAAAAATTCCAGAAATTTGCCGTGGACCGGGAGATTAAAATGGTAGAGCTTAAAAAGGAGTTGGAAGAAAATAAGAAGGAAACGGAAAAGTAAAAAGATGGCCGAACTCCCAAGTAAGGCCGATGCGGCCGGAAACTACCGGAGGATTCCCTATCTTGATTGGCTAAGGGTAACAGCTATGCTGGTACTTGTTTTTTTTCATGCCGCCCGCATCTTTGACTCCCTTTCGCCTTTCTATATCAAGAACAGTCAAACCTCTAACTTATTCAACAATCTGATAATCTTCGTTAATCAATGGGAACTGCCCGTTTTTTTCCTGATAGCAGGTTCCGCCACCT
>CAZMJM010000004.1:15118-40121 GCA_964566875.1 uncultured Candidatus Saccharibacteria bacterium | reverse complement strand
TTGACCATAATATGGGAAAGACCGGAGGAACCGCTTCCTCAGATTATGGCTGACAAAGACAACATTAGACAGGTCGTCTTGAATCTGGTAGACAACGCCATAAGATATACGCAGGAGGGAAAGGTTACGGTGGAGTGCTCGGCCGACAAGAACTTCTATAAGATGAAAGTGACTGATACGGGAGAGGGGATGAATAAAGAAGAGCTTTCCAAGCTTTTCAAGAGGTTCAGCCGCGGCAGCGGCCAGAAAAGCTGGACGGAAGGCACGGGACTGGGACTCTACATCGCCAAGAAATTCGTAGATATGTACAAGGGCAGGCTTTGGGCCGAAAGCCGGGGAAAAGGAAAGGGTTCCACCTTCTATTTGGAATTACCCATTCATAAACAATAATCATGACTACAAAAAAGAAAAAAATACTTTTAATAGAGGACGAAAGCATATTGGCCGAAATGTATAAGGATAAATTTACCCAGGCGGGTTTTAAGGTGGACGTCGCCATGGATTCGGAGGAGGGTCTGAAACTGACAAGAAAGGAAAAACCCGACCTGGTAATCCTGGACATCCTGCTTCCTAAAGAAAACGGAATAACCTTTCTTAAGTGGATGAAGGAAGACAATGACATTTCCTCTATTCCCGTTCTCATATTTTCAAACTATGACGACCCGGAGACTAAAAAAGCGGCTGCAGATTTCGGGGTAAAAGACTATCTTATCAAGGCTGACTACACGCCTAAAAAAATTGTAGAAAAAGTAAAGTCATATCTGCAATGAAAAGGGTATTTATCGCCGAGACGGTAAAACATCTTGATAAAAAAGTAAGGGTATGCGGTTGGGTAAACTCTCGTCGGGACCACGGCGGGATAGTTTTTTTAGATTTGAAGGATATTACGGGAGTAATCCAGGTGGTGTGTAAGCCGGAGTCTATCAAGGAAGTAAGAGACGAATATGTACTGGCGATTGAAGGGACGATAGGAAAGAGACCGGCAAAAATGGTCAACAAAGAACTGGTAACAGGGGAAATAGAGCTCAAGGCAGATGAGGTGGAACTGCTGGCGGAATCAGACTCCCTTCCCTTTGATTTAAGGGGAGACCTTAAAGTGCGGCTGCCGACCCTTCTGGACTACCGCCCCTTAACGCTTAGAAATGAAAAAGTAAAAGCTATTTTCAAAATAACGGAAAAGGTAATCAACAGCTTCAGGAAAACCCTGAAGTCATTGGATTTCACGGAATTCCAGGCGCCTTCCATAGTGCCAGTGGCCACGGAGGGAGGGGCCGAGGTATTTCACATCGATTACTTCGATTACGACGCCTACCTGGCCCAGAGCCCCCAATTGTACAAACAGATAATGGTGGGGGTATTTGAACGGGTGTTCACTGTTTCCCATGCATACCGCGCCGAACCCAGCGTTACCACCAGGCACATCACCGAGTATATCAGCCTGGATGCGGAAATGGGCTTTATAGATTCATGGGAGGAGATCCTTGATACCTGCCAAACTATTGTCTACAATATTATATCCGACGTTTCTGAGGAATATACTGAGGAGTTACGGCTGTTCGGGATAAATCTGTCGAAACCGAAGAATCCGATTCCGCGCCTGAAGATGAGAGAGGCCCAGAAAATTATACTGGAGAGAACCGGCCGGGATAACAGGAAGGAATCAGACCTGGAACCGGATGACGAGAAGGAAATATGTAAATGGGCCGAGGAGAAACACAATTCGGAATTCGTTTTCATTACGCATTACCCGACCAACAAGAGACCTTTTTATACCTTTCCCGACCCGGAAGACCCGGAATATACCCTGAGCTTCGACCTGCTCTATAAAGGATTGGAGATAGTTACCGGCGGCCAGAGAATTAACGACTACAAGCAGCTGCGGAAGAATATAGAAAAGTGGGGAAACGACATAAAGAACTTCACTTTCTACCTACAGGCCTTCAAATACGGCATGCCGCCCGAGGGAGGATTCGCCCTGGGGTCTGAGAGGATGGTGAAGCAAATGTTGAATCTGGAAAGTATCAAGGAGGCCAGCCTCTTCCCAAGAGACATGACCAGGATAGACCAGAGTCTGGCTTCCCTGCAACCTAAAAAGAAAAAGGCCAAGAAAAAGTAAATTTTATTACGGATGGAAAACGTTCAGGAAGACAAGGAAATATTTTTCGGCGTATTAGGTGTTTTTTTGATGTTCTTTGTTATCATACCTGTCTATATGGGGCTGAACGTCTTCCAGAAGAATCTGGAAGGGTTTTTTTATGCTCAGATATCCCAGCCCCTGCAGCAGATGGCTTTAGCGGACGTTAAGGCCAGACCGGAAAAACCACCCTTGACCCTGGAGGCAAAATCAGCCTTTTCCCTGAAAATATATAAGTACGGCAAGGAAAAGGTTCTTTTCCGGCAGGATATAAATAAGACCCTCCCGATAGCTTCTCTGACCAAACTGATGACCGGCCTGATAGTGGTAGAGAACACGCCGCAGAACGATTATGGCTTTTCCCGAGTGGTAACGGTATCCGCAGAAGCTGCCGGCAGGGACAACGTGCCTGTTTACGGCAACCTGAAGGAAGGGGAATCCTTTACCGTTAAAAAACTGCTGGACATGATGATGCTCTATTCCAGCAACGACGCCGCCTTTACGCTGGCCGATGTAATAGGGAAGGATAACTTTGTGCTGAAAATGAACCAGCAGGCCAAGCTATTGGGTCTGGATAACACCCTTTTTATCAATCCGACGGGCTTGGACCCGGAAAACCAAAACGCAATCTACAACCATTCCACCGCCCAGGAATTGGCGAAGCTGACCAAGTATATCCTGAACAATTATCCTGCGCTGCTTGACCTTTCTCTCCAGGATGGACCGTATCCGACCCAGAACGGCCTTGCCGACCTCACCGCTCCTCAAGGCTTTAAATTCGTAGGAGGCAAGACCGGCTATACGGAACCGGCCGGAGGATGCATGTTGACGATAATGAAGGACGGGTCCGGAAACCTTTTCATAAATGTCATTCTGGGCACGGACTCTCCTAACCGGCGCGTCCAGGAAATGCAGAAGATGCTAAATTGGGTAGCTTCTCTATGATTACGGTTTTTACTCTCAACGTCATAAGGCTGCTGCTGTTGTCGGCCCTAACGGCCGGGCTGGCTTTGCTCTGGGCTCCTCTCCTTATAGAATTCCTGAATAAAATCAAATTCTGGAAGAAACAAGCCAGAACTAAAACCATCACCAACGAAGAGGCGGAAGTTTTCTACTCACTCCACAAGGAAAGAGAGACCAAGGTCCCGCGGGGTGGAGGGATACTGATTTGGCTCTCGGTTATCATCGTCATATTTCTGTTTTTTCTAATATCACACATTCCCGACCCCTGGTGGCTGAAGAACTTCAACTTTCTGTCGCGTAACGAAACGTGGCTGCCCCTTTTCACGCTGGCGGCCGGTTCCCTGGTGGGATTGATTGACGACGCACTAACGGTGTATGGAAGGGGAAAATACGTGGGCGGAGGAATAAGCTTCACCAGAAGGCTTATAATCGTAACCCTCATCGGTTTGGTGGGAGGGTTATGGTTCTACTTCAAATTGGACTGGAATACCATCCACATACCGCTGCTCTACAACTTTCCGGAGGGCGTGGATATTTTCCTGGGCCCCCTGTATATTCCCTTGTTTGTAATCGTCATGCTGGCCTCCTGGGCCGGCGGAGTGGTAGACGGCCTGGACGGATTATCCGGCGGAGTCTTTGCCTCTATTTTTGGGGCCTTCGCCATCATCGCCTTTGCACAGGGGAAAGCCGACCTGGCCACTTTCTGCGTCATCATAGGAGGAGCCTTGTTCGCCTTCCTCTGGTTCAACATTCCCCCTGCCAAATTCTATATGGGAGAAACCGGCATCCTCGGCCTTACTTCTACTATGGCGGTTATCGCCTTCCTGACTGACTCCATACTTGTGCTGCCCATTATAGCGGGCGTGCTGGTCATAGAGGTGGGTTCCATTATTTTACAGCTGTTATCAAAAAAATTTTTGCACAAAAAAATATGGCTCTGTACGCCTATTCACCACCATTTTGAAGCCAGGGGGTGGCCTTCTTACCAGGTGACTATGCGGCTCTGGATTATCAGCGTTGTGCTGTCCATCCTGGGGGTCGCCATCAGGCTTCTCGGCTAAACTATGGAAAACGTCAACACCTTACGAAAAAAATATCCTACCTTCATTTATAAAGGTTATTCTTATAAGATTTCTCAAGATTGTTTAGAAATCTTTTTTATTTTCGAAGTGCCTCCCGACATTACCTTCCGCCCCAAAATCATCATCAAGGGTGTGAGCCCGTACAGATTCAGGAAAATAAAAAAGGAGGTCCTGGACAACCTGATATTCCATCTCGGCCTGATAGAGTGCCTCAGCTATTGGAAAGCTACCTGCTCCCCTCGATTGGAAATTCAAACTGAAAAAATTACCAGGAACCAGATATTATGGTTCAAGGACCTATTGGTACACGGCATGGGACAATTTTTCTATGAGAATAAAATCAGGGGTCATAAACCCGATTTCCTTAGAGTGATTTGCACAAAATCCAAGAAGCGCTCCTTGGCTCCATTTGCGAAGAAGCCAAAAGGAGGGATTTTAATTCCGGTTGGTGGCGGGAAAGACTCTGCCGTTACCCTGGAACTGCTAAAACAGGCGGATATGGACATTGACTGTTTTTCCCTCAATCCGACCAAGAACGCCAATGAAATAATGAAGGTTTTCGGATGTAAGCGGCCCATCATAGTAGAAAGAAAAATCGACGAAAAACTCCTGGAACTGAATAGGAGGGGCTTCCTTAACGGGCACACTCCCTTTTCCGCTTACCTTGCCTTCCTGACCGTTCTGATGGCGGTACTGTTTGATAAGAAATTCATTGCCCTCTCCAATGAGAGAAGCTCCAACGAAGGCAGCCTTAAATATCTGGGGAAGGAAATTAACCATCAGTATTCCAAAAGCTTTGAATTCGAAAAGAAATTTTCAAAATACTCTCAGCGATATCTCGCTAAAAACATCAAATATTTCAGTTTCCTGCGGCCCCTGTACGAACTCCAGGTAGCCAAGATATTTTCCAGATACGAAAAATACTTCACCGCCTTTATGAGTTGCAACGAAGCCTATAAAACCGCTTCGGGCACTAAAACACCCACTGCTGCGTGGTGCACCCGGTGCTCAAAATGTCTCTTTGTTTTTGCCATCCTTTATCCGTTTATAGACAAAAGAACCATGATAAAGATATTCGGAAAAAACCTGTTTGAAGATAAGGAACTGCTCAATCTGATGAAAAAATTGATAGGGATTAAGAGAAACAAACCGCTGGAATGCGTGGGCACCAGAAAGGAAAGCCTGGTGGCCTTTTACCTTTCCTGGAAAAAGGCTAACAGGGTAGGGGACAGCCCCTTCCTGTTAAGTTATTTTGAAGAGAAGGTGATACCCTGGAAAATAAGAAAGGGGTTTATTAAGGGCCTGTCGCAATATGTAAAAATGGAAAAAGAAACGAAAGAACTGATGACCTCCTGGAATAAAAAACACGACGTGCCCAAAGAACTGGTAAAGTACCTGGAGAAAAAGTTAATACTCGACAAATCTTACGGCCTGTTCTAAGCCGAAAAAGCCAAGCCAAAGGAAGCGCCCATCGCGCTTCCTTTTTAGTAATTGATAATTGTTTATTTTAAGCAAAAATTATGTTATTTTTAATATATAATCATGAAAACGGCCGAATTGAAAGACAAAAAGATATTGATTCTGGGGTTCGGAAGAGAAGGTATAGATACCTTCAATTTTTTAAGGAAGGCTTATCCTGACAAATTAATCGGAATAGCCGACAAGACGAATAGGGGAGAATTGGGCGCCAAAGCTAGAAGCGTCATAAAAAGGGATAAAAAATTAAGGCTCCATCTGGGGAAAGATTATCTTAACGCCTTGACGCATTACGAGGTTATCGTCAGGTCGCCCGGTGTCGCCCCGAAGATCATCAAACCATTCATCACTAAAAACCAGAGCCTTACTTCGCAGGCCGGTATTTTTTTCGAAGAATGTCCGGGAAAGATAATAGGAGTAACCGGCACCAAAGGGAAAAGCACCACCGCCTCCCTTATTTATAAAATCCTGAAAGAAAATGGAATAAAGGCGAAGCTGGCCGGAAATATAGGCAAACCCATGCTTTCCCTTATCAGCTCGGCCAGGGAAAACGCATATTACGTGCTGGAGCTTTCCTCGCACCAGCTCCTTGACCTTAAAAAAAGCCCCCACATCGCCGTCCTGCTGAATATTTTTCCGGAGCACCTGGATTATTACACCGGACTCGCAGATTATATCAACTCCAAATCCAGAATCACCAGATATCAGACAAAAAAAGATTTTTTAATATTCAATCCGGACAACGAACCGGTGAAAAAGATAGCGTCGAAATCCAAAGCCAAGAAAATCAGCCTGGCCTCGGTGCGCCTGCCGAAAAAGAACTTTTTGCTCAAGGGAAGATTTAACCTGTACAATATTAAGGCTGCGGTAGCAGCGGCCCGACTGGCGGGATTGGATGATAAAGATATCTTGAAGATTGTTGAAAGATTCAAACCCTTGCCCCACCGGCTGGAATATATAGGGAAATATAAGGGAATACTTTTTTACAACGATGCCCTGTCGACCATCCCGGAAGCCACCCTGGCCGCCCTGGAAACCCTGGGGAAAAACGTGCAGACCATTTTCCTTGGAGGGTTTGATAGGGGATTGGAGTTTGGGAATCTGGTTGAAAAAATCCTCAATGGGCCTATAAAGAACATTATTCTTTTTCCCGGAACCGGAGAAAGGATATGGCGGGAGATGCTCAAGCAAACGGAAAAGAACGAAAACCTGCTTAAAAAACATAAGGTTTTCCTGGTTCAAAGCATGGAAGATGCGGTAAAACTGGCCTATGAATTCACCGACAGGGGGAAGATATGTCTTCTCTCCACGGCTTCTCCCAGTTTCGGCCTATTCCGAGACTACAGAGAAAAGGGAAGCCTTTTTAAGAAATTCGTTAAAAAATATGGTAAAGATTAAGGAAAAGCCTGACTATGTGCTCCTCCTTACTGCCGGGTTTCTTCTCTTTTTCGGCATTATCGTCCTGGCCAGCGCCTCAACGTACATCCTCAAACCAACTCTTGGCGAAACGTTCTATTTCCTCATCCATCAGGTACTCTTCGGATTGATACCGGGAATAATCCTGGCCGTTGTCTTGTATAAGCTTCCGTTAGACTTTATAAAGAAAAAGGCAACCCTGTTTTTATTGTTAAACCTGGTGCTCATGCTGATGGTATTCCTCCCGGTAATAGGGAAAAAATCCGGAGAATCGGCCAGATGGATAGTCCTGGGGCCGATATCCATCCAACCATCCGAGATGCTGAAGCTTACCTTTATACTCTATTTGGCCAGCTGGCTGGAAAGCCGCAGCGAAAAAGTTTCTCTGTCTCCAGGGAAAAGCAAATTACCGGAAAACCTTATTGCATTTTTATCCATAATCGTTTTTATAGCCTTCATCCTGTACCAGCAGTCCGATATCAGCACCTTCGGGGTTATAGCTTTAACCGGAGGATTGATGTATCTTTTCGGTAAAACTCCTTTCTGGCATAGCGTGGCCATAGTGTCTGTAGGGGTTCTGGGGGCCTACCTGCTGATTACGGCCGCCCCTTACAGAATGAACAGGGTAATGGTATTTTTGAACCCCGAGCAGGACCCCCTGGGCAACAGTTATCAGATCAGACAATCCATGATAGCCGTAGGCTCGGGAAAGATATTCGGGCTGGGACTAGGCATGTCGCAGCAGAAATTCGGCCTGCCGCATCCCATATCAGATTCCATCTTCGCTCTCCTGGCCGAGGAAACAGGTTTCTTGGGAGCCGCCGCACTTATTTTGTTATTCATCCTGTTCCTATGGCGCGGTTTCAAAATCGGCAAAGAAACAAATAATCTATTTTATCGCCTGTCGGCCCTGGGCATTACTTCCTGGATTGTGCTCCAAGCTTTTATCAATATCGCTTCCATGATAGGCGCCTTCCCCCTGACCGGAATACCCCTGCCTTTCATCAGCTCGGGGGGTTCCGCCCTGATAGCAGAGTTGGGGGGATTAGGGGTTTTACTGAACATATCCAAACAGCATAACTAATAAAATCAATGAAAATTCTTTTCACAGGCGGAGGCACGGGAGGGCATGTCCTGCCCATCATTGCCGTAGCCAGAGAGATAAGGAAGTTTTCCCCGCAAACTAAGGTAGAGTTTTTTTATCTGGGACCCAGGGATGATTTCAGCAAACTGCTTTTATCGCAGGAGGGGATTTACGTGAAACACGTAGCAGCCGGCAAGATGAGAAGATATTTTACGCCAAAGAGCTTTTTCCAGAACCTATTGGACCTCATTTTTAAAACCCCCCTCGGCATAATCCAGTCTTTCTTTTACATATTTTTCCTGGCTCCCGATCTAATCCTGTCCAAGGGCGGATTCGGCTCCATTCCCGGCGTGGTAGCCGGATGGCTGCTGGGAACACCTATTTTCCTCCATGAAGCCGACTCCATCCCCGGCTTGTCCAACCGAATACTGGCTAGCTTTTCAAGGGAAGTGTTTATTTCTTTCCGCAAAACCCCTTATTTCTCAGAAAGAAAGATGATATTGGTGGGCAATCCCATCAGGCGAGAACTTCTGGAAGTGGAGCCAAAGGAAGAGGCCAAAAAACTTTTTAAGTTCCACGGGGAGAAACCCATCATCCTCGTCCTCGGGGGCTCTCAGGGAGCCCAGAGGATAAACGACAGGCTTCTGGACATCCTGCCCAATTTTTTAAAGGAATTTTACGTAATCCACCAATGCGGAGAAAAAAATTACTCTCAGGTGAAGGCCGAGGCAAAAGCCATTACCAAAGAATGGCTGGAGAAGAGTTATCGGGCCTTTCCCTTTCTTAAAGAAGATGAGCTCAAAAAAGCCTATTCGGCCTGCGACCTGGTTATCTCCCGGGCAGGTTCCGGCACCATATTTGAAATAGCGGCTTTCGGCAAGCCCTCCATCCTTGTCCCTCTGCCCGAATCCGCCCAGGGGCACCAGGTAAAAAACGCCTACACCTATGCCGAAAAGGGAGCGGCCATTGTGCTGGAGGAGGCGAATTTCACTTCCCGTTTCGTCTTAGAAAAACTGAGGTTCCTTTTTTCCAATCCCCAGGAATTGGAAAAAATGAGTAAGGCTGCCCGGGAGTTTGCCAAACCCCTGGCCGGAAAGACCATGGCCGGCTACATCCTGACATTTCTTAACGTTCCTCATCAGAAGCAAAATATTGACTCACAGCCAGAGGAGGCGCAAAATTAAATGGTGGACGGACAAACCCAAAAAATGAAACTTTTCAAGAACGGCCAGGTGAGGACCAGGATAGCTCCTTCTCCCACCGGTCTTTTGCATATCGGAACCGCCAGGGTCGCTCTCTTCAACTACCTATTTTCAAAGAAACATGATGGAATCTTCATACTCAGGGTAGAAGACACGGACAAGGAAAGGTCTAAGGAAAAATTTGAGAGAAACGTCATAGACAACCTTAAGGGCCTGGGTATTCAACCTGACGAAGGGCCGGAAGTCGGAGGGGATTACGGTCCCTACCGCCAATCCGAAAGGACAGAACTCTACAGGAAACATCTGGCCAAATTATTGGAAGAAGACAAGGCCTACTACTGCTTTTGTTCTCCGGATGAACTTAAGGCGGAGAAAGAGTATCAGATTTCCATCGGCGAGGCCCCCCACTATTCAGGAAGATGCTCCGGTCTCTCCAGGGAGATTGTGGCAGAAAATATGCGAAATAAAAAACCATGCGTCATCAGGTTCAGGGTGCCCACTAAA
This sequence comes from uncultured Candidatus Saccharibacteria bacterium, assembly GCA_964566875.1. Taxonomy (GTDB): domain Bacteria; phylum Patescibacteriota; class Minisyncoccia; order Minisyncoccales; family JANBVM01; genus CAZEQH01. The sequence goes on along the minus strand of CAZMJM010000004.1, from coordinate 30,260 downwards.
AAAGTGAAATTTGAAGACCTGATAAGGGGAGAGGTGGAGTTTGACGCTTCTTTGACGGGAGACATTGTCATTGCCAAAAGCCTGGAAGAGCCATTATACAACTTTGCCTGTACAGTAGACGATTTCGAAATGAAGATTTCCCATGTCATCAGGGGAGAAGACCATCTCGCCAATACCCCAAAACAGATTCTGCTCCAGGAAGCCCTTGATTTTCCCCGGCCCGAGTACGCCCATTTGCCGCTGATATTGGCCCCGGACAGGACGAAGTTATCCAAGCGGCACGGGGCCGTGGCGGTTTCAGAATATAAGGCCCGGGGATATCTGCCTGAAGCCCTGGTCAATTTTATTGCCTTCCTGGGCTGGAACCCCGGAACCGAAAGGGAAATATTTTCCATGAGCTCTTTGGTTAAGGAATTCTCTTTAGAAAGGGTGCAGAAAGGAGGAGCGGTTTTCAACATCAAGAGATTAAAGTTTCTGAACAAGTTTTACATAAGGCAGAAATCCCCGGAAAAACTGGCCGAGCTCTGCCTGCCTTATTTCATCAAGGAGGGGTTGATAACACCCCAGCTTGAGGAAAAACAGTATCCTCCGGCCTACGGAGGCAAGGAAATAGTCCAAAGATACAGGATAACGGATACCGGAGAAAGTATAGGAGCTGCCATCATCCAGAGTATCGCAGGCATCTATCAGGAAAGAATGGAGAAACTGTCCGACGTAACCGAACTGACCGATTTTTTCTTTAAAAAGGACCTTGATTATGAAAAAGACCTGTTAAGGTGGAAAGATATGACCGATAAGGAGCTTGGTCTTTCCCTTGACTTATTGGAAAAATTATTGTATAAAATAGATGAGAAAGAATTTAAAAAAGATAGGCTGAATGAGGTATTAATGAAAGAGGCTGAAAAATTAGGCCGTAGGCTGAAGAAAGTAGGGGATAGGGGAGTTCTTTTATGGCCATTCCGGGTCGCCTTGACCGGGAAAAAGTTTTCGGCCAGTCCCTTTGAGATAGGGGAAATCCTGGGCAAGAAAAAAACTCTTGAAAGGATAAAACAGGCTAAAGCAAAATTATTATGAAAAACACAGTAAAATTTTCAATAATAATGCTGATGGCTGTAAGCCTTTGCGTAGCCAACTTTTCCTATGCGCAGACCCTGCCGAAGGATTTTGAAGAGGCCAAGAAGATGGGAGAACAGGCCATAGAGACAGGCAAGGAAACCGTACCGCAGATAGTAATAAGGAGCTGGAAGGAAGAAGTGCTGCCCGTCTGGAAAGGAATGTATCAGTGGTTTCTGGTAAACGTCTGGGCGGGGGTGTTCAAACAGGAGGTAGAACCGAGGGTAATAGAAGAATATGAAAGAAGAAAAGCGATAGTACGGGAGGAATTGCCGAAAGAAGAACAGGAAATTCGGGAAGAGCTGCCTTCTCTCTGGGAGAGATTTATGAAGTTGTGGAATCCTGACGATTCGAATATATAATAATTGATTCCATATAATATTTAAGACCTCTGCAAAAGAGGTCTTTTAAGTAGTTTAAAAATTGTGGCACATGTAAGAGAGGGAAGGGCTTGACAAGAGTGTTTTGGGAGTTACAATATAAGTAGATATAATTGAGTATAATATCCCTTACACTCAAAAACTAAGCCAACAGAGAAGTGCTAGAAACCCCTCCTCTAATAAATGAAGTTTTAGAGACTGTAAAAAATACAATAGAATTATCGAATAAATAATTATGAAAAAATCTGACAAAACAATTATTGAACATATCCCCGACTTTCTTGATTACTGTGAAAATGAAAAAAAATTGACCACTACTACCCAACGCACTTATAAACGTTATTTAAATAGTTTTATTTCCTATCTCAATAACAATAATAAGGAAAACATAAGGCCTCATGAGCTCACCGCCGAGGATATTTGGGATTATAGGCTGTTTTTATCAAGAAATGTCACCTATCGGGGTAAACCATTGAAGAAAATAAGCCAGAATTACTATCTAATCGCCCTGAGGGCTCTTCTAAGCTATTTTACGGTCAAAGATATAGTTTCACTCCCTGTAAATAAAATAAGCCTTCCTAAGCTCTCAAATCGGGAAAAGCCACATTTTCTTACTACAGAACAAATAAGAGTTATCGTCAATAGCAGAAAGGCTACTAGCCCTATAGAATTGAGAAATAGGGCGATTTTATCATTGTTAATGTCGAGCGGAATGAAGGTGTCGAAATTAGTAAATCTGAACAGAGATAAAATTAATGAAATTATCTGTTCTGAAGAAGCTCTTATAAACGTTAATGAGTATCTGAAGACCAGAACAGATAAAGAAAAAGCCCTCTTTATAAATTACAAAGGACCCAAAAATGCAGATAAACGTTTATCAGTAAGGTCTGTTGAAAATATAGTAAAAAAATATCAGAAGAAAGCCGGTGACTCTTTTCTCATTACTCCCGAAATCTTAAGATGGAGCTCCATAAGGGCCTTCGCTCATAAACAAGACTCAGGGCCTGAGGAAATTAAGACATTACATCACCATCAAAATTTTAGTGTTAAAAAGTATATTTACCACCAAAAAGATAAAAACCTGTTCCAGTATCCGAAACGAAATCGTGACATACGGTGGCACACGGTCGAATCTTTAATCAACAAAGAAACAGACTGGCTGAAAAAAAATTTATCCGTTATGCCGGAACGATACAGGAGTGGACATTCGCTTTTTAGCGATGAATATCTCATAAGAAAAATAGCTATTCTTGTCGTATCGGGGAAAGTCCAGGCCTCTGAAGTAACAACTAAAGAGAATTTATGGTTCAATTCTAAAAACGGATTCACCCATGATAGTTTAACCTCTCATGGAAAATTCTGGCACAGAAAAATGATGGAAACTGTATATAATTACTTTTCCTCTCAAAAATATAAGGTAGAAGTTGAACCGCAATTGAAATTAGGCAGGGCTGATTTAGGGGTATATTCTGAAGCAGAAGGTCCCCTTTTCATTGAAATCGGTTCGGTTTCCCCGCTGAAAATTTGGTATAACTTATCAAGAAAAAATGACATCAACTTCTTGTTAGTGCCACATAATGAATATATAATCGAATTATTTAAAGAAAAACTATGAAGCTACCATATCTTGAAGAATTTTTACTTAATCTACAAACGAATAATTATTCTGAAGAGACTGTATATAACTACGAGAGAGACTTGGAGGTCTTCCAGGAATTTATCAGCGAGTTAAACCTACCGTTTGAGCAAATAGATAAAAAAACCATTCTTAATTATAAGGCATACCTTAATTCCGTTGATAGAAAGACTCCCGGCGAGCTCGGGGCGAAGAAAAAACTGTCCAGTTTTTCTTTAAATAGAATGCTGTCTGCACTGAGATCCTATCTGAAATTCCTGATAGACATGGACTATGATGTTCCTATAGCACCTGACTCTGTAAAATTAGTTAAGACAATAAAAAAACATACGAGGGTTGGAGAGTTCGAACAAATCATAAAGCTTATAGAGGCACCAGATAGCTTTGAAAAAAATAAGAAAATTGCCCTTAGAAATAGAGCCATGTTAGAGGTGTTGTTCTCTACTGGCATGAGAATATCGGAATTAATAAATCTAAAATTGGATAGGATAGACAAGGAAGGAAAGATTTTTATAATGGGTAAAGGGAAAAAGGAAAGGTTTGTTTATCTCACACATAGAGCGAAAAATCACTTAGAAGACTATCTGGCGGTAAGGGGAAAATCAGAATCTCCATATGCCTTCATTCCCTATAGAGGGAGGAACAGCCAAGAAAAAAATAAGAAAATATCTCCGAACTATTTGCAGTATAAAATTAAAAGGTATAGGGAGTTGCTCGGTATTAATTTACCGATAAGTGCGCATGGCATACGTCATGCGTACGCAACTTATCTAGCGGAAAGTGGCGCAAATCCTGCCGCTATCCAAATACTTCTGGGACACGAATCTCTTGATACAACCACCCGCTATGTACACGGATCTGATAAATATGCGGAAAAAACTCAAAAAAAATATCACCCTTTGAAAGAGTAATTTTCAGATTGCCTCTCCCCTTTTCTCGATTAATAAAAAAGAAGAGTAGTTTCAGCTACTCTTCTTTTTAGGTCGATAATCGTTTTCAACTTTGAATAAGAATAAAAAAAGATTATTCCCATTCTACCGGAGTCCGGCAAAAGAGAATCATCTTTCGAGCTTTTATTCTTCTAATCCATGCAGGCAGGGGCCTCCTCTCATCATGCCTCTTCCCCACATCTGACTTTCCTGATTGGCGAATTGTTCCTGGAGGGCGTTAAAACGCTGGTTTGCCTGCTCCTGGCTGATTATCCCCTGGTCCGCCAGCGCATTAAGCTGCGCTCTTAATTGTTCCTGTCTGGCCAGCTGCATCTTTTCCTGAAGCTGTTCCTGGGTCACGCCTGCCTCTTCGGCTATCTGGCTGAAGGTCTGTCCTTCGGCCCATTTGGCCTTATAGTCGTCGACGCTGATACCCAACAGTTCAGCCTTCTGCTCAAACATAGTCTCAAATCGAGAGGCTATGTCCTCCGGGGTCCAGTTGCTAAAAAATCCCCATCCGCCAAAACCTCCTCCATGGGCGGAAACTATCCCTATCCCCGCAAAACTTAAAACACCGAGCGATACAAGCAGAAAAGTTAATAGTTTATTCATTTAGTATCCGATCGAAAATTATTTTCAGCTTCGACCTTTCTAATTATTACTACACGAAAGGAATGTTTTTATTTCACTATAAAACCGCCTTTTAGAGGCGGCTTGAAAGCTCAATCCTGGGACCCCTATAGGAACCGGGTCCTGGACCCCTATAGGAACCGGGACCCGGGCCCTGAGGAGATACTTTCGGCGGCCTGAGCCAGTAATCCTCTCCGGCAATCTTATTTACCCCTAAGGCCGATATTTCGCCATTTTCCTCTTCTCCTATAATAACGACCATATCTCCCGTATCTATCTGCTCTAAGCCGCAGGGACAGCTCGTTCTCTCGGAAGTGATAACCCTTACCTCCCGGCCGTCAACGGTTTCGACAATCAAACCGTCAGCTAAAACGGCGGTAACTTCCCCTATGCAAGTATCCCTTATCTGTCTGTCGCCGAACCCCCGGTAGACAGGTCCCATAACGGGAAGCATGTCTTCCCGAGCCCTTTCAAAGAGCCTGGCATGCAGATGGGTCCTCTCTATGATAAAGCTGCCGAAAAAAACCAAAACAACGAGCATTATAGCAGAATATAAAAGGGGTTTACTATAGACAACATGGAGCCTTTTAAGCAGGGCTTCGGCCAGAATAATTAGCAAAACTATAAGGACTATCAATATCCAAGGAAAAGACAGAAGGAATAATTTCAATCCGGGAAAACCGAGGATGGGAAGAAAGAATATCCCCGTCGCCCGGATGCTGAAAAATATGAAACTGCCCAGGAAAAGAGAAAAACCGAGCACCGCCAGAATTGCCAGGGCATACAAAAAACTCCTCATTAAAAAATAACTCTTTGGGCGTCTCTTTACTTCACCCTTTTTAATCTTTTCCAGAAGCTCCCGGTCTTCTGATTTTTTTTCCTGCTCTTGAATCATAGACTATTCCTTAGTTTTTTGTTCATGAGGAACCTCATTTTTTCCTTGGCTCTCTTAATCCTGATTCCTACGGTGGAAACAGGTATCCCCAGGACGTCCGCTATCTCTTTATAACTCAACCCTTCAAAGTAATAAAGAAAAACCGGCTCACGGTATTTGAACTCGAGCCTCTCCAAACATTCCTGCACGGTTTCTTTTATCTCTCTTTTCTCAATTTCCTGTTTCGGGTTTTCTTCCCTGATGTTATGCGGAATGAATGTATCCAGGTCCAGGAATGGCAGCACCTTTCGTTTTTCCTTTTTTCTCAATAGATTAACCAGCTCATTATGGGCAATCCGGTACAACCAGGGAGAAAATTTCCTCCTGGTGTCAAAACTCCGGATGTTCTCATAGGCTTTGAGAAAGACATCCTGGACAACATCTTTGATGTCTTCTTGGTTGGAAATAAATTTGGCCGCGTAACGCTTCATCTTCCCTTCGTATCTCTCCATTAAGACTCCAAAAAGTTCTATTTTATCCGCTTGGACCAGGGAGGCAATTTGTTCGTCGCTTTTCATATCCCAGCCAGATTCCCCCATAATATTAATACAAATTAGCGCTTTTATTTATTTCAAACGCCCTAACCTTTCTGATGAGTAATATTACCAGATTTTCAAATTAAAAAAAGAAGGTTAATTATTACTTAACCTTGTAAAAATCGACATGCGAGCATTCTTCCAGAATTTTTTTGGAAGGCAATCCATCAATCTCCTGGCTCCATATTTCATTGATCAATATCCTATGGGTAATACTTGTCTCCGTCCTAAGAACCTTACAGAAGATTTCCTTTTTACCGTCTTCCCTTCTTCTTACCATTCTTGCTAACTCCCCTATTTTGATAAGGGAAAGCTGACTCTTTATTCCTTCGGGAATCATTTTTATCATCTCAAAGAACTATTTTTATAATACTATAAAATCAAAGTCTTATTTTGTCAATAAAAATCACTCTATTTTTCCTTGCTAATACCTGTCTTTTATTTTATAAATAAAAGATAATATGGAAGAAGAACTCCCCAAGAAATACAACTACCGGGAGAGAGAGGAACATTGGAAAAAAAAGTGGGCGGAGATGAGTCTCTACCGATTTGACGAGGATTCAAAGAAGCCTATTTATTCCGTTGATACTCCCCCACCCTACGTCAGCGCCGAACACCTGCATGCCGGCCATATAATGAGCTATTCACAGGCCGAATTCATCGTACGCTTCAAGCGGATGAACGGTTTTAACGTATACTATCCCATGGGATTTGATGACAACGGCCTCCCTACCGAGAGGTTCGTTGAAAAAAAATATCAGGTAGACAAGTCTAAAATAAGCCGCAGCGAATTCATCAAACTCTGTTTAAAAGAGACCAAAAGGGGAGCCGAGAACTACCGGAAACTCTGGACCGACCTCGGCATATCGGTAGATTGGTCCAAAACCTACAGCACTATCAATCCCGTCTGCCAGAAGGTTTCGCAGCTCTCATTTATAAACCTCTATAAGCAGAAAAAGGCCTACCGTAGAAAGGAACCCACCTATTGGTGTCCCTTCTGCCAGACAGCGTTGGCTCAGGCCGACATGGAAGATAAAGCCCTTGATACCAGCCTTTATTCCATCAATTTCCAGATAGAAGGAAAACCCTTTACCATCGCCACCACCCGGCCGGAGCTCATTCCTGCCTGCGTGGCCGTTTTTGCCAATCCCGACGATGTCAGATATAAGAAACTAAAGGGTAAGAAGGCGCAGGTGCCCCTATTTGACTATGAAGTACCAATATTGTTTGACGAGGCGGTAGACCCTGAATTCGGCACCGGCCTGATGATGGTATGCACATGGGGCGACACAGAGGACGTACGCAAGGTTAAAGAAAGGCACCTCCAGGCCAGGGAGGTTATAAATTCTGAAGGAAAAATTACCGCGCTGGGTAAAAAGTATGAGGGGCTATCTATCCAGGAAGCGAGAAAAGGCATCATTTCAGATTTGAAGAATGATGGGCTGCTGGTAAAACAGGAAAACATCAAGCACATAGTCAACGTCCACGAGAGATGCGACACGCCGGTAGAATTTATCCTCACCACCCAGTGGTTTATCAAGATACTGGACATTAAGGAAAAGCTCCTTAGTATGGGAGAAAAATTGAGCTGGTATCCCCTGTTTATGAGGAACGTCTATGACACCTGGGTAAAGGGATTGAAATGGGACTGGTGCATATCGCGCCAGAGATACTACGGGGTCCCCTTCCCTATCTGGCTCTGCGAAGAATGCGGTGCCGTCATAGCGGCCCGGGAAAAGGACCTGCCCGTTGACCCCACGGAGAGCAAGCCTCCCGTCAAGGCGTGCCCGAAATGCTCCTCGAAAAAAATCGTTCCCGAGACAGACGTCATGGATACATGGGCCACCTCTTCCTGCACTCCCTTTATCATCAAAGAACTGGTAGAGGGGGAAAATAGAGATAAGGTTTTTCCTAATTCTCTGAGACCCCAGGCCTTTGAGATAATCCGCACCTGGCTCTTCTATTCCCTGGTAAAGTCTTTTTATCATTTCAACAAGCTGCCCTTTAAGGACGTCATGATATCAGGCCACGGCCTTGATGAGAGAGGGAAAAAAATATCCAAGAGATTGGGAAACTATGTAGAGCCCGGCAAACTCCTGAACGACTACGGTGCCGATGCCATAAGGTATTGGGCTACGGGAGCCAAACTCGGTTACAACCACAGATTCAACTTAAAAGAGGTGGAAAAGGGAAAGCATTTGGTAACCAAGATATGGAATGCCTCCAGATTCTGTGCTCCTTATCTCGCCGACTTCAATCCGCTGCCGTCCAAAGAATACCAACTGGAGCCCGAAGACCGGTGGATGCTCCATCAACTTAATTCTGCCGTAAAAAAGGCTACTGCAGCCTTTGAGAAGTATGAATACGCCAAAGCCAGAAAGTCCATAGATAATCTTTTCTGGGCTGTTTTCTGTGATTACTATCTGGAAATAATCAAGCACCGGGCGGAAGAGGAGGCTGCCAAGTACACGCTCTATCACTGTCTCTTGAATATCCTGAAGCTCTATGCTCCCATCGCACCCTTCATCACAGAAGAGGTGTACCAGCATATCTTCGCCAAGAAAGAGGAAACGGACAGCATCCATCTGGAAGAATGGCCTAAAACTGCCGAAAACCTTCAGATGAACTCTTCTGAATCAAAAGAGATGGAGATGTTTCTTAAGGAGATAGATGAAATCAGGAAAGAAAAGTCTGATGCGGGAATTCATATTAGAGAGCCGCTGAAAGGATATACTCCCAGGACGGAATTGGCTCTGGAAAAATTCGGAGAAAAACTTAAAAAAATGCTCAATGTGGAGTTCACCGACTCCAGAAAAAAATAACATCGCTCAACTCCATCACGGAGATAATGCGCCCAGCCTACGGGGCGGGTTTTAATGAAAAACGACAGATTTCAAAAATTGAAAACAATACGGGACGAAATATGGAACTTAAATAATTCGCCCCTTTATCGATATCGCAGGAAGAATAATTATTACCCGGTCATCGGGGAAGGCAGCCATAAGGCTGCCATCATGTTTATAGGAGAGGCGCCCGGCAGGAATGAGGCGAAAACGGGGCGGCCTTTCTGCGGCGCAGCCGGCAAAGTTTTAGACGGGTTGTTGGAATCCATCAATCTGCCCCGTTCCCAGGTCTACATAACCAACATAGTCAAAGACAGGCCTCCCCAAAACAGAGATCCCAGCCGCGAGGAGATAGAATACTACGCTCCCTTCCTGGTAAGACAGATAGAGGTCATCAAGCCTGAAGCAATCGTACCACTGGGCCGCTTCTCCATGAGGTTCATTATGGAATACTTCGGTCTGGCAGAAGAAATTGAGCCAATCACTAAAATCCACGGAAAAACCTTTGAGGCTGAATCTTCTTACGGAAAGGTCAAGGTCATTCCCCTCTTCCATCCGGCCGTAGCCGTATATAACCCAAACAAGCTCACTCTGCTGAAAGAGGACTTTGCAATATTGAGAAATATAGATAGATGATCAGCCAGCCTAAGGCCTTCCTATCTGCGACTGGCCTTATACATGTCTCTTATCTCTCCGGCGAGGGTCGCCTGCTCAGCATTCTTTTCAGGTCTCCACCTCTTAAAACGGGGGAACCTCAGCGCCAGCCCCTTTCCTTTTTTTCTGGCACAGGTGTGGACATTACTCTCGGTTATTTCCGACGCCAGAACCTCTACAATAACCTGAGGAGACAGCCAGACATCGGGCTCCACCTCCTTTAAGGCCTCCACCCTGGCCGGCTTAGCTTTCTCATGGAATCCCTTCAGTCTATCCATCATACTGTCAAGGTCCCGTTCTGAGAAGCCCGCCCCTAATCTTGTAACTGTCTGAAATACATCCTTTTTTTTGTTGTAGGCAGCACATAAAAGAGAGCCGTAGGTTCCGGCCCTGTTTCCCCTTCCCTTATAGGCGCCTACTACCACCAGGTCTAAGGTATCGGAAAGCCGGGAGGCATATTCCTTTTTCCACTTTATCCAGGTCCACTCCCTGGCTCCTGCCCGATAATAAGAATCTTCTGAGCACGATTTACAGACTATCCCCTCAAGCTTTCGCCTGAGGCAGTCCTGGAAAAACTCTTCAATTTTATCTGGGTTTGAGGTTACCCGCCTTGCCGCCAGGTCCAGATATCTGTCCCTCCTGACGGTTTTTTCCAGAAGCTTATGTCTCTCCGGATAGCTCTTCCCTAGCAGGGATTTGCCGTCCAGGTACATTATGTCAAAGACAATGTATTTTACCGGTATCTTCTCAGAAAATTCCCGCACCCGGTACTTCCTTCTCCGCCGCATCAATCTCTGAAATGGGAAAAAGGTCTTTTCCTCAAAGTCGTAAGCTACGGCCTCCCCATCCAATATCGCCTCTCTCGCCTTGATGTTCTTTCTAACGTTTTCTATAATTTCGGGAAACTGTCTGGTAACATTGCTCATTCTTCTGGAAAAAAGTAGCACATTTTTTCCTGTTTTATGAACCTGAATCCTCTCTCCGTCATATTTTTCTTCTGCGGAAATTCTGTCTGAGCCGATTTTTTCCGCAATATCAGAGAATCTGGAAACCCTCTGGGCCAACATGGGTTTGATGGGCCTGTCGAGTGAGAGCCTTATTCTTTTTACCCCCGGCAGCCCCCGCCTCCGTAAAACCTCAGCCACTTTCCCGATATCAGAGCAGACATTGTAGGCGCGCTCAAGTTCAAACTTTTTCTTCTTAGAACCCAAGAAGCTGACAGCTAAGGCATCAAGGATTGTCATGTCGCCGAGACCCAGCCTCATGGCTCCGGCAGCCAGCCTGGCGATATATTTTCGTTCTAATTTGCTGCCCTCAACCAACAAGGCGGCCAGTGTTTTTTTCTTTATCTCCTGCGAGCCTTCCCCTTCGGATTCGGCTATCGCTTTGAGCGCCCGATGTACCTCTTTCACCGAAAGTGCATCCTCGGGTTCAAAGAATTCTCTGAATCGGTTGCGTCTTGTCTTTATCAGGGAAGCTGCGACCAGACCCAAATCCCCCAGCTCCTTGGCGGCGGCCTCCACCTCCGATTCCTTTTTTGAAGAAGCTAAGGCAATGGCAGACTGGACCATCTTCCCGGCCAGGCCCAAGGTCGTCTCCACATAACTGGGGTACAGCTGCCCCAGGATCAGGTAGCAGATACTCCTTATTTCCCCAGTCTCCGATAGTTTGAAAATATCGGAAAGCATTGATATCATACTATTCCTGGAACTGGTGCCTTCCAGCCTCTCCATACAACTTGATAAAGCCTTGAATTTCATAGTATTCCAAAGAGAATCTCTTATTTATTATACTCTAACAGATAATCAAATTCATCAAGGCTATCGGGTTTCTTCAAATGGGAATTTACATGAACGAAGTTTTACAATTTCCTATAATGGTTTATAATATATAATTTATGATAGGAATGTTAAAAAAGTTTTACGGATTTTTGTGGAAGTACAAATGGGCTTTTCTGGTCTTTCTTTTTGTGTTGACCTTATCGGGAATAGTACAAAACCTCACGCCTTATATTTACAAGCTTCTAGTCGACCAGGCTCCTTCCGGAGACTATGCGGCCCTATTGAAACTCGTCCTCCTGTTCGTGGGAATAAGAATAGCTTCTAATCTATTAGAGACCCTCAGTATTTATATCGGAGACAAGTCTCTCCTGCCCGCTTCCCGGGATGCTCGGGTAGACATTTTCAAACACATCCAAAATCTGGACCTGGCTTTCCATGTCAATAAGAGCACCGGCTCCCTCATCAGCATATTCAAGAGGGGCGACGGGGCTTTTTACAGCCTGTTCCATCAGATCCACATTCACGTGCTGCAGACCATGGTCGGTTATTTGGTCACCCTCTTTTTCTTCAACCTGGTCACCCCTTCCATCGTCTGGATAATGCTTATCGTTTTTATTGGCAACGCTTTCCTCAGCTGGCGGTTGATAGAAAACAACATCATCAAGAGAAGGTCTTTCAACGAAGCTGAAGACGAAATTTCCGGCATCATCGCCGACAATATGATAAATTACGAAACCGTTAAATTTTTCACCCAGGAGAAAAGGGAAGAAAAGCGCTTGAAGACCAGATTCAAAGATTGGCTTAAAAAATTGTGGAGCTATGCCAATAGCTTCCGGCTGATGGATATTGCAGTGGGCACCTTTTCCAATCTGGGAATCCTGGCTATTTTCATAATAATCATAAAGAAGCTGGCTGCAGGGCAAATAGGTGTGGGCGACATGGTCCTGGTTTTCAGTTTCACTACTGGATTTTATATCCAGTTTTTTGAGCTGCTCTATACTTTCCGGGAGATAGCCAAGAATTATACGGATATCGAACGTTACTTTGCAATTTTAGATGAAGAGATTATGGTTAAAGACCCGGAAAAACCGGTGCGGGTCAATAAAATTACGGGCGCCATCGCTTTCCAGAATGTCGGATTCGATTATCCCGATGGAGAGAAAGGTGTCTTGAAAGATTTCAATCTCAGCATCAGCCCGAACGACTCCATAGCATTCGTCGGCCGTTCAGGCGTTGGGAAGACAACGATTATCCGCCTCCTCTTAAGATTTTACGATGTCACCACGGGTAAGATAATGCTCGATGGAATAGACATACGTAAATTATCCAAGAGCCAGCTGCGCTCTTTCATCGGAGTGGTACCCCAGGAACCCATTCTTTTTAACAATACCATAGGATTCAACATTGCCTACGGGAAATCCAACACCGGAAAGAAAGAAATAATGATGGCTGCCAAGGCGGCCAACATCCATGAATTCATCAAGTCCCTTCCCATGGGGCTGAAAACCCAAGTGGGAGAGAGAGGAATTAAGTTGTCTGGTGGTCAGAAACAAAGGCTGGCCATCGCCAGGGTAATCGTCACCGACCCTAAGGTAATAATTTTTGATGAAGCCACCAGCAGTCTCGATTCGGAATCAGAGTCCCTGATCCAAGACGCTCTCTGGAAAATCGCCAGGAATCGTACGGTCCTGATCATAGCTCACCGCCTATCAACGGTGAGGAGAGCAAAAAAGATTGTAGTGTTGGAACAGGGAAAAGTGGCTGAAACGGGTTCTCACCGAGAATTAATCAATAAAAAGGGCCTCTATTCCTATCTATGGCATCTGCAGACCAAAGGCCACACAAAGGAAAGCGCCCTTTCTGATCTTCAGTTGGGCTGAGATACGCAATTATTGAAAGCGTTAACCTGCAGATTATATTGTCCTATCAGATACTCGGTCTCGGAGATTAAGGCGTTGTATTGTGAGACGAGGTTGTTGTAGGTATCGATTTTCTGCAAATAGCCGCTGCCGTGTTTAAACCTGGTATTGTCAATCTCCTCCTCCAGGGCGGTTAGCTCCTGAAAGACTACGACCATCGCATCCTTGTTGTCCTCAATCTGTTTCTTCGTGCTGTCATCGGGAGAAGGGCAGGCCGATAGAGGCAGACCGAAATGCTGCACCGCCAGCCAGGTTTCTCTCCCTTCATAAATCCCTTTCATAACGGCAACTCCTATTTCCTGATAATCTTCATTCAGGATGTTTTTCCTGTGCCCTTCGCTGTCCATCCACCCTTGAACCAGGTCCTGGTCGTCCTTAAAGTCTCCAAGGGCCAGATTTTCCCCTGCCAGAATAAACTCGTAACCGGCCTCGTCCATGAAATCTCCTACCCCCTTTCCAGAAGGAGACTCGTGGGAAAAATATTGATGCGATAACATATCCTGAAGCTTTTGCCTGGCGCTTTCCTGAAGCTGGGCGTTCACTCTCAGGGGAGGCAGTCCGGATATCTCTCTCTGTTCATTGGTCAGTTGTACCACTCCTTCTTCAGTTAAAGACGACTCTGCCTGCTGCCGGATTAACTTCAGTGGGGGGGACGTCTGTATTTCCCTGTCGGTAACCGGAGCCAAAAGCTTTTCTATGACTTTCTTCTTTCCCAATTCAGGGGAGGAAGCATCTGGAATGATGCCGGCTTCCCGGATACTGAAAATGCTCAGGAACCCTAAGCTTATAATAAAGAGAGGCAAAATTCTCTTGAAATTCTTCATTCTATATTGCGCCTTAGCTCCTCTATAATTGTTTTATACCCGTTCTCCTTTATTATCTCCCAGGACCTTTTATAGTCCGGTTTATAACTGACCCTTTTGACGTTTTCAGCAATCCGATGCTCCATGCCGAATTCCTTATAAAGATGGGTGTGTACGGCGTATACTACTACGTGCACCCTTGTCACCCGGGATTCCTTTGAATATTTTTTATTGAAATAATCCCAGGCCCGCTTTATCTTCTTTCTATTCTCTTCCGATGAAAAAATCCGGTGAATCAATTCATGGGTAAGCACGTCTATGAATCTTTGATAATCACCCTCGTAAATCTGTAGGGTAGTGGGAAGTGCGAAAGCCCTGCATCTGCCCACCACAAAGCAATCTATTTTTTCCTCTGCCCAATTCAAGGAGGTTATTCGGGAAATCTCCATCATTACCCTTGCCTCTTCCCTTCTCCACTCCTTCTCTGCCTTTCTAACATAATCCAGGATTTCCTCGGCGGAAGGATAAGCATTATCTTTTCTCTTTGAGCCCAGTTCTCCCCTTCTCCATTTTTTGTCGTAGACAGAAGAGTATATGAAAATAACCCTTGGATAATCTTTCATATTTTCATCCTACCAAAAATTTTTACATGTAAAAACAAAAAGCGCTGTCGGACCCGTCATCTTCTTTTAGAAGAGAGGAGTCTGGCAGCATAATGCCCATTTGCTCAAGCTCTTGAATGGTTCTTATATTTTTACAGCCGCATTCGCATTCAATAACAATTACTCCAAATTCTCCTTTGTAAATTTTCTTGCTTGTTTTCTTGTGTTTCAAAAGCATGTTGCCGCATTCTTCGCAGAAGAGCATTTTACCCAAAGACCATCACCTCCTTTTTAATGTTCCTTATTTAAATTAACTGGAAATTCGCGGGGCTGTCAATGGAAATTAAAAATAGGAGAGCCGAATCAATTGATTCGGCTGTTT
>CAZMJM010000004.1:0-15018 GCA_964566875.1 uncultured Candidatus Saccharibacteria bacterium | reverse complement strand
TTTTTAAAGATCTATTGGTTCTATGAATATACAATTATTTTAAGGAAATATCAATAGGTTTTATACACAGTAAAACCCCTAAATTAAAAACAGGGATTATTCTCCCTGTTCTGCAATAAAGGTCTCTCCTCCCGGGATGGTACATCGGGGAGGGTCTGTTTCCAGCACCGGATAGCCGGCTTCTTCGCATTCGGTGAAATTGGTAATGACCTCGGTCTTTTCTTGATACATAAAGAGTAAAAAGAAACCCACAATTATTATCAGTATTCCGGCCAATATAAACTCTTTCATAATTGGAGTGTTTTAATATCCCAGGCTCACACTGATGGGTTCTGCTGAATAGACCCAGGATATCGGACCGCCGTCCTCCTGATCATACCAGCGGAAGCCTCCGGCTTCTTCGGGGGAACCCCGGTCAACAACAATGTTCAGGTTCTCGGCAAGATGGCTCTCATCAGCCACCAGAAAATACTGAGTATCCGTAACTAAAATAAGGGTTTTCGGGTCTTTGGTTACTATAAGCTGGGGGTCGAACACGACGTTAACTTCGCCGCTGGGAGATTGTAAGATGCCCTGACCAACCTTTTCTCCCTTTTCGCTTTCCAGGTAGAAAAC
The DNA here is from genome assembly GCA_964566875.1 of uncultured Candidatus Saccharibacteria bacterium. Taxonomy (GTDB): domain Bacteria; phylum Patescibacteriota; class Minisyncoccia; order Minisyncoccales; family JANBVM01; genus CAZEQH01. The sequence continues at coordinate 14,403 of CAZMJM010000004.1, read as the reverse complement.
GGTCTGGGTGGCCGCCGGCCTGATGTCCCCGTTAACCTTAAAGGAAATGGACTCTATTGAGGCCTCCTGATTATTGGAGCTGGAAAGGATGAGTTTCGCCATCTTATCTCTGGCGTTTCTTTGCCTTACCGCACACATATTGTAACACTGCATCTGAACGCTGAGACTCGTCCGATAAGAATATACAGGATTCGCTATTTTTTCACCGGGGTCCTTGGTCTGGGCATAACCGAACTCACTCGCAGCGATGATGGAATCTGATGGACTGCCGGTAATCTCACCGGGCAGTTCCAGAAAAAATCTCATCTCTTCGCCGGAAATACCGCCTTCTTCGGGCAGAGCGATATCGCCGTACAGGGTAAAGACCAAAGAATCCGCCTTGGGAACGATACATTTTTCTTTTCCTTCATTAAAGACTATGTTATTGGAAACCAATCGGTCCCCGGAGGACTCCATGGGGTTTCCCCCGCACCAGAGTTCAAGGTTAAGAACGTTAGCAGCTCCTGCAATATTCTTGTTGTAAACAATAACCTGGCTCACTTCAAGATCTTCCAAATCATTGGCGTTGAACCTCCACATCCCCAACTTTTTCCCCTGCTCTCCCATCATAACAACCGGTTCCTCGGGAGCCAGGCTCATGGTCTCCACCGATAGCTCCCCGTTGATGTGGAGCGTTGTGAAGGCCCGGCTTATGAAAATTGGCCAGTTATTGGAAGCATCCGCTGAGATGATGCGGTAATAATAGGTACTGCCCATATCAAGATTTTCCAGAGTCATACTGTGCGACAGGCTCAACTCAGGGTCAAAGGGAGTAATAAGGGGCAGGTCTAAAGTCTTTCCGTATTGGATCCTGGAAGTGCTCGGCTCGTCCGTAGTCCAGATAATGGTAGCCGACTTGGTCCCCACTTCTTTTTCCTGGACGTTTTCTATCTTTGGCGGGATGGTATCCTGCTGAGAACCGGTCTGCTGGACCGGACGATACGGATAACGGCAGCTGCCGTCGTTAAAAGTGGCTTTCCAATTGAAGTTCAAGGCCGCGGGGTCGGTACATCCCCCCATATCGGATATGGCATCATAAGTAATGGGAATATCAAGGGAAAGGTCCTCAGAAGAGATTTCACAGGCCTTCCATAACCCCTTCATATCTTTTTTGGCTGCAGCTTCCGCCTCAGCGAATTGCTGGGAATACTGAGCGATGCCAGAGGGAAGACTGCTGCGGGCAAAGCCTTCTCTGATAAGGTAATCGTTAACAAAGGTGTCCCCTACCCACACGTACCTCAATAGGTCCCCGTCTTTATCCTTATCTGCGCCGTCGCTTTCCATCCTTACTTTCTTTCCGGCGACCAGGTTCTTGTTTTCATAAGCCGCCTGCCGGCCGAAACATTCCACGGGCAAAGCCGGATCAACGGTTTCGGGAGCGTCAACTCCGATGTATTTCACTTTTTCTCCCCCCTCCAGTATGATTGTGTCTCCGTCAATAACCCCTAATACGTACGTCCCTTCCCCAGAGATAACACCATTGTTTTCTTTTCCGGCTTGGACGTCTGCGGCCGATATCTCGGCCTCTTCCTGAAGGACATCTGTAGAGGAACTATCACCTGAAAGTTTTTGTTGTTCTCCCGCAGAAAAAACCTGAGAAATATCCGCCATCAAAGAAAACAATTCTCCCCTGCCATAAAGGGCGAAGCCTGCGGCGATAATACCGATGATTACTATCAATACGGGAAGCTGAATAGCCCCCTTTTGTCCTCTATTTTTTTTCTTCATGGCGAAAGTAGGTGAAAACATCTTTTAAAATTTTTTTGTCGTTATCGGTCATCTTAATACTTGAAGCGGATTCCAGGGAATATAATCCCAGGCCTTCTCCTTCCCTGAGGCGTTCCCTCAATTCTTCAACGGAAAAAGTGAGCGGGGCGGTGAAAACGAATTTCTCTTGCAATCCGTCCTCATGGCGGAATAGGTATCTTTTGAAAAGTTTCAAACCAGAGAGCTTAATACCCAATTCCTCCTCAGCCTCTCTTTTCACCGCTTCTTCCGGAGACTCTCCTTTTTCTATTGCGCCTCCGAAAAAAGCCCAAAATCCGGGAGCAGTCGGAGCCGCCTCGTCCCTCAACTGCAGCAACACCTCACCCCTGTCATTCTTTAATACAAACAAAGCGACCCGTCGGCTATATTCCATAATCTAATTATACAAAAAAATAAGGTTCCCGATAAGAAGCTCATCAAAATATAAACTGAAGAAAAGCGCCGAGGAAACACAGCAGACTGAACGTCAGGGCGAATTTGAAAAAATTAATCTTTTCGGAAACCCTTATCAGGGCTCCCAATGTAAGAAAGCCCACCAAAAATGAAGAAATCAAAGCGGGCCAGCCATCAATAAGAAAATTATTGTTGTTCCACCACAAATAAAGACTGGAGGCGAAGATGACCGGGACCGACATCATATAAGACATCTTCAGCACTTTTGATGGAGGCATCCCTCCAAGGGAAAGGGCGAAAATGGTAGAGCCGGACCGGGAGAGTCCCGGAATGACCGCCAGGCCCTGAAGGAATCCCGCCGCTACCGCCAAAAAATTAAAATCCATCCGGAGAGTTTTCCGGGCCTTGTGAAAAAAAGCCGTCACCATTAATCCGGTCCCCATAACCAACAATAAGGTATTGCCCAGCGCCATATCCTTTATATGTTTGTAAAAGACATACCCTACCGGTAAAGAAACCAGGGTGGATACGAGAAGAAAACGCATCAATTGCTTGTCGCGAAGGGTCAGAACCTCTCTCCATTCTTTGCGGAAATAAAAAAATGCCGCGAAAACGGTCCCCAGATGCAGAAACAGAGCTATCCCTATCGGATTTACCTTTAAGGAAAAAAGCTGAACGGCCAAAGCCACTATACCTTCGCTGGAAATGGGAAGCCACTCAAAGATTCCCTGTAATATTCCTATGACTATATAAGAAAGCATGATTTGTTCTTATTCATCAATGTTAACAAAAAAACGCCCGCTCTTCCATCCTGAAGATAATGCCGGCGCCCCAAATTTACAGGATGTCCGTTTAATCTCCAAACCTGTCGTCGGGTACGATTTTTTTCTTCCTCTTGGCAGCCCTTTCGGTCTGCCTCTTCCTCTTCTCCAGAAATTTATGCCATCTCCCCTTGATAATTTCATCTATCTTTTGAGGCTGCTTGTGCCAATCGTTAAGAGATTCCTTGGAATAGTCGTTTTCCTCTTCACGCTCAAAGTCTTCTCCTGGGGCATGTTTTTTTCTTTTTTTGTTCATGCCATCTGACCGTTAAAGTCTTCTTGGATGACCTTTGGCGTATTATTTAAGGGTGATACTCTTTCTGTTCAATGTCAAGTGTTTTCATCTATTGACTTTTTAAGATATTAGTTTTATAGTAAATCCTGATGGATACTGTATTGGCTTTAATATTTTTAGTTATAGCTTTAGTCAGCTTTTCTAATTACGCTCCCTCGCTGTCGAGGGAGAGCGTTGAGTTGTCTCAGGCCAATGTTTCTCAAAGCCAGGCATCTGTTCCTTCCACCCAACAAAATTACCCTGCCCAACAGGTTTCCGGAGAAACAAGGCCCGCAAATACTCCGAAAAGCGGGGTGGCAACTACAAAACCAGCGGTGATTCAACCACAAATCTTACTAGACACCTATATTACAGAAGGCCCCAAAGAAGGAGAAATCATAGAGGAAAGTACCCGAGTGACATTCAGATTCGGCGGCCTGGTCATATACGGAAATAAGGAAGAAAATATTTATTTTGAGACTTTTATTGAGGGCTTCGATACCAAATGGATTGCCACCCGATCAGACTACAGAACCGTAGATCTGCCAGTTACTTCCCGCTATTACACCTTTATGGTAAGAGCCAGAACCAAAAACGGAGTAGATTATACCCCCGCCCAGCGGACCTTTAAAATTAATGTTTCTCCATACTTTGGGAAGGTTAAAATTTCCTCTGTGGGAAGTTCCCTGATTACCCTGCGCACCAACCTTTCCAAAGATGAGACCATTGACATCACCGGCTGGAAAATAAGCGGTAAGGGAGGTATTTTCGTGATACCGAAAGGCGCCGAAAAGTATTATTCTTTTCCCAACCTTCCTGTGCTTGCGGATATTATCGTCAGGCAGGGAGATACCATCTATATCTCCGGAAGCGCAAATCCTCTTGGCCAGGGAATGAATTTTAGGGTAAACAAATGCATGGGATACCTCAGTTATAATAAGAGTTTTCCCGTTTCCATAGGTGGAAGCTGCCCCAAACCTTCCCAAGGGGAAATATCACATCTCAGTCCCTGCTGCCAGCAGTTTATCACGCGGAGCGTAAACTGCGGAATACCCGATTACTCCCAGAAAGTAGACATCATGTACGACCAGGAATGTACTTCCTATCTGGAGGAACACTTCAACTATAACGCCTGTTTTCTGGAGTATTCTAAAGATAAGGATTTTCTCAAAAACAGTTGGTATCTCTTTATGAACAAAAGTATCACGGTAAAAAACAACTGCGATACGATGAAATTATACGACTCAAGTGGAAGAGTAGTAAGCCAGTTCTCTTACGGATATCCCGTATGTAAATAAAAACCGCCCGAGGGCGGTTTTTGTTTTGAATTACTCGGATATAATTACCTGGAGCACATCATCTTCATCATACTGATTATTGCCCACACCGTTGGGGCCGTAAGAGCCGATAACCACGGCCCACGTTTCACCCACTCCCGGATCCAGGTCATAGTCCGTATCGATAAAGTAATCATTTCCCCACGGATCTTTAGGTATCTCGGTCATGTATGGACCGTCCCACCCAAAGTAACTGTTTGGAGGTTCGGGATTACATATCAGTCCCGCCCGACAGTCATCCAACCCAAAAGTACAGCCGTCACTGCAGATCTCGTTCCCCGCAGTGCCCGAACCTATCTCATAAGGCACCTGATGGCCGGGCCAAGTTTCCGTATCTGCCTCCATCAGCATCATGGCGTTGTATATCTGTCTCATCTCCTTTCTGGCTTTGGCGGCCTTGGCTTTATCACGGGCCGACCAGGCCCCTACCAGGGCTATACTGACTAGAAGGCCCATAACCGCTAAAATTATAAGGATTTCCATCAGGTTGAATCCTCTCTGGAAGAATTCCTTGCTCCGCTTTTTTCCCAAGCTGTGATTATTCCCCAAGATTAGCTTATTTACCAAATCGCCTTTTTCTGTTGGCATAATCTTCCAGGGCGGCCTCCAAATCACTCTCCGTAAAGTCCGGCCAATATTTTTCGTAAAAATAAAGTTCGGAATAAGCCGCCTGCCATATTAAAAAATTGGAGATGCGCTTCTCCTTGCCGGTCCTGATAATCAGGTCCAGGTCCGTGGTCCAGAGATTTTCCGAAATCAGGCTCTCCGTAACCTGGTCAGCTGCGACCCCGCTGGCTACAATCTTTTTCACGGCCTGGACAATTTCCGACCTTCCGCCGTAGCTCAAAGCGAAATTGAGGGTCATTTCCTTATTGTCTTTGCTTTCCTGCTCCACCTCCTCAATCGTTTTCAGTACAAAGGGAGGCAGTCTCCCTTTGTCGCCTATCACCCTGACTTTGATCTCCTGTTTCAAAACCTCCTTGGAACTGTTCTTAACGGCCCGGTTGGCCAATTTCATCAGATAGTCCACTTCCTCTTTGGACCTGTTCCAATTTTCTGTGGAAAACACGAAAAGGGTTAGAACCCTGATTTCTCTTTTCCGGCACCATTTTACTACGTCGGTTATTTTTTCCAGGCCCTTCCGGTGCCCTTCAAAAGAAGACAAACCTCTTTCTTTAGCCCACCTGCGGTTTCCGTCAAGAATGATGCCTAAATGATGTGGAATTTTTTCCATAGTCACATTAGAAAATCACTTTCTATTTTAACACTTTTTGGCGCGAGCAGAACAAGTGCAGGCCCCAGTACACCAACTATTTCGGTGGCTGCCCGCGACAGCACAATCCTCGGAAGGAAAGAGCCCTTAAGCTCTCTTTCGTATTTGGGAAAATCAGGGAAATGCTTGACCAGGATATCAGCCGCTTTCAAGCCCCATATCACTCCGCCTCCTGACCATGGTTTGGTCAGGCCAGCAGCATCCCCGCACAGGGTAACATCGTTGGTTTTCGGCACTGTGAATCCCTGCGGGATGAGGGCAGAACCGATTTTTTCTGAAGTGATACCGCGTTCCCGCAAAAAAGCGTCGAACATTTCCTTGGCTCTCTCCTTTTCCTCAATAATACCGTACTCCGTTGAAGAACCGCGGGGAATCTTCCATAAAAAACCTTTCCGGGTGGGCCACACCTCAACGAAATCTGAATGGTCTTCCTTCTTAAGCTGCGTCTGGATTCCCAGTCTCATTCTGGGCTTCTTCAGTTGAAGAATATTTCTGACTTGAGAAAGGGCTCCGTCACAACCTATAATTTTTTTAAAGCCTTCCGGCAACTTATCTATTTTTTTTCCGAGAATAATTTCAGCCCCTTGTCTCCTCGCCTCTTCGGCCGCCACCCTATCGAGTTCGGCGTGCTCCATCACAAAGAAATTTTTGGAAAAATTAAGTCTAAGGTCCTTTACCGGAAAATGCAAGAGGGCATAATGGATGGTGTTTTCTACCAGATGTCTGCTGCCGGGTATGAATTTTAAGATTCTTTCCGAAAAAAGTCCGGAACAGACCTGTTTACCTATCACCTTTTTCCTTTCAAAAACCGAAACGTTAACACCCTTCTGAGAAAGTTTCCAGGCCAGATAAAGTCCGCAGACGCCCGCCCCTATGATAGCTGTATCCTTTTTCGCATATCCCATTAAAGATGCTGTTCTGAGATTCTATTTTAAGTGGTTGCCGCTCTGGTCTTCTGGCAATTATGAATCCTGCAGCAAAAGAGAGTAAAGAAATTAAGATAACGGCGATCGCCAACAGAACGTCTTCCTGATGACTCTCCAGAAAGGAAATCTTTTTAAAAAAGTTCATCAGTCCTTATTTTTTCCTTATGCAGGCCTGGACAAATGCCTTAAACAGGGGGTTAGGTGACAGAGGACTAGACTTAAATTCAGGGTGGAACTGGCTGGCTACGAAAAAGGGATGATTTTTTACCTCTATAATCTCAACCAAGTTCCTTTTGGGATTGATCCCGGCGACAACCAAACCCTTATCTGAAAGGTTTTTTAGAAAATCATTATTGAATTCGTAACGGTGGCGATGGCGTTCATAAATATACCTCTTCTTTCCGTAGGCTTTGAAGCTGGCAGAACTTTTCTCCAGCCGGCACTTGTAAGCTCCAAGCCTCATCGTAGCTCCGTAGTTCTTCTTCTTAAGAAGTTCCTTCTGCTCGGGCATAAAGTCTATCACGGGATAGGGAGTCTTCTTGTCGAATTCCGTAGAATTGGCGCCTTTCAACCCGCACACATTCCTCGCAAACTCCACGACCGCCAACTGCATTCCCAGGCAAAGACCCAAGTATGGAATTTTCTTTGTCCTGACGAAGTTAATGGCCCTTATCTTCCCCTCAATACCCCTATTCCCGAAACCGCCTGGCACGATGATGCCGTCGTAATTTTTAAGCTCCTCCAGAGCACTCACCGACTTCTCATATTTTTCCGAAGAAAGCCATGATATTTCCGGTTTTCTCTTCACAGACCAGGCCGCATGTTTTATGGCCTCTATCACGGAAATATAGGAGTCCATGAGGGTAAACTCCCCCGTCTTAAAATATTTTCCTACTATCCCTATCTTAACGGGCTTTTCAGATTTTCTGATCGTCCTCACCAGTTTCTTCCACTCGGTAAGGTCTTTCTTCCTGCTTTTTATACAAAACTTTTCCAAAATGCGGGAGCCTAAGTTCTCTTTTTCGTATATCAATGGCACCTCGTAAATAGAATCAGCGTCGGGAGCGGAAATGACGTCTTCCTTCCTGACGTTGCAAAAAATGGAAATTTTCCTCTTTCTGGGCTCATCCAGAGGGAATTGCGACCTTCCCAGAATGATGTCGGGCTGGATTCCCACCTCATTCAATATGCGGGCAGCCGTCTGGGTGGGTTTTGTCTTCATCTCCCCTATCGTATTGGGAATGGGCAGATAAGAAACCAAAACAAAGATAACGTCACCCGGATTTTTAAGCCTCATCATTCGTCCCGCTTCCAAAAACAACATGTTCTGGTACTCTCCTACCGTCCCTCCCACTTCTATCAAGGTAAAATCCGCCTTATTGTTGGCGCTGGCTTTACGGATGCGGGCGATTACTTCATTGGGAATGTCCGGTACTACCTCTACACATCTGCCACCGTAATCCAGGTTCCTTTCTCTATTTATTACGGTCTGGTAAACGCGCCCGGTGGTAATATAGTTATCGGTGCTAAGCGTTTCCCCCAAAAACCTTTCGTAATTTCCAATATCCTGGTCGCACTCTGTGCCGTCGTCCATTACAAAAACTTCCCCATGCTCTATGGGGTTCATCGTCCCGGCGTCAACGTTAATATATGGATCTATCTTGATGGCAGTGACCTTAAAACCTTTTGCTTTTAAGATTCTGCCTATGGAGGCCGTAGCCACGCCCTTGCCTACTCCGGACATGACTCCTCCTACGGTAAAAATGAATCTCGGCATATTATTCCTCGACTATTGTCACGGTTATTTCTGCTTCTAAATTGTGCTCAAACTTGATTTTCACCGGAAATTCTCCCAGAGCTTTGATGGACTTTACAAGCATAATCTGACTCTTCTTAACGTCAAAGCCCAACTTCTTAAGCCCCTCTTGAATTTTGCCCGCATTCACCGAATCAAACATCTGTCCCTGCTTGCCAAGTTTAACGGCTATTGTGACCTCATTGCCGTCTAGTCTGCCGGCTAAATCCTGGAATCTTTTAAGCTCTTCTTCTGCTATTTTCTCAGAAGACTCCTGGCTTTCTCTCAGTTCCCTCAACATTTCCTTGGTGGCTTTCTTGGCAAAACCACGCGGAAACAAATAATTCCTGGCATAGCCATCTTTTACTTCGCCCACCGTATTTTTCTTCCCTACGCCGGGCACGTCTTTGAGAAATATCACCTTCATGTTAATTTATTTTATTATAATTCCTTAATGACTTCAATGGCTTTATCAAGCTGAGGATCCTTTCCCGCCTCATAATCTTCCATCGTCCTATCTACTTTTATGTCCGGTTCCAAACCCTTGTCCGTAATCAAATCTCCGCTGGGGGTCAGCCATTTGGCTACGGTAATCTTCAGGCTGGAACCATCCCGCAGGCTTTCAAGCTCCTGTACGGAACCCTTGCCGAAAGAACTCTCGCCTATCAACAGAACCCCACGGTCGTCCCGCAAAGCTCCGGCCAATATTTCAGAGCCCGAAGCAGACCCTTCATTAATCAGGATAACCACCTTGTAGTCAGAAAACCTGCCGTTACCCTCGCTCAGATAATTTTTCGTCACCCCTCCGCCGAAATCCTCTATTACCACCACCTCTCCCTTTTCCAAAAACCATCCCGCTATTTCCTGGGCTATCTCAAGATAGCCTCCGGGATTATTTCTCAAGTCAAGGATAATCATGTGGGAGGGGCTGTTGCTGATCTCCAGGGCCGCCTTGGTGAATTCGAATCCCGCCTTGCCGCTGAACTGATAAAGCTGTACGTAGGCTATCTGTTCTCCTCCATCTTCTATCATCTTCCACTGCACCGAAGGAATCTCTATCACGCCCCTGGTAATGGTAAAGTCTCTGCTTTCCCCCCACCCTTCCCGAAAGATAGTAAGGATGACCTGAGTGCCCTTCTGTCCCCTGATAAGGGTTACGGCCTCGTCCACCGTAAGGTCGGCCGTAGAGGTGCCATCGATTTTCAATATCTCGTCACCCGGCAGCAGCCCGGCCTTCTGGGCCGGGGTCCCCTCAATGGGAGCTATCACCTGCAGCTGACCGTTCCTCACTCCTATCTCCATTCCCACCCCTTCAAACACTCCCTGAACGTCTTCTTCAAATCTTTTGGAATCTTCCGGATTCAGAAAAACGGTATAGGGATCGTCCAGAGACTCAACCATCCCGGAAATGGCTCCGTATATAATGTTTTGGCTGTTGAGCTTAGCCTTGTCCACGAACTTCTCTTCCAGTTTACGATAAGCCTCCCAAAAAAGGGAAAAATTGATGTCCTGCGGAGGGCATACCTCACATACCACTTGGTACTCCCCTATCCAAAAACCCAATCCAAAACTTAGTAGAACCAGAATGGCAACTGCAAAGAAGTTACTTCTTTTTTTTCTTTCAGGCTCCATAATCTTAATCTTTTTTTGTAGCAAAAAATAAATTAAAAGTCTAATTTCCCGCTTTCGGTTTCGCTAGACAACCGGTCTTCTGTCTTCCTCTGGCGCCTTCTCCATAAGAACAGGGTTATCATGATGGCCGCTAAAATCAGAATGGTAATAATTATAAGCCACCACGGTACGAAGACTCCCAGAAGGAATATGCCCTTCATTAAAAATGGCTCTTTTTTCCCCAGTATCCTGATGGTTAATTCTTTTTCCCGGAAATTACCTGCCTCGTCATAAGCAGCTATGGAAACGGAATACTCACCGGCTTCAGAGAATGGGATCCGATAAGGGAAAGAAATCCCACTCTTAATCACCTCTTCCGGCCCACCGTCTTTCCGGTATTTTATCTCCCAACGGCTTATGCCGGACAGGTTGTCATCCGCCGTTAGAGAGATCTCCGGCTCTATGCCTTCGGGCAGCTCTGTAGAAGGGATAACTTCCGGGTTTGATATCTCCGGGGCCGTGCTATCAATTTTCACCCGGTAGTGGGAAGTTTCTCCCCATACTCCCGCCCTCTCTGCTCTCAGATGAAAATACCAGATTCCTTCCAGCCCCTCATAGTTAACAGATGTTTCACTACCCTCGGCGATTTTATCGGGAACAGCTGAAGACAACTGATTCAGGTCGTAGCTGAAGGAAGTTACCTCATCGTCCTTCATCCAGGTAAATACGGGGTCCCTGTCTTGATACCACATCTCCTGTTCCGGATGGGTCGGAGAAGTAATTTCGGGCAGCCCGGGCGGGGAGATTACCAGCTCGTAACTTCCGTTCTGCGATGAGGTGAGAACATCTGCGGCTTCGGAACTGTTTTCAATGAGTTTGCAGTCATCCTCAAAGTAAACATAAGCTATGCCTTGGGCAACAGCTCTGAAGGTGATGGTGGAAAGAAGAGCCGCCGCATCCTTGATGCCCGGAGATGGCACTCCTCCAATAAATTGTATAGAGCCTGCGGTATTAGAAAAAGTCGGTTGGGTAACCCACACCTCTATTTTAGAAGCAGTGATAGTGGATTTTTCTACCCTGAGCTTATGCGGGTCGAATTTGAGAGATACGTCCGCCGCGTTAATATAATCCTCTTCCGTGTCGATAAATATGGAAATTTCCAGGGTCTGTCCTACCTCAACCTTTCGATTGACGGGAGAAAGATAAAGGCGAGCCGCCTCAGCGCCACGGGGAAAGAAAGCAAGCATGACAGGGACAAGTAAGAAAAATATCTGATATGATTTTTCTTCCATGATTAGTCGGTCCACCAATACATCATCAGGGAAAAGTCATAGACGTCAACCTTCCCCTCGGTATTTATGTTAGCGCAGTGATTCTGGGGATTATCCTGCCCCCAGAAGTACATAAGAATACCCAGGTCCACTACGTTAACCCGGCCGTCGAAGTTCAGGTCAGGACCCCAGCAAGTGATGGTTCCCCTGGGTATGACGGAAAAAGACAATGGATAAGAAAAGTCGCTTTGTATCCCCATTTCGCTCTCGGCCTTGGCCTTAATGGTATAGGACCCGGTGTCAAGAAAAAAGGTGTTCAGCAGGTAAGACCAGTTGCCGTCAGTGCCGGTAAGGGTTGTTCTGACAATTCCCTCGGGAAAAATCAGAATATTTATCCGGCTGTGAGGAAAGCTCTGGCCAAAAACCTCTATGTTCTCTCCCCTCTCGACACTGGAAGGCTGAATCTCCATGGTAGGAGAAAGAAAAATGCCCGAGACCGTGGTCTTGGTCCACTTGAGTATATCCAATGAAAAATTGATGGTAACCGACTTCCTTCCCTTTTCATCCTCTCCCCATATCCCAAAAGAGTAGTGGCCGCTTTCCAAACCGCTTATCTCTCTTTCAAAAAATCCTGATTCTTCCGCAAAAAGTGTTGCCGTGACCTCCCCATCTTTAAGAATGGTAACAAAGCTGTGAGGATAAGCTCTTCCCTTCAAAAGAACTACTGTCTTGGGAAAAATTCCCCCCGGGGTCAAGTATTCGATGGTACTGGTAGGTGGCACAGGAGGAGGAGTAGGATGGCCAACTATGGTTTCCACGGAAATCTGTAACTCTTTAGTCTGTCCTCTAACAGTTAGAGGTACAACAAAGCCTATCACCAAAACAGCTGACGCACAGGTTAAAATCAAAAAGGAATTTTTCCCTTTTAATAATATTTTTCCCATTAGCCCATTATAACAAAAAAACATCCTCATTTAGAGGATGTGAATTTCAATATAACTTATTTTATGACGGCTTTGCCTTTTCGCCTTGGAGTAATATTCTAAACGCAGCCGTCCACCTCTTCCTTGTCAGGATAAAGAACGCTACTACCAGCGCGACCCCAACTCCCAATTTCCAGGAAAATCCCCAAAAATTTATCACCACCGGCTCAAAAGAAAGATTGGCAGTACCGTAACTCCCATGAAGGGTGGCCGTATATCTCCCAGAAAGCAACCACTTGGTATTCCAGGGAATGTCTATTTTCCTCACGGCCCCGGGCAAGACGTTTCTTTCCGGAATCTCAAGGTCGGCCACCTTTCTTCCCAGCCAATCGGTTATGGTAATATATCCTTTGGGCTTCACGTGGATGGTACCGGTGTTCTCAAATTTTGCGGAAAAATTAATAGGTCCGTATTCCGAATAATATGGTACGGTGAAATCACTAACCTTTAGCTCCTCCTTAACTTCGCCCGCCACAGAAAGCAGAATTACGCTACCCACGCGCTGTGAGATGGCCGCTCCCGTAAACCCCGGTCCCGTTGCCATTTTAGTACGTGCCAAAACTGCTCCATAATGGCCTCCGGGTTCTGCATTCTGGGGAACGGTAATGGTAAAGGTCACAAATTCCTGGGACTTGGGCGACAAGACAAAATCCGCAGGCTCCACCTTTACCCATTTCATTAAAGAGAAAGTTTCTGATTCGGCGGGTTCTGCCGATACCTGGCCCTCCTCTCCCCTCGGAGTAATGTCTTCCACTTCCATCGCAATCCCTATTGTCGTGTCTTCTGAAGGGTTATAGACCTTAATCTGATTGACGATCGTGTCTCCGGGATTGGCTGTCAATTCAAAAGTAACAGGGGAAATCCCTATGGTAGTCCCCTGAGCTAATGTCTGACAAGCAAAAATAAGCCCCCCTATAACCAAGATATAAAGAAGAATATTCTCTTTCATTAATAGTCTTATAGTATAATGGCTCTACCTATGCCCTATGGATTAGCGAGGCAAGTCAGAGTAACCGTGTCGCTATAGGTTCCGGCCGGATCTATGGAAGCGGCGGCGGCCTTGAGCTTTAACAGCGTCTGGTCGTTACTGCTGGGAGCTGTGGTGTCAGCCAACGCCTGGGGAGAAGAAGATAAGTCTCCAACCTGCTGGTTGCTCGCACCCCAAAAATCATAGTTGGCATCAACGGTGCCGACATCGGTATCTGTCGTCGTGGCCTGCGCACCATAACCGTCGGTTCCCGCCGAAAGAGTCGCATCTCCTGAAGTGATATTGTGGGTCCCGCATCCTCCCGAATGACAGAGTCCTCCGTTCAAATCCTTGATCTCGATACCGTAGCCTGAGGAGTTGTTGGTTCCGGCCGTAAGAGTAATTTCGGTACTGCTTCCTATGTTGGTTCCTCCTGCCGAAGTTACTAATTCCGGCGTAAGGGCTATCGTGTTGGTTGAAACACCGAAACTGAGCCATTGGGAAATGGTTGCTGAAACACTGATGGTTTCCGTAGCAGCCGAAGCCGGTGAAGAAAAGGGTATGGTTCCTGAAATACTCAATACTCCTATTAAAGCTAGCGTTAATCCCCCCACTATTGCTAAGAAAAGTTCCCTGTTCTCTTGATAATATGACATTTATGTTATCCCAAAATTTAATCGTTACCCAAAATTGACGACCTTTTTTAGTTTAAAGGATTTTTATTTTTTTCCATAAATCCTTATTCTCTTATTTAAGTATATCACAAAAGGAAATATCAAGCTGTGGAAAACTAACTATACTGTAATCCTTTCCCTTCTATCAGGACCTTCACAGCCTCCTTTATTCTTTTTCTATACTTAATCAGCAGCGCCAAAGCGATTAATACAGGAGTCCAGAACTTCCAGGGCAGAGCATAGAAAGTCAGGGTGTTGTAAATACTGGGTTG
>CAZMJM010000003.1:33970-40501 GCA_964566875.1 uncultured Candidatus Saccharibacteria bacterium | reverse complement strand
GGGCCGGGAGATTATACCGTAAGCCTGCACGTTGAAGATTCAGGGGGTCTGGGCTCCACCACCACCGAGGATTTCAGCATCCTGCAGGATGCGGTGGCTAACTTCCAATGCAGCTATACAATATTAGGGCCCTGGCTGCCTTGTTCAGAATTCGGTGCTCTGGAGGATAAGGTAATCTATTTCGGTGATTACTCCGCTCCTTCGGAGTCAGGTACCACCATCGTCAGGCGCGACTGGTATTTTGAGGACGGCACTCCGGCTTCGGACGTCGGAAATAATGCGACTTTCACTTCCTCATTCTTTACCCTGGTGGACGTTTATTCGGGCAATGTTACCCTGGAGGTTGAGGACGATGCGGGCCGCGTAGATTCTACTACCTACGGCGTTTCCGTTAAAAAGAGATTTCCCCAATGGTGGAACGTTTCACCATAGTCAGACGATTCTGGCATCCTGAGAGAAGGAAACAAAACGGCTGGCTCAACCTGCCGGTTTTTTTAACCCGAACGACTCACTGATTTTTTGTGCCTAGTCAAAGAAATGATAATATGGAGAGAGACGCATTAAATCTCTCAGTTATCATCTTCAACGCATTATAATGAAGTGTTTAGAGAGGATCAACGCCATCATAAAGGATTTGGAAGATTCCGACCAGTCTTTCATCTATTTTATTTTGACCTTCTTTTTTATTACCACCTTAAGGAATTTTTTGGAGATGTTTGCGACAGGCATACCCGCTTCCCCCTTATTTTTTTGGCACTTTGATACCTCATACATATTTTTGGCGCAATGTTTAATTGCGGTTTTTTATCTGGCAACCCGGGAGAGAATAGGAAAGATAGCCAGGGTTATCCTGCCTTGTTTCCTGATTCTAATCATCGTTCCCATCATAGACCTGACTTTCAGCGGAGGGAAGGGTTTAATGATAGCCTATATGACTCCGGAAGACACGCCGAATCTTTTGAAAAAATTCCTTACGTTTTTTGGCCCAAACATCAGGCGAGGGATAACCATGGGCATAAGGGTTGAGGTGATTTTGGCTATTCTGGGAAGCTTTATTTATTTCTATCTTAAAAGAAAGAACATCATCAGAGCTTTATTTTTTTCTTTTTTGGTGTATTCCGTGATATTCTTTTACTTGTCCATGCCGTTCACCTTAAAGGTCCTTCTGGGATTTATCGGCCGCGAATATCAGTATTCAGGTATGCTCCTGGGAAAATTTTATCTCCTTATGATTCTTCCCCTCTCAACCTGGATTTTTTACGTTTCCAGCAGGAAAATTTCTCCAGAATTTCCGAATGAAACACCGTAGACTTAAAAGGGAAAAAAAGATAAAATGTTTTAAGGTAATAATACTAAACAAGCATCAAGGCAATGAGCAAAAAGGCAATATTTATTTTCATGTTGGCCGCGGCCGTTATTATTATCATATTCCTGGCCGTTGCCTCATACCTGGCTATTGAAAAAAGGCCTCAACCCAGTACTGATATCAACGAGTTGTTTTTGACGATGTCTGAACCAATGAAAGATTTTGTGTCTGCCCGCCTTTCATTTCTGAAGTGTGAACCAAAGCAGTATTATGACAAGGATTCTGAAATATGCTTCGTCTGCGGAAGAGAGCTTGTCTGTTTTGGCTATAGGTGGAGCGACGAAGAAACGAAAAGCGGAAGTAAAGAAATTGCCCAACCCTCTCCTTATCTGACCGAGGTGGACGGGCTTACCGTTGAGATAGGAGATTTCTGTTATCAGGGACTGGCCTCTGCTTTAGGATGCCAGCCTGTTAATAATAATTCCTTGGACTGCGGCGAAGTTAACATTACTGCCGATCTTCAGAAAGATGCCCTGGAATGCCGGGACGTGAATATGATTTTAAAAGAAGGGGCAGATTTCAAAAGCTTTGGCAGACGTTTCTGCAGCGCTAGAGGTTATGGAGTCCCAGAGAACGTGGAGGACATGTTTCCCGGCGTTACGGAGAGTACTCCGATAGAGGAGATAAGAAGCATGGTAAAAGAAAAATTTCCTGACTTTTCCACAGAGAATATTACCAAAGAGACTTTAGAGCGCTTTAAAGAATCTTTAGAGATTCTATTCTGCGGTGATTACGGCCTCGGTCTTTTTAAAGATACGGGCCAAATTACCGTTATTAAGCAATGAAAACTATAAGCGAGAAAAGCGTCTGCTTTCTTTTCTTTTGCTTCATTTCATCGGTTATTTTTTTCGCCGTTCCCGCCCATTTATCTTTAGCTGTCTGCGATTACGATTATGGTTACTGCTGCGGCAGTTGTCTGACGACTTCCTGCGGCAGCACCTGCGTAAGCGGCAACACGTGCTATTACAGCGGGGGCCTTTGCGGTTTTCATAATTGTTTCTGGTCGAGCACCTGTAATTATTACTGCTATGATAATTCTAAACCTTCTTGTAATAACGGTTGTGAGTACTGTCCTTCCTGCCCCGGATGGACCTACTCCACGGGCGCTTACATCAGCTGCGATTCTGCTCTTGGATGGAAATGTAACCGCGACAGTACCTGGTGTAGTGACAGCGGATGTTGCATAGGAGGATGTGATAGCTCTGGTTGCACGTTAACTCCGAGAGCACCTCGGTCTTGCGGCAACTGTGGTACCCAGACCTGTCAATCGAACTGCACCTGGGGTGCTTGCACGGGCCAGGGATGTGCCCCCGGCTCTACCCAGCCTTGCGGCAACTGTGGCAGCCAGACCTGCCAGGCCGACTGCACCTGGGGTACCTGTACAGAGGGTGATTGTTCTCCCGGGGAGGTAGAGAATCAATCCTGTGGCTCCGGGGACTGCGTCGGTAATCAGCAGAGGACCTGCCGGGCCGACTGCAGCTGGAGCGGTTGGAGTGGTTGCGACAGCGAAGGTAATTCCTGCGGAGTTTACTGCGGCAGCTGCGTGGGAGGGATTTGCGGAGGTGAAGGAGAATGCCAAGCCTCACAATCGTCAAGTCCTGAGTGTCCCTGTCCGGCTGACGAATGCGTAGGAAATGACTATTATGATTACCCCGATTTCGGTGACTGCGATTCCTCCTGTTCCTGCCAGGAATGTGTGCCGGTTATCACCTATGATGACCACATCCATTGTATCCATAATAGTGACCCCGTGGCCTCCGTTATTTGTTGCCCCGACGGATGTAATCCTCAGGGGAGTTGTTCGCCAGGCAGTTGCACCGGCTTCACCAGTAGTAATTTCTGTCTGGGGAACGACTCTACGGACCCGGACGGTGAAGGAGACATTGTGTATTCTTCATGGAACATCTACGGTTGGGGAGCTAATCCTGACTCCGACTGTTCAGGAAAATGTGGATACACTCCTCAGGCACTGGCTAGAGGCGGCTATACCGCAGAGCTCCGCGTAGAAGACATGTATTCCGCCTTTTCCACAACCTCCAAGAGCTTTACCATCATCCAGGATGCCGATGCAGATTTCCAGTGCGCCTACATGGTGGTAGGCCCCTGGTTGCCATGCGGCATATTCGGCGCTTCGGCCGGAACCATAGTCTATTTTAAGGACGCCTCCACGCCTTCAGAATTAGGCACTGCCATCGTGAGGCGCGACTGGTATTTTGAGGACGGCACTCCAGCTTCAGACGTCGGAAATAATGCGACTTTTACTTCCTCATTCTTTACCCTGGTGGACGTTTATTCTGGTAATGTTACCTTGCACGTCGAAGATGACGTCGGCAGGACAAGCGAGGAGGAACACCAAATTTTACTGAAGAGACGCACTCCCGAGTGGTACGAGGTTTCACCTTAAAATTCATTAAGATGTGAAAAGAAAAGCCTTAAAATTCATAGTCCGGAGAATGACGACCCTTTTTAAAGGCCTTGTCTTTCCGCCGGGCTAGGACCTCGCAGGAGGTGGCAGCCCAGGCGGTTTAATGATAGAA
Source organism: uncultured Candidatus Saccharibacteria bacterium (assembly GCA_964566875.1). Classification (GTDB taxonomy): domain Bacteria; phylum Patescibacteriota; class Minisyncoccia; order Minisyncoccales; family JANBVM01; genus CAZEQH01. The sequence continues at coordinate 36,598 of CAZMJM010000003.1, read as the reverse complement.
TAACTTAATAATCCTAAAGGTAATAGTATTGATTGATAACACGAATATGGGTAAAAAAGCGGCGCTAATATTATTATTGATTGCGGCGGTTATTATTGTAATTTTGGCTGTCGTTACATACATTGCCTTACGGGGAAGACCCCGACCCAGAACGGACGTTGACGAGCTTTTCTCAACCATGTCGGGTACAATGAACGATTTTATATCCGCCCGCCTCTCATGGCTGAAGTGCGAACCAAAGCAGTATTACGACGACGGGTCTGAAATATGCTTCGTCTGTGGAAAAGAGCTCTCCTGTTTCGGTTACGAATGGAGTGATGAGGAGACAAAAAGCGGTAGCCGAGACATCGTTTCACCTGCCCCGCATCTTACCAAGGTAGCCAAGCTCACCGTTGAGATGGGAGATTTCTGTTATCAGGGGATGGTTTCTGCGTTAGGCTGCCAGCCGGCTGACAACAACTCTTTGGATTGCGGCGAGGTTAACATCATCGCCGATTTTCATGAAGATGCCCTGGAGTGTCAGAACGTGAAGATGATTTTGAAGGAAGGGGCGGATTTCAATGGCTTTGGCAGACGTTTCTGCAGTGCCAATGGTTATGGAGCAGCCGAGAATGTGGAAGACATGTTCCCCGGCGTTACGGAGAGTACCCCCATAGAAGAGGTAAGAAGCATGGTAAAAGAGAAACTCCCTGACCTTTCCACAGAGGATATTACCAAAGAAACCCTGGAACGCTTTAGGAATTCTCTGGAGATTCTGTTCTGTGGGGATTACGGCCTGAGTCTTTTCAAAGATACGGGCTTGATTAACACAATAAATCGATAAACATGGGAAACATAAAAATTATCAGATTACTTTTCGCCTGTTTCTTAGCGGTTATCCTTTTGGCCCTGCCCGACCATTCTTCCAGGGCGGATACCTGTGACTATAACGTTGGTTACTGCTACGGCAGCTGTTTGGCAAGCCCCTGTCCCGCCCAATGGGCTAATGGGAATACCTGCTATTACGGTTGGGGTTCATGCGGCTGGCATGATTGTTTATGGACAAGCACCTGTAATTACTCCTGTTATGATAACGCTCCCTGCTCTCCGCCTGCCTCGTATTGTGATTTTATTATGAGTTCCGGCGGACCGAATATATATTGGTATCAGGGGGCTGGTCCTACCTGCCTGAGCAGCATGTCGGGTTGGTACTGCTATCACAATGAGAATTATTGCGGCAAGATGCTTCTTTCCGGTCCCAGCCAGGGTCAGTGCTGCTCTACGGACTGTAACGCATCCTCAGGATGTTTTGTAGGCCCCTATGATTATTATTGCGGCCGGGACTGCAACGACTCCTGCAACGGGACTAAGCTGGTGGAGTATGATAACGACTGCATACGTGACTCTACCCATCTGAGCGGTACCTGCCAGGCTAGTTGCAACTGCAATACTCCTTCCTGTTCAACGCCCGTCACCCACTGTTGTGCCGGGGCCTGTGGAGCCCAGTGTACTACCGGCAGTGTTCAGTCCTGCGGTGACTGCGGCAGAGGCATACAATTCTGTCAGTCCGATTGCACCTGGAGCTCATGCGACCTGGAATATCCCATTTCTATATCCGGCCAGGATACCACTCCTACGGACATCTTTCAGGACGATTCCGGCAACTGGTGGGTGACCGGATACGATACGAAGAGTGTTTACAGATATACCGCCGACTGGCACTATACTGGAGAGTCCCATTATATAGGAGCCGGCCAGCCCTCAGGCCCTGATATCCCGCCTCAGGGGCTTAACTTCGAAGAGAATGCCGTTTCGCCTTATCTAAGCGGAGATGCCTGGCTGGTAGCCTATGCAGACTGGAGCAGCGACATATATTACGACATGAGGGCGTACAGGGATTGGAACACGTGGCTGATCGGTTCTCCCATAGGAGCTTTTAAGAGGATTTACGGGGTGATAGAAGACTACCGGGTCATTGGCGTCTGGACGGACAACACAACCAGGGTTGCCAATGTTGCCGACAACAACAATCCAACCGGCATACACATTCTGAACGAAATTTCCCAGCCCAGAGACGTAGCCATAGGGCCGGGTAATACATATTGGGCGCTGGATGATGCCACAGACCGGGTCTATCAGTATAATTCTTCCTGGAACTATACCGGTACCAGCTATTATTTAGGGGGCGAAGATAGCTCTCCTCAGGGCATATACTGGACCGGAAGCTTTTGGTATATGGTGGGGAGCGGCACCGATAAGGTATATGTCTATGATTCAAGCTGGCAGCCGGTTTCCATATCTGACAATGACGGTTGTGCCGCCTGCGGCTCAGGAGATTGCATCGGAACCTATCAATGTGATTTTGGAACCCACACCTGTACCTCCAACTGTTCTACGGAAGGCAGTTCCTGCGGCAACTGCGGGACCTGTGCAGGGGGGGCTTGCGGCGGAGAAGGAGTCTGTTCTCCAGGAGCCACCCAACCGTGCGGCAACTGCGGCAGCCAGACCTGCCAGGCAGACTGCGCCTGGGGTACCTGCACAGAAGGCGTTTGCTCCCCAGGCGATACGGAATCTCAGTCCTGCGGCTCAGGAGATTGTGCAGGGAACCAGCAGAGAACCTGCCAGGCAGACTGCAATTGGGGCGGGTGG
>CAZMJM010000003.1:0-33870 GCA_964566875.1 uncultured Candidatus Saccharibacteria bacterium | reverse complement strand
TTGTGCAGGGAACCAGCAGAGAACCTGCCAGGCAGACTGCAATTGGGGCGGGTGGGGGACCTGTTCTTCAGAAGGCAATTCATGCGGAGATTACTGTGGCAGCTGTACCGGAGGTTTTTGTGGAAATGAAGGCATTTGTTCTACCGGCGAGATAGAGACCCAACCCTGTGGCTCAGGAGATTGTGCAGGGAACCAGCAGAGAACCTGCCAGGCAGACTGCAATTGGGGCGGGTGGGGGACCTGTGACAGCGAAGGCAGTTCCTGCGGCAACTGCGGGACCTGTGCAGGGGGGGCTTGCGGCGGAGAAGGAGTCTGTTCTCCAGGAGCCACCCAACCGTGCGGCAACTGCGGCAGCCAGACCTGCCAGGCAGACTGCGCCTGGGGTACCTGCACAGAAGGCGTTTGCTCCCCAGGCGATACGGAATCTCAGTCCTGCGGCTCAGGAGATTGTGCAGGGAACCAGCAGAGAACCTGCCAGGCAGACTGCAATTGGGGCGGGTGGAGCACCTGTTCTTCAGAAGGCAATTCATGCGGAGATTACTGTGGCACCTGTGCGGGAGGAAGTTGTGAAGGAGAAGGAGAATGCCAGGCCTCACAATCGCCGAGTTCTGAGTGCCCCTGTCCGGCTGACGGATGCGTAGGGTTTGATTATTACGATTATCCCGACTTAGGAGATTGCGATGCTTCCTGCAACTGTCAGGGGTGTACGCCCGTTATTACTTACAATGACCACGTCCATTGCGGATACAATAATGCTCCGACGGCTTCCATCAACTGTTGTCCCAACGACTGTGACCCTCAGGGGAGCTGTTCGCCAGGCAGCTGCACCGGCTATACCAACAGTAATTTCTGTTTAGGAAACAACTCTACCGACCCGGACGGTGAAGGGGATATCGTATATTCTGCGTGGGACATTTATGGCTGGGGAGCTAATCCTGACTCCGACTGTGCCGGTAATTGTGATTATACGCCCCAAGCCTTAACAAAAGGGAACTATATGGTGGAATTACGCGTAGAAGATGTGTATTCCGCTTTCTCCACTACCTCCAAGAGCTTTACCATAATCCAGGACGCCGACGCAGACTTCCAGTGCGCCTACATGGTGGTGGGACCCTGGCTTTCCTGCAATAACTTCGGTGCTTCGGCCGGGACCGTAGTCTATTTCAGGGACACCTCCACGCCTTCAGAATTTGGCAGCACCATTGTCAGGCGTGATTGGCTTTTTGAGGACGGCACCCCCGCTTCAGACATAGGCAACAACTCCACCACCACCTATTCTTCTTTTACGGTAGTAGATGGTGAGTCCGGGAGCATTACCCTTGAGGTAGAAGATGATGCCGGCAGAGTAAACAAGGAAGAGGATTACCAGATTTTACTAAAGAAACGTTCTCCCCAATGGTATGAGGTTTCGCCCTAACAGAACCCGCCGTCGTTTTGAGAGTGAGATGAGCGAAGAGGGTTTCACTCTCGTTGAGATTACGGTAACGGTGACGATAATCGCCCTTCTGGCTACCATGGTGCTGCTTAACAACAGAGAAGGAGAAAAGGCGTTGGCTCTTCAACGCGCTTCCCACCGGGTTGCCCAGGACATCAGGAGGGCACAGGACATGGCTATCTCTGGCCGGGACTGTCCGGAATGCGGCGGTGACGAGGTATTCGGCTACGGCATTTTTTTTGACATTAACACCCCTGCTTCTTATTTTATCTATGCCGACGTCCATCCTCCGGCCCCAAACGGAAACGATTTCTATGATGCCTCGCAGGACGTTATAATAGAAGATATTGCCATGGAGGAAGGAGCGGTTATCCACGAGCTAAACGGAGGGGCCTCTGAATTATGCATCAATTTCCGGCCGCCCGACCCTACCGTCAAGATAAAGGAGGACGAGGCCGATGACCTGGCAACCGGCCAGATAGACATAATCTTCGGCTCCGATACCGCCGACGTTCGGACGATTACAGTCAATAAAGCCGGCCTGATAGACATAGATTAGAATTAATCAACAATGAGCATAAAAAATTCAAAGGAAAAAGGATTTACCCTGCTTGAGGTAATAGCCGCCATCTTTATCCTTATGGTGGGATTAGGGGGTTCTTTTTCCCTGATGTCCCAGACCCTGGCTGCTGCCTCGGCCCTGGAGCTCAGGTTGACCGCCGCCTACCTGGGACAGGAGGGCTTGGAAATCGTTAAAAACCTTAGAGACCAGGCCTGGTTGGAGAAAAGGAACAATTCCTCTCTTTCCTGGGACGAATACCTTCCCGTGGGTGATTGGGAAGCAGACTACCTGACCGTAGATTCCATTGGGAATCATCCTTTTAGTTCAACTCCTCTGAATGTCGACGCGGATGAGTTTTACAGTTATTCTCCCGGCGTGGCAACTAAATTCATCAGGAAAATATCAATAGCAGATGCCTCTCCCGTCGACCCTGACATCAGAAGGGTGACCGTTCAGGTATCGTGGGAAGAGAGGGGCAGAACCCACAGTTTTCAGGTTATGGAAGATATCACCAACTGGTATGAACAATAAAAAAAGCGAAAACGCCTATACCTTAATCGAGGTGCTGGTGGCGGTGGCCGTTTTCTTTATTATAACGGCCGGACCGACCGGCCTTATGGTTACGGCTCTACGGAATCAGCACCGGATATTGGGGCAGAGCGAGATAATGGATAACGTTTCTTATGTGGTAGAATACGTCAGCAGGAATCTCAGGATGGCTAAAAAAGAATTGGATTGTGCGGATAAGTTTAACCCGGCTACCTGCAGCTGCCTTACCGGCGACGGATACGGTTTTAACTATGAAGTAACGAGGTCGGGTCACGGTATCAAGTTCAAAAGTTATAAAGACCCGTCGGTCTGTTACGAAATATTTGTGGATAACGGCATATTAAAACAGATCGAAGACGGGGGAGCGGCGGTCCCCTTGACCTCCGATGACTCCGAAGTGACTCTGTTTGAAGTGAAGGAATCGGGTGCCGGCCAGGATGACTCCCCTTCCAGGCAACCAAGGGTAACCATGATGCTGGAGGTTACCAAGAGGGATGTGGCCGATTTTCCCAAAATAAGAGTCCAGACCACGATTTCCCAGAGAAATCTTGACTTTGCTTATTAATCCATGGAGATACCAGACAATCAAATTCCAAAAGACAAAGGCGTTTCCATTATTTTTGCCGTTATTATCATGACCGTGTCGTTGGCCATAGCTTTGGGTGTTAACGTTATCTTTATCAGACAGGTCAAGATGATGCAGGAGCTGGACAATGCGGTAGTTGCCTTTTATGCCGCAGACCACGGCATAGAAAATGCACTTTTGAATTATCCGCCTCAAAATTCTTCCGGCAACTTGGGAGATGCCAGCTTTGATGTTTCCGTAACCGCCGGTGGTACAGGCGATTGTGATGCCCAGTGGAACTACTGCGTGAAATCGGTAGGGGCTTACCGCAGCACCAAAAGAGCCATAGAAGTAGCCTATTAAAATTTTATGGGAAAGAAGGAAGCAAAGGAGAGAATAGAAAAACTAAAACAGGTGATTAATTATCACCGTTATTTGTATCACGTACTGGACCGCCAGGAAATTTCAGACGATGCCCTTGATTCCCTTAAGAAGGAACTGGAAACCCTTGAGGGTGAATTCCCTGAATTTGTGACGCCCGACTCCCCCACTCAGCGGGTGGGGGGAGAGGTCCTGGCAGGCTTTGAGAAAGTCACCCACGCCGCCCCCATGCTTTCCATAGACGATGTTTTTTCAGAACGGGAATTGGAAGACTGGGAGGCCTATATCAAAAAGCTCTTACCCGGCTCTCAAATAGATTATTTCGCCGAACCCAAGGTGGATGGATTTGCCATTACCCTTGTCTATCAATCGGGCATTTTGAAGTTGGGGGCTACCCGGGGGAATGGCAGGGTGGGAGAGGACGTTACCCAGAATATCAAAACCATAGAGAGCATTCCTCTGCAGATAAGGACTGGTTCCTCCGCCGGCCTTCCGGGTTTTCCGGGTGGAAAAGTAAAAGGCCTCGTTTCCGTCGGACAGGTAGAAATCAGGGGTGAGGTATATATGGAAAAGAAAGATTTTAATGAGCTTAACAGGATGGCGGAAAAGAAGGGAGAGAAATCCTTTGCCAATCCCAGGAATCTGGCCGCCGGCTCTATCAGACAGCTGGATCCCAAGCTGGCCGCTTCCCGACCCCTGAAATTTTTCGCCTATGACATCGTCACCGAGATGGGCCTGAAAACACATGAGCAGGAGCACCAGGCGATGGCCCTGTTAGGTTTCAGAACAGACCAGGGCAGGTTATGCAGCAGTCTGAAAGAGGTCTTCGATTATTATCGGCAGATTTTGGAGAACAGGGATGATTTTCCTTTTCAGATAGACGGGGTGGTGGTGAGCGTCAATGATAATAAATTATTCGAGAAGTTGGGGAGGGTAGGCAAGAGTCCCAGGGCCATCAGGGCTTTTAAGTTTCCCCCCAAGCAGGCGGTTACCGAAATCAGAGACGTTATACTCCAGGTGGGGCGGACCGGAGCGGTAACGCCGGTGGCCGTTTTAAAACCGGTGGCTATAGACGGCGTGACGGTTTCCCGGGCCACTCTCCACAACGAAGATGAGATAAAGAGATTGGGAGTCAGGATAGGCGATACCGTAGTGGTGGGCAGGGCCGGCGATGTCATACCGGCTGTCCTGGAGGTCCTGCCGGACATGAGAACGGGACGGGAAAGGAAATTCAGGATGCCCGAGAATTGTCCTTCCTGCGACAGCCGGTTAGTCCGGCCGGAGGGAGAAGCCATCTGGCGGTGCCCCAATCCTAAGTGTTTTGCCAGAAGGAGTAAAAACCTGTACCATTTTGTTTCCAAGGGAGCCTTCGACATTGAAAGCCTGGGCCCCAGGATTATCGACAAGCTGTTGGAAGAAGGGCTGATAGCCGACGCAGCCGACCTTTTCAGCTTAGAGAGGGAAGACCTTCTGCCTTTGGAGGGTTTTGCCGATAAGGCCTCCCAGAATCTAATAGATTCCATACGGAAGAATAAAATTATTTCCCTGCCGCGTTTCATCTATTCCCTGGGTATCAGGAATGTGGGGGAGGAAACCTCAACCCTCCTGGCCGAGAGGTTCGGTTCCCTGGAAGGTTTGATAAAAGCTTCAGAAGAGGATTTGCAGAAGCTGAAGGATATAGGTCCTGTGGCCGCTTCTTCCATCCGCGATTTTTTTCGAGAAAAGAAAAATCTGAAATTTTTGGAAAAATTGAAGAAAGCGGGCATTAAAATAGGAGAACGGAAATCAGGATTTAATCGGAAGTTACAGGGGCTCAGTTTTGCCTTAACGGGGAGCCTGGATTCACTCACTAGAGATGAAGCCAAGGAGAAAATAAGGAGCCTTGGCGGAAACGTTTCCGAGTCTGTCTCCCGGAAAACCGATTTTCTGATAGCGGGTAAAAACCCGGGTTCCAAATTGACAAAGGCGAAAAATCTTAATATCAAAATTATAGATGAGGATGATTTTCTTCAAATGCTTAAGTAATTCACGCTTTTACCCATAGATGCAGGAAACCTGGATTCATTTCAAAAGGCTGGACTGGGGACTGATTATCCTGTCCCTGCTTTTGAGCGGCATAGGGCTCCTGGCCCTCTACAGTTCTTCTCAGGCGCAAGGAGATTTTCTGAACTTCAAAAAGCAGATAGTTTTTCTTGTCGTGGGATTTCTCCTTATGATGCTGCTGAGTTTTTTCGACTGGAGGTGGTTCCGCGACGACCCCTACTTTATCCTCATCCTCTATTTTATATGTCTCGGATTATTGGCAGGGGTCTTTTTTTTCGCTCCGGAAATCAGGGGAGTGAGAGCCTGGTATAAGATTGGCCCTTTCTCCTTGGACCCCATAGAATTCACCAAAATTATCCTGATAGTACTCTTGGCCAAGTATTTTTCCCTGAGGCACATAGAAATGTACAGGATAATCCACATCCTGATTTCGGGGTTGTATCTTTTTTTTCCGGTTCTCCTCATTTTTTTCCAGCCCGACCTGGGATCTGTGCTAATATTGGCAAGCTTATGGGTGGGGATACTCATTATATCCGGCATAAGGCTGCGTCATTTTATTGTCCTGGCTCTGTGCGGTTTGATTGTCGCCGCCGTGGGTTGGACGCATTTCATGAAGGATTATCAGAAAGAGAGAATTTTGGATTTTGTGCAGCCGCAGATATCCGATTCCCTGGAGGTAGGGTGGAGCCAGAATCAGGCAGAAATTGCCATTGGGTCCGGGGGATTATTGGGTAAGGGCATCGGTCAGGGTTCCCAGACCCAATACGGCTTTCTGCCCGAGCCCCAAACCGATTTTATTTTCTCGGTCATTGCGGAAGAAACAGGCCTGGTGGGGGTGGTTGTCCTGCTTTCCCTGTTTTTGCTGCTTATCTGGAGGATCCTGAAGATTTCTCTGGAAAGCAGGGCTAATTTCTGTCGGCTCTTCGCCACCGGCTTGAGCATCCTCATAATTTCCCAGGTCTTTGTACACGTCGGAATGAATTTAGGCCTCCTCCCCATTATCGGTATTTCCCTGCCCCTGGTAAGTTACGGTGGGTCTGGTTTGATAGCCACTTTTATCGGTTTCGGTATCCTGCAGAGCATCAAGAGGACCGGTTAGGGGGATTATTGGGTCAAATCCTTGACAAGTTTTTAAAAAAGGATTAAAATTTATCTGAAAGTAAATTTTTTCGGTTGGCAAATCCTTGATTGCAACTATTCTTTACTAAATAAAAGGTTAACGAAATTAACCCCTCTCTTTCGGGGTCTTTTTCGAGTTTAAATTTTAAAGACTTCTTATCCTCTTCAAACTAAGTTTTGGTATTGTTGAAATACCCGCCCTCAAAACATGGAGAAACTAACAAAAAAGAGTTTTGCCAGGTCAAAGCCCTTCCTCCCCCTACCCTACCTATTGATTCTCCAGAAAGACGCTTGGGACAACTTCTGGGAGAGAGACCTCAAGGAGCTCCTTGAGGAAATATCTCCTATCCGGGACTACAACAAGAAGGAATTCGAGCTCTGGTTTTCCGATTATAAGATGGGTGAGCCCAAATATGAATCAGACGTTGAGGCCAAAAAGAACAACGCTTCTTTTGAGGCGCCTTTGACGGTGAAGGCCAAACTGGTTAACCTCAAGACCAAAGAGATTAAGGAACAGGAAATATTTCTCTGCGACTTCCCCTTACAGACAGAAAGGGGAACTTTTATTGTTAACGGTGTAGAGAGAGTGGCTATCTCCCAGCTGATCCGTTCCCCCGGCGCTTTCTTCACGGCCAGTAAGGTTGCCGGCCGAAATTATTTTGGCGCTAAAATCATACCCAACAGGGGTTCTTGGCTGGAGTTCAAGACGGACGCCTCCGGCCTGATAGGTGTCAAGATTGACCGGAAGAGAAAGGTACCCGCCACCGTCCTGTTGAAGGCTTTCGGCATCGATAATGAACAGGACATCGCAGAAAAGTTTCAGGACGTTAATAAGGGCGAGGTAGACTTCATTAAAGAAACCCTCAGGAAAGATCCGACTCACAACCAGGCCGAAGCCCTGGTGGAGATATATCAGAGATTAAGGCCGGGAGACATGGCTACTCCCGATACTGCCAAGGAGCTGATTGAAAACATGTTTTTCAACTTCGAGAGGTACGACCTTTCTAAGGTAGGCAGATGGAGAATGTGGTCCCGCCTGCCCGGGTCAAGACCCGCCAGCCCCGCTAAGAATAAGAAGAAAAATAAGAAAACCGACCTGGACCGGGAGATTACCGTTTTGGACAGGGTCCTCAAACCAGAAGATGTGATAGCGGTCATCAGGGAAATAATCAGGCTAAACAACAATCCCGGCGCTCAGCCCGACCAGATAGACCATCTGGGCAACAGAAGGGTTAGGCTTTTTACCGAGCTTCTGGTCAACCGGCTTAGAGTCGGTTTTATGAGGATGGAGAGGATAATTAAGGACAGAATGTCTACCCTGGACACCCATACCATTACCCCCACCCAGCTTATCAATCCCAGACCGGTCATGGTCATCGTGAAGCAGTTTTTCATGTCAAGCCAGATGTCTCAGTTCATGGATAACCAGAATCCTCTGGCGGAGCTGGAGCACAAGAGGCGCTTAGCGGCCACGGGGCCGGGCGGTTTAACCAGGGAAAGGGCCGGCTTTGAAGTCAGAGATGTACAGCCTTCCCACTACGGAAGGATATGCCCCATCCAGACGCCTGAGGGCCCTAATATCGGGTTGGTCGGGCACCTGGCCTCCTACGCAAGAATCAACCGATATGGTTTCCTGGAGACTCCTTATCTCAAGGTGGAAAAGGGTAAAATAACTTCTCAGATAGATTACCTCGATGCCTATGAGGAAGAAAAGTATAACATCGGCTCCGGCATTATCCACACAGACAAAAAAGGGCGTATTTTAGCCGATAAGATAGAAGCCAGGGTGAGAGGGAAGGCGGACATCGTTGACAGAAAAGACCTTGACTATGTGGATGTTGCCCCTGAGCAGTCCATTTCCGTTGCCACATCTTTGATACCTTTCCTTCAAAACGATGACGCCAACAGGGCGCTGATGGGCTCTAACATGCAGCGCCAGTCTGTTCCCCTTATCAATCCCGACCCTCCGTTGGTGATGACCGGCCTGGAAAAGAGAGTAGCTGAAGATTCGGGTCAGGCGATCGTTTGTGAGGAAAATGGCACCGTAACCGAAGTGGACGCCGACCATATCAAGATAAAGAGCGCCAAATCCGGAAGCCGCGACTATCAACTGCGGACCTTTATGAGGACCAATCAATATACCTGTTTTCACCAGAGACCGGTCGTTAACAAGGGCCAGAAAGTCAAAGAGGGAGAAATCATGACGGAAGGAGGAGCCATTTCCCGGGGGCATCTGGCTTTAGGTAAGAACATCCTGGTGGCTTTTATCCCCTGGAGGGGCGGCAATTTTGAAGATGCCGTTCTTATCTCGGAGAAATTGGTTAAGAATGACGAATATACTTCCATCCATATAGAGAGTTTTGCCTGCGACGTTAGAGAAACGAAGCTGGGACCGGAAATAACCACCAGCGACATCCCCAATGTTTCTGAAGAAAAATTGAAAGACCTTGACGAAGAAGGGATAATCCGCATCGGGGCTGAGGTCGGCCCCAATGATATACTGGTGGGCAAGATATCTCCTAAAGGGAAGGCCGAATTAACGCCGGAAGAGAGACTATTGAGAGCCATCTTCGGAGAAAAAGCAAAAGAAGTGAAGGATACCTCCCTCAGGATGGAGCACGGCAAGAGAGGGCGGATAGTAGAGGTTAAGGTTTTTTCCAGGGAGATGGGTCACAAGCTGGAGCCGGGCATCATCAAGAGAATAGAGGTGGAAGTAGCCCACATCAGGAAAGTTCAGGCTGGAGATAAGCTAGCCGGTCGGCACGGCAATAAGGGAGTTATTTCCAAGGTGCTGCCGGAAGAAGAGATGCCCTTCCTGGAGGATGGAACACCGGTAGACATCATTATCAATCCTCTGGGTGTCGTTTCCAGGATGAACCTGGGACAGGTTTTAGAAACCCATCTGGGTTTCGCCGCCCACAAGCTGGATTATTACGCCGTTACCCCTTCCCTCTCCGGGGCCAAAGAGGAAGACATTAAGAAAGAATTGAAGGAGGCCGGAGTGAACGAAGACGGGAAGGTCGTCCTTTTTGACGGACGGACCGGCCTGCCTTTTCCGGAAAGGATTACCGTCGGACAAATTTATATGATGAAGCTGATCCACATGGTCGAGGATAAAATCCACATGCGCTCCATAGGCCCTTATTCTCTCATTACTCAACAGCCTCTGGGAGGCAAGGCTCAGTTCGGAGGACAGAGATTCGGCGAAATGGAGGTGTGGGCTCTTGAGGGCTACGGAGCCGCCTACAGTCTGCAGGAAATGCTGACCATAAAGTCTGATGACGTCCCCGGGAGGGCCAAGACCTATGAGTCAATATTGAAAGGAGAGGAGATAAAGAATCCCAACGTTCCTGCCTCTTTCAATCTCCTGGTCAGTGAGCTGAAGTCCCTGGGATTAAGCGTAGAAATTAAGGAAGGTGAAGGGATGGAAGAGGATAAAAGCCCGTCAGCCGAAGAAGACGAGGAAGACTAGGCAAAATAAACCATAATTTACAGCAGAATTTTTCAATGAAGGTACAAAACTTAGATGCCATCAGAATAAAGATAGCCTCACCCGAGGAGATTTTGTCATGGAGCCATGGTGAAGTCACCAAACCCGAAACCATTAACTACCGAACCCAGAGGGCGGAAAAGGACGGCCTTTTCTGTCAAAAGATTTTCGGTCCGGAAAAAGACTACCAGTGTTACTGCGGCAAATACAAGAGGATCCGCTACAAGGGAGTGACCTGCGACCGCTGCGGGGTGGAGGTTATCAAATCTTCGGTGAGGAGGAAGAGGATGGGACATATCAAGCTGGCCGCTCCCGTCTCCCACATCTGGTTTTTAAAAGGTATTCCCTCACGCATGGGAATGGTTTTGGGTATCTCTATGCACAAACTGGAGAAGGTAATCTATTTTTCTTCTTATATCGTCACCAAAACCGATGAAGAGGCAAAAAAACAGGTGATGGAAAGAATTGAAAAAGAGTATAAGGCCAAGAAAAAAGGCATGAAATCGGAAGGTTCGGGGAAGAAAGGCAAGGCGAGCAAGTCTGCCAAATCCAACCTGCGCCAGCTTAAGGTCGCCAGGAATAAGGCCAAGGAGGAGCTGGAATCTATCGAACCCCTGGCTATACTGTCTGAAGTGGAATACCGCGACTTCTCCCTCAGGTACGGGGAGGTCTTTGAGGCGGGCACGGGAGCCGAAACCCTGAGAGAAATTTTCCAGCGGCTCGACTTGAAGGAAGAAATGAAAAAGCTGAGGAAGGAATTGAAGGAAGTCAGTTCCCAGAACAGGAAAAAGGTGATGAGGAGGCTCAAACTCTATAAGGTAATGGAGAGGGCCAATATCCGTCCAGAATGGATGTTTCTGACGGTCTTGCCGGTCTTGCCTCCCGGGCTACGTCCCATGGTCCAGCTGGATGGAGGCAGGTACGCTGCCTCCGACTTGAATGACCTGTATCGGAGAGTGATAAACAGGAACAATCGGCTGAAATATCTGCTGGAGATAGGGGCACCGGAAGTCATCATCAGGAACGAAAAGAGGATGCTTCAGGAAGCAGTGGATTCCCTGATAGATAACGGCATGCGAAGGGGCACTACCACCCGGGCTACCACCGGAGGCAGAAGGCTTCTAAAATCCTTGTCAGACATGCTCAAGGGGAAGCAAGGCAGGTTCAGACAGAATCTTCTGGGTAAGAGGGTTGATTATTCGGGCAGGTCCGTCATCGTGGTGGGTCCGGAACTGGAAATGAACCAGGTGGGTCTGCCTAAGAAAATGGCCCTGGAATTGTTTAAACCTTTTGTCATTAACAAGCTTTTGGAGAAAGAGCTGGCCTACAACGTCAGGGGAGCCTCCAATCTTATCGAGGAAGAAACGGATGAGGTTTGGGCCTCCCTGGAGGAAGTGGTTAAGGAGAAACTGATTCTGTTGAACAGGGCTCCTACCCTCCACCGGCTGGGCATCCAGGCTTTTTACCCTATACTCATAGAGGGTGAGGCCATCCGTATCCATCCCATGATCTGCAAGGCCTTTAATGCGGACTTTGACGGAGACCAGATGGCCGTCCACGTCCCCTTATCACAGATGGCTCAGGCCGAGTCCAGGGAAAGGATGCTGGCCGGCGTCAACCTCCTGAAGCCCGCCACCGGCACCCCCATAGTCACTCTTTATCAGGACATCGTCCTGGGGTGTTATTGGCTTACCGGTATCTGGGAGGGATTGAAGGGGGAGGATAAGAATTTCGCTAACGCCAAAGAGGCCAAACTGGCTTATGAATTCGGCGAGGTGGCCCTCAAAGCCAGGATCAACGTCAGGAAGAATGATTCCAAAGAAAAAATAGATAAGGCGGAAACCAAAGAAGATTCTAACTTCATAGAAACATCGGTCGGCCGAATTATTTTCAACGAGGCCCTGCCTGACGATTTCCCCTTCCAGAACAAACTGATAAAGCTGAAGAACCTAAAAAAGATTGCCGCCGAAGCGATACGGGTATATTCGGAAGAGACGGTCAGGAAAACCTTAGACGATATTAAGGCTCTGGGATTTGAATATTCTACCTTAGCCGGCATTACCTGGGGTTTGGACGACCTGGTTATACCAAAAGAGAAAGAGAAAATTCTTAAGGATGCCGAGAAGGAGGAAGAACAGGTTGAGGATTATTTCAAAAAAGGACTGCTTACTCCCGAAGAGAAAACCAGCAAAATAATAAGTATCTGGAGCCGGGTGAAGTCGGAAATCGAAAAAAAGGTTCCCGACGCCCTGCCCAAGAAGGGCTCTGTCTTTCAGATGATAGACGCCGGGGCCAAAGGCTCCTGGACTCAGTCCGTACAGATGTGCGGCATGAAGGGTTTGGTTATTAATCCTATCGGAGACATCATTGAACTGCCGGTCAAGAGCTCTTATAAAGAGGGCTTTCCTGCCCTTGAGTACTTTATCTCCACCCACGGGGCCAGAAAGGGAACCGCTGACAAGGCCCTGAGGACTTCCAGCGCAGGTTACCTTACCCGTAGGCTGATTGATGTTTCCCACGAAATGATAGTGACGGAAGATGATTGTAAAGACGATGCGGGCATCGAAGTGTTTAAGGAAGATGCCGATGAAGCGGGTCAGGATTTCCTGTTGAAGATAGTGGGTCGAGTATCCCTGGAGACCGTCAAGGGAGCTTGCAAGAAAGGAGAAATCATTGACTGGGAGAAAGGTGAAAAGATAGTCGAGAAGAACGTTGATAAGCTGAAGGTACGTTCTCCCCTGAGCTGTAAGACCGTCAGGGGTATTTGCAAGAAATGTTACGGTTGGGACCTGGGACACAACCACCTTGTTGAATTGGGAGAAGCGGTGGGTATCGTGGCCGCCCAGGCCATCGGAGAACCCGGAACGCAGTTGACCATGAGAACCTTCCACAGCGGCGGAGTGGCCGGTGGAGGTGATATTACCTTCGGCTTGCCGAGGGTCCAGGAATTGTTTGAGGCCAGGATACCTAAGGGCAAGGCCATCATGTCGACAGTGGATGGTAAGGTTGAAGAAATTACGTCAGACAGGATAATTAGAGTAAAGAAGGAAGGGGTCAAGAGCAAGAAGAAAGACATGGCGGAGTATAAGATTCCTCCCCAGATGGGAATCTGGGTTAAGGAGGGGGATAGCGTTAAAAAAGGCCAGCAACTGTGCGAAGGCAGCCTCAACATCAGGAAACTCTTCAAGCTGACGGATAAGGAGACCACCTGGCGCTACATAGTAAAAGAGATTCAGAAGATATATGTATCCCAGGGGGTGCAGATTCACGACAAGCACCTGGAGGTCATTATCGCCCAGATGTTCTCAAGGATAAAAGTGAAAAATCCCGGAGAAACCCCGTTTGCGCCCGGTGAAATAGTGGAAAAGACCAGATTTTTGGAGGAAAACCTCCTTCTCAAAAAAGAGAAGGGAAAGAAAAAACCGGAACCGGCTACCGGCTCTTCGTTGCTTCTGGGAATATCCAAGGTGGCCCTGACTACAGATTCTTTCCTATCGGCCGCTTCCTTCCAGGAAACTTCCAGGGTCCTGATTAAGGCCGCTACCGAAGGCAAGGAGGACAATCTAAAGGGCTTGAAAGAGAACGTCATCATAGGTAAACTTATTCCAGCGGGTACGGGTTTTAAAGAGGAAACCAAGAAGTAGCTTTCTCTAACATTCATTCCGGAGAATGGCCAAAAAAAAGAAAAAAAAACCTCAAAAAAGGAATAGAAAAGAGTCTAGACTCGACAAAAAAGGGTTTTTTGACCAATTTTCTCTCAAACAGGAAACCAAGAGGCATATCCTCGGCGTAGTTTTCCTGCTTCTGGCCGTAATATTCACTCTAAGTTTTTTTCAGAAAGCCGGTATAGCGGGCAGGCTGATTTATGATGTCTTTAATTTCCTGGTGGGTAAGGCGATATTTATCGTGCCCCTTCTCTTTACCATGGGGGGAGTGGCTTTTTTTATTTCCCAATACAAAAATATCTTTGTCCCCCTGCTGCTGTCCTCGCTCCTCTTTCTGCTGGGGCTTTCCGGTTTCCTGGAAGGTCTGGTGTCCAAGGAGATGATAGAACCTGCGACACCCGGGGAAAAGATAGGGGGTTGGTTAGGGTTTCTTTTTTCCTGGCCTTTTCTTCGATTCTTCGGATTCTGGGTAAGCCAGATTATTCTGGCCTCGCTTCTCTTGGTTTCCGGATTGATACTATGGCGTCTGCTGCGGCAGCCATCTTCCCAGAGGGAACGGGGGATGCAGGAAGAAAGAAAGAAACCTTCCCTGGTCAGCCGGATATTCGCTCCCTCTTTCAAGGTTAACAATGTCGCCGAAACGTCTTCCGTTCCCCGCGCCGTCAAGGAAGAAAGCGTGGAAGTTACCAAAAAACCCTCTCTGAAGGTAAAATCTCAGAAGATTACTTCTTTTTCCAGGTTTACCGATTACAAAAAACCTCCCCTTGATTTGCTTGATAAACCCAAGGGAAAGCCTTCGGCCGGAGACATCCAGACCAACTCGGCCGTCATCAAAAAAACATTGGGCAGTTTCGACATTCCAGTGGAAATGTCCGGATTTAACGTCGGCCCGACGGTTACCCAATATTCGCTCAAGCCTGCCGACGGTATCAAACTTTCCAAAATTACTTCCCTTTCCAATGACCTGGCCCTGGCTCTGGCTACCCACCCAATCAGAATAGAAGCCCCTATTCCCGGAAAGAGTCTGGTGGGTATAGAGGTCCCCAATAAGATAAGGTCATTTGTGAGATTGAAGGAGCTTATGCAGGACCCCGAGTTTCAGGAATCTTCCACCGACCTGCTGTTTGCCCTGGGAAAGGACGTATCCGGGCGGCCGATATATGACAACCTGGGGAAGATGCCTCACCTCCTTGTGGCCGGTTCTACCGGCAGCGGTAAAACAATCTTCCTGAACACTCTGATACTTTCTCTTATTTATCGCAACTCCCCGGACACCATGAAGTTTCTTCTCATTGACCCCAAGAGGGTTGAGTTTACCGTTTACCGGGACCTTCCCCATCTTATCTGTCCTCCCATCGTAGATGCCCCCAGGGCGGTGAATTCATTGAAATGGCTGATAGATGAAATGGAGAGGAGGTTTAAACTGCTGGCTGAAGCCAAGTCCAGGAACATTAACAGTTATAATGAGAAGGTATCCAACGAGCAGGTAGACTCCGACGAGTATCTGCCCTATATCGTCCTGGTGGTTGATGAACTGGCAGATTTAATGGCTGCCAAAGGAAGAGACGTGGAGGCTTCCATAGTGAGACTGGCGCAGATGGCTAGGGCGGTAGGAATCCATCTCGTGCTGGCTACCCAGCGGCCTTCGGTAGAGGTGATTACCGGATTAATTAAAGCTAATATTACTTCCCGCGTTACTTTTCAGGTGGCTTCTCAGGTGGACTCCCGTACCATTCTTGATTCTTCCGGGGCAGAAAAACTATTGGGGGCCGGAGACATGCTTTTCCTTTCTAACGAACTGCTCAAACCCAAAAGGGTTCAGGCATGCTACATCTCTGAAAAAGAAGTAAAAAAGGTGGTACAATGGATAAAGGAAGAGAACGGCTACTCCGGAGAAGAGATAAGTCCGGAGGCAGAGGCTTTAAGAGACAGGCTGGAGGAGGCCCTGGAGAAAGATCTGGGAGCTGCAGAACTGGAGATGGAGGAGGGTTCTTCGGAACAGGACCCTTTGTATGAAAAGGCCAAGGAGATGGTCGTCAGGTATCAGAGAGGTTCCGCCTCCCTCCTTCAGAGGAAGCTGAGTGTCGGTTATGCCAGGGCGGCCCGCCTGATAGATTCCCTGGAAAAACAAGGAGTGGTTGGACCTAGCCGCGGCGCCAAACCCAGAAAGGTCTTTCTGACAGAAGCGGGATCGCTCAGCCCTGAAGATCCCGAAGGCGATGATTTTGGAGAAGAGGACGATCCGGCAGCTGGTGGAGATGATAGTTGGCAGAAGGTTTAAATAAGGAGCACATAAAAATCTATGGCTAGAAAAAAGCAATCGCCAAAAAATCCGCCAACTGGCGGAAAAAAGAAGGAAAAAAGTCCGCCGGTCGGCGGAAAGGAAAGGCATCAGCTGGAGGAGGCAGTCGCCGAGATCAAACAGAAATTCGGTGAAGGAGCGATTATGAGGCTTACGGAGACCAGAATGGCTAATGTGAACGCCGTCAATACCGGCTCCATTTCCTTAGATGCCGCTCTGGGGATCGGGGGAGTACCCCGGGGCAGGGTAATAGAAGTTTATGGACCGGAAATGTCCGGCAAAACTACTCTGGCCCTGCACATTATCGCAGAAGCGCAGAAAAAGAAAGGCGTAGGAGCTTTTGTGGACGCAGAACACGCCTTAGACCCTGATTATGCCAGGCGGATAGGAGTTAACGTAGACGACCTTCTGATATCCCAGCCCGATTCAGGAGAACAGGCTCTCCAGATAGTTGAGACCCTGGTGAGGTCGGAAGAGGTGGATGTGATAGTGGTGGACTCTGTGGCCGCCCTGGTTCCCAAAGCAGAGATTGCGGGGGAAATGGGCGAGTTTCAGATAGGTCTCCAGGCCAGACTGATGAGCCAGGCCTTGAGAAAACTCTCAGGCCTAATCGCCAAGACCAAGACCGTGGTTATTTTTCTGAACCAAACCAGGATGAAGATTGGAATAAGATTCGGTAATCCCGAAACTACCCCCGGAGGGCTGGCGCTGAAATTCTATGCTTCGGTCAGGATAAATTTAAGGAGAATCGCCCAGATCAAGCAGGGGAATGAGATAGTGGGCAACAGGGTCAAGGCCAAAATAGTCAAGAATAAGGTGGCCCCGCCCTTCAAGACGGCGGAATTTGATATCTATTATAACGAAGGAATATCATATTTCGGAGACCTTATTAATTCCGCCCTCAAAGACGATATAGTGAAGCGTTCCGGCAGCTGGTACCAGTACCAGAATACCAAGCTCGGTCAGGGGATGGAAGCCAGTAGGAATTTTCTGAAAGAAAACCCTGATATTGCCAAAGAAATCAAAAAAGCTGTCATGGAGAACAGCTAGAGAGAAGGAGGTAGAGCCCCTTTCACTTCGTCGTGAAGGGAAGCAATCCCAAATATCTGGCTCGTTTAACGGCTTGAGCCAGCTTTCTCTGATGACTGGAACAGACTCCAGTCCTTTTTTTAGCCCTTATTTTGGCCAGACCGGAGGTGAACTTTTCCAGAAGTTTTACGTTCCTGAAATCTATATCCTTTATATTTCTTTGGCAAAAATAACACGCCATAAAGATTTTTGATTTATTTTAATATATTGACGGAATCCTCTCCCGCCCTGGCTCCTAATCATTAGGGGCGCTTTTTAAAAAGGTATATCCTCGACGTCTATTTCCCCGTCCTCTTCAATGACGGGAATATCTTCCTCCTCTTCTTTTCCGCCAGTCGGCGGATTCTTTTTTCCGCCAGTCGGCGGATTCTTTTCTGTGGTCTCTTTCTTGGCCTGCTGGGTCCCGATAGATTTGGGAGCCAGCTGCATTCTCTCTACTATTACTTCCGTCCTGGACCTCTTGTTTCCGGCATTATCCTCCCAGCTCCTGGTCCTGAGACGGCCTTCAAAGAAGGCCAGGGACCCCTTTTTCAAATATTGGGAAATTATTTCGGCTAATCTTCCGAAAGCGACTAGGTTGTGAAACTCCGTTTCCTCCTTTTTTTCCCTGTCTTTGTTCGTATAATACCTGCTGGTAGCTAATCCGAAATTAGTTACGGACTGCCCCGAGGGTAGCGCCCTTGTTTCCGGGTCACGGGTCAAACGCCCAATTAGAAAGACTCTGTTGAGATTCATCTGAAAATTTTAATCTTGGGGCGGTTTTTCGCCCAAAATCTCTTCTAACTTCTTTTCGATTTCTTCCAGCTCGACCTTTGCTCTTGGCGGTCTGGGTCTTCTTCTGGGGGCTGCTTTTCCGGTCAGCTTCTCGGGTTCTTTCTTGAGGATGAGGTAGCGCAGTATCGCCGGCTCTTCCTTAATTTTTTTCTCTACATTCTGGAGGTTTAGCGGGGCGAGGTCGAAAGTCAGGCTGGCCATGAAAGCCGTAGTCTTTTTCTTAATAGGATAAGCCAGCTCTTTCTGTACGGGCGGATGAGCCTTGGTGAGAGAGCCTTTTTCCTCTTCTACCCATGATTTCATTTTTTCCTGGATGGACTTGACGTCTTCATTGGATAGATTCGGGTCTATTAGATATGTTGCTTCGTATAGCTGCATAATTTTTTATATTTTAAACTCGATTACATCGCCGTCCTGGACAACGTACTCTTTACCAACCGTTTTTATGATGCCTTTTTCTTTAGCTTTTTGCCAGGAACCGGCGTCTATCAAACCCTGCCAGTCTATTACTTCGGCCCTGACGAACCTGTCCCTAAAATCCGAATGTACGGCTTCTCCGGCCTCAAGGACAGATGCTCCTTTAAGCAGGGTCCAGGCTCTGACCTCTCTGCCTCCCGTTACCGTAAAGAAAGTTATCAGGCGTAAAGTATCATAACAGGCCGTTATTATTTTATCAAGTTGGGAGCGGAGTTCCAACTCTTGGCGCTCCTCCCGGGAAAGTTCTGTTATTTCCTCCTCTTCCTTCAAATCCATCGTTATCCCCGGCAAGGGGGATTTCCTTTTCTCATTCCCGCTATTGAACACGTAGATAACCGGTTTTGCGGTAAGGAATTGGTATTCCCTTATTGCTCCTCTCACTTTTTCCGTCAACTCCATTTCGGAAATCATTTTTCCCGCCGATACTTCTTCCTTAATCCTTTCCAGGGCTGCTAAATTCTTGGCTTCCTCTGTTCCCCGTTTTTTTTCTAATCCGGCGGTGATTTTATCCAGGGTCTCGAGGTCTTTCATCAGGAGTTCGGTTTTTACAACTTCGATATCCCGCTCGGGGTCTATTCCTCCCAAGATGTTTTCCACATTGGGGTTGTCGAAGGTTCTGACTATTTCCAGTACGGCGTCACAGTTTCTGATATGAGCCAGGAATTGGTTTCCCAGCCCCTCTCCTTTATGGGCACCTTTTACCAGTCCTGCTATATCTACGAATTCAATGGTGGCAGGGGTAGTTTTCTCTGGGCTGATAATGTTTCTCAAGCCGTCCAGCCTCTGGTCGGGTACGGGAACCACTCCTATGTTTGGGTCAATGGTGGTAAAGGGCCGGGGAGAGATGCCTACCTGTTGTCTGGTAATGGCCTGAAAGAGCGTTGATTTTCCTACGTTAGGCAGGCCTACAATGCCCACTGAAAAACTCATAAAGATATGATAACGTTTTCGCGGCTCAAAGTCAATTCATTGTCGGGGTGATTTTCAGCCTCCAAGATGATAAAATAAAGTATATGAAAAAAGACCTGAACAGCATCTTTAAGGCATACGACGTAAGGGGTATTTATGGTGAGGTTTTAGATGAATCATTAGCCTTTCAGACGGGATGCGCCTTTATTAAATTCCTTAAGGAGAGCAGTAAGAGCGATAAAAATCAGAGAACAAGGGTTGTCGTGGCTCAGGATAACCGAATTTCTTCTCCTTCGCTTTCTGACAGCTTGAAGAAGGGTATCATTGCCTCGGGGGGAGACGTTGTTGATATCGGCCTTGCTCCCACTCCCATGTTCTATTTTGCCGTGGCTTTTTACGGCTTTGAGGGAGGGGTGATTATTACCAGCTCTCATAACCCTCCGGAATACAATGGCTTCAAAATGGTCAGGAAAGGGGCGATTCCGATAAGCGGTAATTCCGGGCTGCCGGAAATCAAGAAGATAATATTAACCCAGAAGTCCCGGGAGAACGGGGAAGGTAAGATTGTAAAAAAAGAGGCGGCCAAGGACTATATAGAATTTAACTGGCGCGATTTTCGCCCCGAAGATTTCCGGTCCTTTAACATAGTAATTGATACTGCAAACAGCGTTTCAGGCACAATCATCCATGATATCTTCAAGAGGGCCCCATTTAAGATCGACCATATCTTCAAGGAGCTGGACGGTTCTTTTCCTAATCACAATCCCGACCCCTTAAAGGCTGATAACCTGCAGTCTTTAAAGGAGGAGGTCGTAGCCAAAAAAGCCGACTTGGGCATGGCTTTTGACGGCGATGGAGACCGCATAGTCTTCATTACGGAAAAGGGCGAAATTGTAACCGGTGACATCATTACTGCCCTGACGGCTGAGATTATGCTAAAAAGAGCCAAGATTAAAATAATGGCCGATATCACCTCAAGCAATATCGTCAGGGAGACGGTAGAGGGATTAGGCGGCGTTTATCTAGACTGCACCCGCGGGCATTCTCTTATAAAAGAAAAGATGAGAAAGGAGGGCGTTGATTTTGCCGGAGAATTTTCCGGTCATTATTATGCCAAATCCCACTTTTTCTGCGAATGTCCGTTTCTGGTGATATTCTCAATATTGAAGGAGATGTCAAAAGAGAAGAAAACCTTATCTGAACTGATACGGCCCCTGCAGAAATATTGTCACTCAGAAGAGATTAATTTTAAGGTTCAGGACAAAAAAAAGGTCTTGGCAGACCTTGAGGATAAATTTTCCGGGCAGGGTAAGGTTTCTAAGATTGACGGCTTGAAGATAAATTTTTCCGATTGGTGGTTCAACCTCAGGCCGTCCAATACAGAACCCGTGGTGAGGTTGATGGCTGAAGCTAAAAATGAGAGGCTTTTAAAGGAAAAGCTGGGTGAGATTATCTCCTTTATTGAACGGTACGGAGAGTTAAAGTAACCCCATCCTTTCCTTAACTTCCTGCATGGTCGAGGTGGCTTTCATGGCCGCCTTTCTGCCTCCCGCTTTAAGAATTTCCCTGACGTAGACTTCTCTGGTGAGAAGTTCTTTTCTTTTTTGTTGGATGGGTTCCAGGGCGGAAACAACGAGCTCCGCCAGCTCCTTCTTGAATGCAGAGTACCCTTTTCCCTTAAATTTCTTCTCCAATTCCTTTAAGGAGATTCCGGAGAAAAGTGAATAGATGGTCAGGAGATTGGAGATGCCGGGCTTTTTGTCTGGCTGATAAACTATCTCTTTGCCGGTATCTGTTACCGCCGACATCACTTTTTTCCTTATATTCTTTGGATCATCAAACAGATTGATGCAGCCCGCCGGATTACCGGTTTTAGACATCTTGCTTTCCGGTCCCTGCAGTGACATTATCCTGGCTCCCGTCTTGGAGATGAGGGATTGCGGCAGCACGAAAACCTTCCCGAATTTTTTGTTGAAGCGGCGGGCGATAGTCCGGGTCAGTTCCACGTGTTGTTTCTGATCTTCTCCCACGGGAACGGCCTCCGTCTTATAGAGAAGGATGTCGGATGCCATCAGGACAGGGTAGTTTAAGAGACCGGCGTTTATGTATTCCGGGTGCTTTCTGGACTTTTCCTTGAACTGGGTCATCCGCTGCAGTTCCCCTAACGGCGTGATGGTGCCCAACAGCCAGGCCAGTTCGGCGTGTTCTTTAACGTCGGATTGGACGAAAATGGTGGCTTTTTCCGGATTCAAGCCGGCGGCCAGGTAGCTGGTGGCGATGTCCATGATATTATATTGGAGCTCTTTTTTCTGATAAGGAGTGGTGATGGCATGCAGGTCGACTACGCAAAAGAGGCATTCATTCTCATTCTGAAGTTCTATCCATTGCTTGATGGCGCCCAGGTAGTTCCCTATATGAAGTTCGCCCGTCGGCCTGATGCCGCTGAAGATGCGCATGATTTATTCAATATATCATTAATGAAATTAGGCGTCTATTCTGCCTACACCTCTATCAGCACCGGCAGTATCATGGGGCGCCTCTCCGTTTTGGAAAACAGAAACTGGCCTATGTTGCTTCTTATTTCTTTTTTCACGTAGCTCCAGTTAACCGCTCCTCCGCTGCCCGTTGCCTTGTTGACGATGACTATCACCTTCTTCCTGGCTTCCTGGAGGAGTTCCTTTGATTCCCTGAGATAGACGAACCCCCTGGAGATAATGTCGGGGGATCCCCTTACCCTTCCGGTTTTTTTGTCTACTACGGCGATGATGACGAAGATTCCATCATCGGCCAATACTTTCCTGTCGCGCAGTACCACCTCTCCCACATCTCCCACTCCCAGCCCGTCTACCATGATGAAGTTGGCGGGCACTTCTTCCTTGGAGATAAAGATTCTTTTCTCGTCCATTTTTATAACCTGGCCGTTTTCTGCTACCACGATATTCTTCTCCGGGATTCCGTTTTTGCGAGCCAGGGCCGCATGGGCGAAGAGCATGGAATGTTGACCATGGATGGGTAAAAAGAACTTTGGCCTTATCAGTTTAATCATCTTTTCCAGGTCTTTTCTTTTGCCGTGTCCTCCGGCGTGGATGTCCATCATCTTATAATGATAGACCTCGGCCCCCTGGAGGAGTATTTCGTCCTTCATAAACTGAACGGATCTTTCGTTGCCCGGTATGACCGAAGAAGAGAAGATGACCGTGTCTTTCTTCTGGAGACGAATTAGGGAGTGCTCCTTGGTTACTATTCTCATAAGGGCGGCCTCTTCCTCGCCCTGGGCTCCGGTGCAGAGTACGGTAATCCTGTTATCCGGATAGTTCTTCATCTCTTTGGTCCTGATAAAGGTGTCTTTTTTGGCCTTGATATATCCTAATTTTTTGGAAATCTCTATATTGGTTTTCATGGAATATCCCTCTACGCAGACCTTTCTATTATATTGTTCGGACAGCGTTATCATCTGTTGTATCCTGTTGATGAGGGAAGAGAAGGTAGCGGCGATGATTCTTCCATCGGCCTTCTCAAATATTTTTTCCAGGTTGGCGGCAATCTCCGCTTCGGAAAGGGAATGCCCTTCTTCCTCCGCCCCCGTGGAATCACTCATCATCAACAAAATGCCTCTGTCTCCCAATCTTTGTATTTTGCCGAAATCGGTGGGCAGGTCGTTAACCGGGTTTTTATCGAACTTAAAATCCGAAGTGTGGATTATTCTCCCCACCGGCGTTTCGATAACTAGGCCGAGGTTGTCGGGAATGTTGTGGTTCTGCCTGAAAAATTCTACCGTGAAGGGATTAAGCTTGACGCGGGAGCCGTCTTTAACCTCCTTAACATTGATCTTTGGTTCTCTGGGAAAATCATCTTGGCGCTTTAAAATAATTCCCTTGGTAAGGGGACTGGCGAATAGCTTAAGGTTCTTCTTATAGATTTTATCCATCACGTAGGGTAAGGCACCGATGTGGTCATAGTGCCCGTGGGTGAATACCACTCCCACGATATCCTTTTTCCTCTTATTCAGATAATCGGTATTGGGGATGATGAAATCTACGCCGGGAGTATCTTCCTCGGGCATGCGGAAACCCACATCTATGATAAGAATTTTCCTGTCGTATTCCAACAGGGTCATGTTACGTCCCACTTCGCCCAATCCTCCCAAGGGAATGAGGCGCAGGTATTTGTCTTTTTTTCTATCGTCTTTTCCGCTCGTTTTTCTTTTTTTAGCCATAAGTTTTAACAAAATTAAAGTTGTTTCAGGGAGAGAGAATCAGGCTCGCTCGCGGGAACAACCTGAGGATTATTAACTAGGTGCCCTCGACAGGAGTTGAACCTGCACGACCTTGCGGTCCTTGACGCCTGAGGCCAAGGTGTCTGCCAATTCCACCACGAGGGCGTTTTTTAAATTCTAATTCCAGTTTTTTATCGCTTCCTCCCATCTTTCCCATGTGCCTACGTCCTGCCATTTACCTTTCCACTTATACCCGAACAATTTGCCTTCCTTGGCCAGCCTGGGGAAGAGGTCGGTTTCCAGCATGGCGAATCTCTTTTTTACCGGGAAATATTTTCTCACCCCCGGTTCCATAACGTAGAGGCCGGAATTAATATAGGAAGAGAAGGGCTCCTGGGACTTTTCGCTAAACTTGATGATTTTATCCCCCTTCATTTTAACCGAGCCGTAAGCCCTGGAGTCGCCGACCCTGGTGAGCCCTATGGTGACGAGGGCTCCTTTATTCTTGTGCCATTTGATTATCCGTCTCAAATTAACCTCTTTTAATTCGTCTCCGTTTGACACCACTATGGTTTCTGAAAACCATTTAGGTTTAGTTTTTTTTGCCAGGGGAGTGAAGGTTCCGGAGGGTTTTGCCTCTACAATGAATTCTATGCTCTCTTTGGGAAAGTAGGTGGCCTTCCATTTATAAAAGTCTTCCAGATGTTTCTTTTGTACATTGATTTTAATGTCGGAAATCCCGTTTTTGAGATAGAGGTCCACCAGATATGTGATAACCGGTATCTTTCCGACCGGTAAAAGCGGTTTGGGTATTTCCAGAGTTAAGGGATAAAGCCTTGTTCCTTCCCCGGCCGCTAGAATGAATCCCTTCATAATCCCAATTCTTTAATGTATTTTTTAAGGTCTTTAGAAAATTCCGGTCTTGATAGGGCAAATTCAATAACCGTCTTGAGATACTCTAATTTGTTGCCCGTATCATAATATCTGCTGTTTTTTATCTCGCAGGCATATACGGGAACCCCTTTCTTGTTGAGCTTATTGATGGCGTCAACCAGCCAGATTTCTCCCCCCTTGCTGGGCTTCAGGGACTCAATCACCTTGAATATCTCAGGGGGCAGTATATATGCCCCATGAGTGGCAAGGTTTGAAGGGGCTTCTTCCGGCATCGGTTTTTCAACGATACTCTTTATCTTAAAGACCCCGTCTCCAACCTTATCCACGTCGGCTATTCCATAGCGGGATAGCTGGTCTTTGCTTTCTATCCTTACCCCTGAAATCATTATCCCCGGGTGTTTCTGGTAGGCCTTTATCATCTGAGAAAGGCGGGGAGGCTTTGCCATAATAAATTCATCTCCCCACATTACCGCAAAGGGTTCTTTTCCTACCACGGGCTTGGCGGCCAGTATAGGAAGGGCGTTTCCATAGAGTTCTCCTTTTTGCCTTATGTAGATAAAATTGGCAAGCTCGGCTATGTCTTTTATGATTTTTAACCTTTTTTCCTTGCCCTGCTTCTTCAGGTGTTTCTCCAGCTCCAGCGACCTGTCAAAATGGTCTTCTATGGCCCTTTTCTGCCAGCCGGTTATCAATATTATGTCTTTTATTCCGGAAGATACCGCTTCCTCGACCACATATTGGATTACGGGCTTGTCCACCACCGGGAGCATTTCCTTGGGCATGGCCTTTGTGGCGGGCAGGAACCTGGTTCCCCAGCCGGCGGCCGGGATTACCACTTTACTTATTTCGTTTGCCATAGAGAAAATCTAAATTTTTAGGGAATTTTTTAGCAGGCTTCTTAGAACGTAATTTTGGAACCTTTTGGTAATTTTTATTTTTTATCCATCCCGACAGTGTAAAATAGTAGCAGGCTCCTCCTTTCCCGCTCATGTCCTTATAGTCGGAGACGCAGTCTTTAGAAACCCAGTTGGCCATCTTCAGAGCCTGGTGCGAGGGGTTTATGGTAACGTGTCCGTAATGGGCAGGAATGATGACGTGATCCCCGGCCTTGGCCTTCACGTAGTAGACATCGCCAATCTTCCTCCCTTCCATTTTTTGGAGCAGGTAGATGGCTCTCCCTTCAAGCACTATGTAGAGTTCCCCGAAACTTCCCTGGTGATAGTGTCCCTTGGTTTTAACGAATTCCTTTCCCAGGAGTCGGGGAGGGATGACCGTGATATCATACCTTAAATTGTCTTTTTCGTCAATTCCCCGATACATGTAATAGAGGTCCATATCCCCGGCTTCCTTAAGCCAATTCGTGTCATAAACCACCTCTTTCATATCTTCCAGAGTCCTGATGTCTGCCTTAACCTTATTCCGATTATCGGTTTGCCTCTCGTCCTCCATGTTAATAGTCCAGAACCCTCTTGGTCTTAATATACCAGTTCTCCATACCTGATAATCTCTGTGAAGGATTGACTATGACGGCGGTATCTATCCCCTTAATTTTTTCTGATACCAGATAGTGGTAATAAGGGTTGTAGAGAAAGACCGCCGGACAGTCTTCTATCAGCAGGTTTTGAAATTCTTCCAGCTTTTCTTCCCGTTCCTCGGGGGCCAGTTCGGTCCGGTTGTCTTCCAGGAGCTTATCGCATTCCTTGTTTTCGTAATTGGCCAGGTTCAAGCCTAACTCTCCTTTCTGGGATGAATGCCAGAAGGGGAAGGGATCGGGTATCATCCCCAGAACCTCCCCAAATAGCAGGGCGTCGTAATTCCTCTGTCTGATGACTTCCCTCTGCAGAGCGTTGATGTCAAATGATACTACCTCCACGTCTACGCCGATTTTGCCCCACTGCTCCTTCAGACTGTCGGCTACCTGGAGCAGTATGGGCTGGTTCACGGTTACCAGAGTGAATCTCAGAGGAAGGGTCTCCTCCGGTTTTCCAAAACACACCTCGTTCAGTTTTTCCTTTGTTTTACTTTTGACCTCTCCGGTTCCCTTAGCGAGGCCGAAGGGGGTTAATACATCTTCGGCATATTTCTCTTGAAACCGTATTACAGCCGCCTTTGTCTTAGCTCCGAAATATCCGGTTATTTCTCCTTCCGGATATATGTCGGCGCCTCCGGCCGGAGGATTGGCCAAACATTTCTGCAATTCGGTTACTTCGGTTCCCTGAGATCCTACGGTCAGGTTGCTCTTGAAGGTGAAACTCCTTTCTTTAGTGATTACCTTTGCCCTGGTGCCGCTGTCGGTTGGCAGAAAACCGTCGTTCTCAAGAATCTTAATTGCCTGCTCTTTATCGTACGGGAAAGAATCGGTAGGTTTGCTGAAGCCGTAGATGTCCGGCAGTACGGGAGAATCCACTATCCGACCCTGGCCCGAAAATATATTATCGAGTATGGACTGCTTGTCGGTTCCGTATGTCAGAGCCAGTCTTACCTGCTTGTCTTCCAGCACCTGGGAGTTTTCCGGGTTAAAGAGTACGCTGAAGTATCTGGGTATGACGAGAGAATGGACTATTCCGTGGTCGCACTTCTCCTGGGGATTCGCGGAAAGAACGCATCCTGGAAAGTTTTCCAGGGAGGTTAGCGAAAATCCGTCAACCTCTCCTGCCCGGTAGGCAGATACCACGCTGCTCTCCGAATCGAAAAAGTGGAAAGAAACGCTGGAAAGATACGGCTGCTGTCCGGCGTAAAGGGGGTTTCTAGCTAATTCCAGGGAAATAATGTTGCCCTGAGTATCCTGGGCGATATTTTTTATCATGAAAGGGCCCGAGCCGACGGGGTCTTTCAAATTTCTTGATGTTAAGGAAAAGTTTTTGGGAGAGATGTTTTCCCAAACGTGTTTGGGAATTATCTTTACGGTACAGTTTTCCAAAAAGACGGAAGAGGCATTTTTAAGCCTGAACTGGAAGACCGAATCGGATATCTTTTCTACATCCACTCCCAGCCAGAGCGGTCTTAAGGGACTGTTGATTTCCGGATTCTGGATGGTTTCAATGGTGAATACCACGTCATCTGCCGTCAGGGGATGGGAATCCTCCCAGACGAGGTTAGGCTTTAAGGTGAATTCGTATACCGTGCCGCCCTCCAGTATTTCGTAGCTCTCGGCCAGATCGGGTTCCAACTGCCCTTGAGAGTCGTACTTTAAAAGCCCGGAGAAGATAAGTTGAGTGATGTCCCTGTCTATGTCCGAAGCGTCGGCATAAACGGGATTAATGAATCTCGGAGAACCGATTACGCCCTCCACATACAAGCCGCCTGAAGCCGGCACTATCTTGGTGTGGTCAAGGTAGAAGTTGGCTGCCAGGAAGGAAAAAGAACCGGTTAGTGAAAAAACCAGAATAAGGAAAGATATCCTCTCTTTCCTTCCAAGAGTGGAAAGCAATCGGCGCCACTGATTTTTAGAAGGCCATTTTCTCGACATGCTGTTGTTCCTATAAGACAAGATTAACCAAAGCTAAACCGATAAATATTATGCCCATGACGATAGTTGCCCAGAATATCCTTTTCTCCATGCCCCGCCGGGCGACGTAAAATTCCCCGCCGCCTCCGAAAGCAGAGCCCAGAGAACTGCCCCTTTGCTGAAGCAGTACCAGGACAATCAGTATTGCCCCTATTATTATTTGAGAAATGACTACGATGGTTTTCATGTCAATAATGTTGCCAGCCGTTACTCTTTGGATAATAAAAAAGTTTATCTTTTGATAAGCGTTTTTTAAGCTTGGCTATTTTGAAAAACCTAATATCAGGTTCGTTACCCAGACGATAAGAGTGGTGAAAAAGAGGGGAATGATTCCGTTTATTAGCAGTTCTTTAAAGACAACGTCCAGGAACCAGATGATAGCCATATTCAGTATCAGGGAAAAAAGACCTAATGTCAAAATTTTGATAGGGATGGTGAGCTTATCCAGGATGGGCTTGATGAAGAAATTTATCAGCCCCAGGATGATTCCGATTACCAGTATAACCTGCCATTCTTCGGTCAGCGCTATCCCCAGGAACACGCTTTCGCCCGGTATGACGTTAACCTCTACCCCTGGAACGAATCTGGCGGCCAAAAAAATCGCCAGAGCGCCTCCTATTATCCGCCAAAGTAAATTTTCCATATTAATTAAGAAGAGAAAATTCGCGTAAGATTTTCCTTATCCTTATTTGTCGGTAATTTACCAGCTTTCCAGAATAATACCAGAAAACCGTCAATTTAACAAGAGCAAGTCCACTCACGGGGCAATGGATTTTGCCCTCAGCTTTTTGTGGTACGCCAGGGCGAAACGGTGGGCCTCATCCCTCAGTCTTAGAATGAGGTTGAATATCCCTCTCGGCAGCTCCTCGAGCGCCAGAGATTTCCTTCTCCCTTCCAGATAAAGGTCATTATTTCTCTTGGCTAGAGCTGCAATCTTCAATTTCTGAGCCCGGGGAAGACTGTCTCTGACCTCCACGGCGGCGTTGAGCTGGGCTTTTCCCCCGTCTATCAGGATTATCTCCGGGAGCTTCCACTCTCTGTGGTTCAGTCTTCTCCTTAGTACCTCCTTTATCATGGCGGTGTCATTGGGTCTGGCCTCCATTCTTATCCTGAATTTCCGGTAAAGGTCTTTGTTGGGCTCCCCCTTTTCAAAGGTCACCATGGACCCCGTGGCTTTCTGTCCCTGGATGTTGGAGACGTCATAGCCCTCCATCCTCTCTATTTTTTTCTTGAGCCGGAATATCTTTCTCAGTTCTCTCTCGGTTTTTTTCCAGTCAAGCGTCTGTTCTTTCTTCTCCTCTATAATGTGGGCATTAGCCATAACGGATTCCAATGAGGCGATTCTGTCGCGCAGAGATGAGGCCATTTCATATTCCTGTTTCCTGGAAGAGGCAGCCATCTCTTTTCTGAGTTTTTTGATTACTGAACTCCGCCGTCCCTTCAACACGGCCGTCAGATTATTGATATTCTGCTGGTAAGCCTTCTTGTCGGGTTCGGGTCCCGGGCAGAGCCCCAGATGACACCAGGTGCAGGGTCGGGGAGGATGCTTGCGGACGGTATAATAGGGAAATATTTTCCGCAGGAACCTCAGCGTCTTTTTTAAAGCCTTCCCTTCCACAAAAGGCCCGATATACCTGACTTTTTCTTTATCGTCTGTCTGGTGTGTCAAAAAAACCCTCGGACACTGTTCCCGGGAAATCCCTACGTAAAAGAAGTTTTTATCGTCTCTCCAGACCGTATTGTATTTAGGTTTCAGTCTCTTAATTAATTCCGCCTCCAGCAGCAGCGCCTCTATTTCAGAATCGGTGAGTATGTATCCGACCCTGCTTACCTCGTCGGCGAACAATCCGTCCTTGTAGTTTCTCCTGGCCAGGTGGCTCTGAACCCTCTTTTTGACATTGACGGCCTTGCCGATGTAAAGAATGCTGTTTTTTCCCGCCAGTGCGTAGACTCCGACGGCCGCAGGCAACTTGGAAACGCTGCCTCTTTTTAGAAATTTGAATTTCTGCATACTCCAAATTTTAATCCAAAAACCCGTTTTTTTCAACCGAACTTGATTTTTCCTCAGTTTTTCCACTTCTTTTCCCCACCGCGCTTATCTTATAAAAATCCTTTTTTCAGGGTTGAAAAAAAGCTCGATTTGTATTAAAATGGCTTTTATGCGTGATAATGAAGTCATCAAAATAAGAGGGGCGAAGGTTCATAATTTAAAGAACATCAGCCTTGATATCCCTAAAAATAAATTCATTGTGATAACCGGGGTTTCCGGTTCGGGAAAAAGCTCTCTGGCCTTTGATACTCTCTATGCCGAAGGTCAGAGAAGATACGTAGAATCTCTCTCGGCTTACGCCAGGCAATTTTTGGGCATCATGCAGAAACCGGAGGTGGAGAGAATAGAAGGGATTTCCCCGGCCATTTCCATAGACCAGAGGAAGGTCGGTCATAATCCCCGCTCCACCGTAGGCACCATCACCGAGATATATGACTATCTCCGTCTGCTCTTCGCCAGGGTGGGAGTACCGCACTGTCCCAAATGCGGGAAAAGGATTTCCCAGCAGACCATAGACCAGATAACCGAGCAGATTCTCAATCTTCCCCAGGGTAAAGAGATAATCATTCTCGGCCCGGTGGTCAGGGGCAGGAAGGGCGAATACCGTGGAGTTCTGGAAGAGATTCAAAGGAGCGGTTTTGTCAGGGTGCGGGTGGATGGAATAATCTACCGCGCCCAGGAGTCTTTGGGATTGAGCCTGGAGCGTTACAAAAAACATAACATAGAGGTGGTAGTGGACAGACTGGTTCTGGAAAAAGACATGGACAGAATCAGGCTGGTTGATTCTCTGGAGACCGCCTTGAAGTTGGGCAAAGGAATAGTCGTCGTGTCCGTATCGGGCGGCCTGGACCCCTCAATGCTCTCCGACGGCCAGGTGCAGGAAATGAAGAAGCCTAAGGGTTCCACCGACACGGACCTTATTTTCAGTGAACATTTCGCTTGTGAGAAGTGCCGGGTTTCTCTTCCTGAACTGGAACCCCGTCTTTTTTCATTCAATTCTCCCTACGGCGCCTGCCCGGTATGTCAGGGGTTGGGAGAGACGCTGGCGGTGGACCCCAACAGGGTTCTCCCCAATAAAGACCTCAGCATCGCCGAGGGGGCGGTGGTGCCCTGGGCGCGCGCTTCTCATAAAATCGGACGCCAGGGCTATTTCTGGCGTCTCCTGAAAAGATTGTCCGATAGATACGATTTCTCTCTCGATAAGCCTGTCAGAAGTCTTTCCAAGAAGGTAATCGACATCATCCTGTACGGAGACGAGGAAACGCCCGGCGTCAGCACCTGGCTGGAAAAGAGGTATCACGAAACCGAATCAGAATCAGCCAGGCAGGAAGTGGAAAAATACATGGTGGAGAAGGTTTGCAAAGCTTGCAAGGGGAAAAGGCTTAAGGCTGAGGTATTAGCCGTCAAGGTGGCTGATAGGTCCATTGACCAGGTGGTGAAGATGCCCGTGGAAGAAGCCAGGAAATTCTTTAAGAATCTCCTGGAAGACAAGGGTTTCCGTGATAACCCTGAATTGACCAAGATAGCCCAGCCCATCATCAAGGAAATAATAAATCGTATGCAGTTTCTCATTGATGTGGGTTTGGATTACCTGACCCTGGACCGCAAAGCCTCTACCCTTTCGGGGGGAGAGGAGGAGCGGATAAGGCTGGCCACTCAGATAGGTTCCAAGCTGACCGGCGTCCTTTACA
This sequence comes from uncultured Candidatus Saccharibacteria bacterium, assembly GCA_964566875.1. Classification (GTDB taxonomy): domain Bacteria; phylum Patescibacteriota; class Minisyncoccia; order Minisyncoccales; family JANBVM01; genus CAZEQH01. The sequence goes on along the minus strand of CAZMJM010000003.1, from coordinate 2,151 downwards.
TACTCGACGAACCTTCCATCGGTCTGCATCCCAAGGACCAGGACAGATTGATTAAGACCCTGAAGAAACTGAGGGACCTGGGCAACACCGTTTTAGTGGTGGAGCACGATCCCCAGACCATCATGGCTGCCGATTGGATAGTTGACATAGGTCCGGCGGCCGGCAAACACGGGGGAAAATTGATGTTTGAGGGCACTCCCGCCCAGCTCCTGAAATCTAAGACCCTGACCGGGGAGTATCTCTCCGGCAGGAAACAGGTGCTGCTGGAAAAGACCTTGGGAAATGAATCCTCGAGCCAGCTGATTATCAAACAGGCCGCCGAGCACAACCTGAAGAACATTGATGTGAGGATACCGCTGAAGAAATTCGTCTGTATCACCGGGGTTTCCGGTTCCGGTAAATCCTCATTAATGAACGACATTCTGGCCAGAGCCTTGATGAGGAAGTTTTACCGTTCAAACGAGGAACCCGGCAAACACAAGGAAATTTTGGGCACCGAGCACTTAAATAAGGTGGTTCTGATAGACCAATCGCCCATAGGAAGGACGCCGCGGTCCAACCCGGCCACCTACACGGGTACTTTCACCTATATCCGGAAGCTTTTCTCCCAGACCAAGGAGGCTAAGTTGAGAGGCTACCAGCCGGGCCGGTTCTCTTTTAACGTGAAGGGCGGCAGATGCGAGAGCTGCCAGGGTCAGGGAGAAAACAAAATAGAAATGTATTTTCTGCCCGATATATACGTGAAGTGCGCCGAATGTAAAGGCATGAGGTTCAACAAGGAGACCTTGGCCGTAGAATATAAGGGCAGGAACATTGCCCAGGTCCTGGATATGACCGTGGAGGACTCTTTAGAATTTTTCAAGAACGTCCCCGGTCTTTCCCGCAAGCTGAAAACCCTGAAAGGGGTGGGGCTTGGCTATCTTGAGCTGGGGCAGCCGGCCACCGCCCTTTCCGGAGGAGAGGCCCAGAGAATAAAACTGGCTTCGGAGCTTTCTAAGAAGGCTACCGGCGACACGCTTTACATCCTGGACGAGCCGACCACCGGTTTGCATCCGGACGATATAAAGAGGCTGGTTTCGGTTCTGAGGAAACTGGTTGACAGGGGGAATACGGTTTTAGTAATAGAACACAACCTTGACGTCATCAGGAATTCAGATTGGATAATAGATCTGGGCCCCGAGGGGGGAAAGAAGGGAGGGGATATAGTGGTTGAGGGTTCACCCGAAAAAATAGCTAAAACTAAAAAAAGCTATACCGGCCAATATCTTAAAAAAGTTTTAAAAAAGAAAAAGCCCTGATTCTTGACACATAAATATCTTTCGATTATTCTATAATTAGAAGTTAGCACTCAAAGCATTAGAGTGATACCCAAAAAGGGAAAGGTCGGTTTGTTAAGATAATAAGAGGAGATAGAGAACAGTGAACAAAAAATCGTTTTCTGTTTTTTATTTCTTTCGCCAAATATGAAAATCAAACCTACTTCAGATTATGTCCTGATAGAGCCTATCAGGGAAGAAGAAAAAACCAAATCCGGCATCCTCCTCCCCGAGACGGCCGACAAAGAGAGGCCCGAGCAGGGCAAGGTTATTGCCGTAGGACCAGGCAAGAAAACCAAGGAGGGCAAGGTCATCCCCATGGAGATTAAGGTCGGACAGACGGTTTTATTTACTAAATACGGTCCCAACGAAATAAAAGTCGAAGACAAGGAATATCTCATTGCCAAGCAAGAGGATATCCTGGCAATTATTACGCAATAATCGCTAAAAAACTAATTACTAAATCCTAAATACAAAATAATAGTAAAACCTAAAAGCCAAATATCGAAAACGCGTTTTACTTTTTGAAGTTTTGGTCATTAGAATTTACTTGGAATTTCGAGATTAGGATTTGGAATTTTAAAATCATGTCATCAAAGGAAATAGTTTACCGCGAATCTGCCAGAAAACGCATTAAAGACGGCGTGGATAAATTGGCAGATGCCGTGAAGGTTACCCTGGGTCCTGGAGGAAGGAATGTGGTCCTGGACAAGGGTTTCGGTTCCCCTACCATCACCAACGACGGGGTGACCATCGCCAAAGAAATAGAAATAGAAGACAAGGTCGAGAATCTGGGTTCTGAAATTGTCAAAGAGGTTTCAGAGAAGACCAACGA
>CAZMJM010000002.1:46379-47486 GCA_964566875.1 uncultured Candidatus Saccharibacteria bacterium | reverse complement strand
ACCTTCACATTGATACTGCCAGTTTGATGGCTTCCATGTTTTGTGGCAGTATAAGGTTATTGATTCTTCGGAACGGAAAATAGTCGCAAGTCTAAAATAAGGACCAGTTAAAAGTTTATGGAGCAAGATGCGGAAAACGAGAAAGAAATCATTAAAAAAATAAGGGAAATGGTAAGGTTAAAAGCGAGGTTGGAGGAGGAAGAAGGCATCTCCCAGGACGAAAAGACCGAAATTGAGAAAAAAGCCAAGACACTTGAGGATGAAATTGAAGAAATGATGAGTTAAGGGAATAAAGGCATTATCTGAAGTACCCGGTGAAAAGCCGGGTATTTTAAATTTATGTCGCCTATCTTGCCTTTTTCTGCTAAAATTAAGGAATAAATCATGGAGAAAGTAATTTCCAGGCAGGAAATCGCAGAATTATTGGAGCTGAAAGGTCAGACAAGGGGGATAGGATTTAAGACCGAAGCCAACTTCATACTTAAAGATCAGGGCGAGGAAGGATTGAAAAGATTAGAGAAGACGATGGCAGATCTGGGATTTCCTTATGACAAGATAAGGGAGATGGAATTCTATCCCATAGGCTGGCTGGGAATAGCCCTGATAACCATCAGGAATTTATTTGGTTACGACAATGAAAAGTTCCGGGAGATGGGACGGTTCGAAGCCAAGTCTTCGCTGATTATCAGACTTTTCATGAAGTATTTTGCTTCCCTTCAAAGGGTAGCAAAAGAATCCTCATCCATGTGGAGGAAATATTACACCGTAGGAGAGTTGGAGGTAGCTGAGATGGACGAGCAAAAGGGGCAGGCGGTAATCAGGGTAAAGGACTTTAAGCTTCATCCCATACTCTGCCAGGTACTTATGGGCTATTATATGAGTATACTGAAAATGATATTGAACAAAGAGGTAACAGCCAAGGAAACAAAATGCGTACATCAAGGGGACGATTATCATGAATTTGTGTTAAAATGGAGCTAATATAAGGTTCGAGGTTCGGGGTTCGGAGTCGTCATTTTACAGGAGTTTCGGATACGAAATACCCCCTCAGGAACTGCCTGAAATTAAAATCTAAACCTCGAATCCGCACCTGGCGGTGCGGGATAA
>CAZMJM010000002.1:5323-46279 GCA_964566875.1 uncultured Candidatus Saccharibacteria bacterium | reverse complement strand
GAACATCATTATGAAAATTAAGAGCGATAAAAAGTCAGTAGAGGAACTTTTAAAGTATTTTTCACGGACCACCGATGAGGTTTTCTCCCTGGGCGAATTTAAGAAAATGCTCCTTTCCGGCAGGCAGTTGCGCATGAAATTCGGAATGGACGTAACGGCGGCCAATCTTCACATCGGGCATGCGGTGAATTTCTGGATGTACAGAAAGCTCCAGGATCTGGGGCACAAGATGGTTTTTCTGGTGGGTGATTTTACCACCAAGATAGGGGACCCTACCGGAAAAAGCGAAACCAGGCCGATAATCCCGGAGAAGGAAATAAAGAAAAATTCCGAAGAGTTCATAAGGCAGGCCATGATGGTTTTGAGGGACGACCCGAAACTTGTGGAGGTCAGGAGGAATTCCGAATGGTACGACAAGATGTCGGCAGAACAGCTTCTTTCCCTCATGTCTCTGGTAACCCACAACAGGCTCCTCACGCGTGACATGTTCCAGAAGAGGGTGAAAGAACAACGGGAGATATATGAACACGAGCTGGTCTATCCAATCTTACAGGGTTACGATTCTGTTATGTTGAAGTCAGACCTGACCATCGTGGGCTCTGACCAACTATACAACGAAATGATGGGGAGATTTTTCCAGGAGAAATTCGGGCAGCCGCCCCAGGTAGTACTGACCACCAAGATTACCCCCGGTATAGATGGAAGAGAAAAACAGAGCAAGAGCCTGGGGAATTACATAGGATTGAAGCACTCTGCCAGAGAAAAATTCGGCCGGGTAATGAGCATTCCCGACAATCTAATCATAGATTATTTCAAGATTTACACGGAGCTTCCCTTAAAAGAAATTGAGAAAATAGAAAAAGATATGCCAGCCCATCCCATGGAAGCCAAACTCAGATTAGCTGCGGCGATAGTGGCAAGGTACCATGGACAGAAAACCGCCGCAGAAGAGAAAAAATGGTTCCAGAACACTTTCAGTGAAGGAAAAACTCCCAAGGAGATACCTAAAATTCAATTCGGCAAGAAGGAAGCCGCAGCTTTCAACCTGGTAAGAAAGTGCTTTTCTTCCAAGGAGAAAAGTAACAGCCAGATAAGGAGGCTGTTCCAGCAGGGAGCCATCAAAGTCAACGGTAAAACAGTGGAGGAGCCGAAAGAAAAGGTAAAACTGGTTAGGGACGGGGTAGTCCTGAAGGTAGGGAAAAGACAGTGGTTCCGCGTGTTTCCTTAGAATATGAATAAAAGGAATCCAGAAATTAAAATTTTACTTTGCGTCGTTTTTCTTTTAAGTATTTCGTTTGCAGCAGGGGCTGCTTTCGAATTGCCGGCCCCGGGCATTACTCCGGACAGCATATATTACCCTCTGGATGTGTTGGGGGAAAAAATAGTTCTTTTCTTCGCCTTCAAGCGTGAGAAGAAGATTGAGAAGAGCATGCAATATGCCGAGGAGAAATTGGCCGAAATGGATAAGATGATAGCCGAAGGGAAAACGAAAATGGCGGAGAAAGCTTTTAAAAATTATCAGAGTTATACCTCCATCTGCATCAGGCAGGTAGAAATGCTGCCTTACGAAGAAGATAGGAATTTAAGGGCAGAATCCGTTGCGGAAAGGATTTTAGACTACGAAAACTTTATTCTGGACAATTGGCGGGGAGGAGGACAGGACCAGGGAAAAAATGAAGAAATCGTACAGGAAACGATAGATACTTCAGCCCAAAAGGTGGCTGAACTGATGCCATTAATATCGGAAAACCAACAGGATAACATAAAAGAGCAACAACTGAGATTGAGCTCTCGGGTTGCGGAGCCGCAGTTACAGGAGGAAATTATTGAAGGAGAATCTCCCGGAAGCACAGAGGCCTCTTCTACGGAAGAGTCTCAGGAAACCGCCCAGTCTCGGTTTACCGCCGATGAACAATCCCATTTGACGGCCTGCCAATTTATTGAACATTCCGACGTTTTCAGCCTGGTAAAATGTTATAAGGAAATGGGCAGAAGTTTCGCCAATGTGGATTTGTGCCAGGCTTCAGGAGACATTGCCGGTATAAGCAGCTGTTACGGAGGAGTGGCTGCGGCAGTCGGTAGTTCTGAGCTGTGCAGCCAATTCTCTCTCATCCCTTCGGAGGGAGCCTCCACCATTATGCTGGCTGCCTGTTATGGTTCTTTTGCCCAGCTAAACGGAAACCCGACGCTCTGCCAACAGGCGCCCACCAAAAAATCTGCCATAGGGTGTTATCTCCTCTTCGCCGGTCTGGAGGGAGACCCAGACATATGCAGTTATATTGAAGAGGGAAGGGAAGGATGTTATCTTATTGTGGCTTCAGAGGAAGGAGACCCCTCCGTCTGCAAACAGATAGAGGATGAGGAATGGAAAACCCTCTGCGACGATACCGTTGATAAGGGGGTTGAAGGAAAAGAAGAATTGTGCCGGGTGGGGGAATTCCTGGGCCTGTTTTCTGAGTCGGACTGCCTTGAACAGTTATTCCAATAATAAAGCAACAAAATAAATATTATGCCGCCTTTAATATCACAAGAGGAATTACAGGAGCTTAAAAAGATTCCTGGAGAAATAAGGGGAGTAAGCATGAAAAACCACTCCCGATTTATCCTCAAAGAACAGGGGGAGGGTTCCCTGGAAAGAATAGAAGAGGAAATGGAGAAGCTGGGATATCCTTTTAAATACAAAGGCGTGAAAGTGATGGGGTTTTACCCCCTGAATTTCTACTGTATCCTTTTATTAGCCATCAAAAGAATTTTCAACTACCAGGATGATAAGTTTTGCGAAATCGGAGATTTTAATTCCAGAATGTCCTTGATTATCAAGTTGTTCATGAAAAACTTCGTCTCCATCAAGAGGATGGCCGAGGTAACCCCGAAGGTCTGGAGAAAATACTTTACCGTCGGGGAAATCGAACTGACCGATTACGACGAAGAGAAAAAGTATATCTCCCTCAGACTTACCGAATTTCACACTACTCCGCTGCTCTGCCAGGTAGTTAGGGGATTTTTCAGAGGAGTAGCCAAAATGGTGGTGGGAGCCAGGGGGAAGTGCCGGGAAGTGAAGTGCTCTCTCAAAGGGGAACCTTACGACGAATTCTTATTTGAGTGGGAATGAAGATGAAGAAGATAATCATCACGGTCGGCGGCAAAAAGATGGAGGCTTCTCTCAATGGTACAAAAACCGCCAAAAACATCTATAATATCCTGCCTATTGAGGCCGAAGCTAATTTCTGGGGGAATGAAATCTACTTCAGCATAAATATGGCCGAGCCCAACGAAAAGCCGACATTGAAACTGTCGGTGGGAGACCTGGCTTACTGGCCCCCGGGCAATGCTCTGTGCATTTTTTTCGGCCAGACTCCGGCCAGTAAGGGTGAGGAACCGAAGCCGGCCAGTCCGGTGACCGTAGTGGGAAAAATAAACGAGGCGGAAAGTTTGGAATTTCTTACGAATCTGCGGAAGGTGAACGTGAGGGTGGAAAAGAAAAAATAAACAAAAAATGAAAAAGATAATTTATATCATTTCTTTCGTCGTTCTGGGCATTCTGATGCAGTTCCTGCTGCACGCCGCCCTGGAGATCTGGTACACAGGGCTGCTGATTGGTAATTTTGCGGTTTACGGCCTGGGATTTTCCTGGCACCAGTGGTATACGATACACCTCGTTTTCACCGTTGCCCTACTCGTTTTAGGAATCGCTTTTGGGCTGTGGCAGGGAAATTACTGGTGGCCCAGGCTGTACGGTAAAAAACCTGGAGTGGTCCTGGGAGGTACTTTCAGCCCGCTGCATAAGGGCCACAGGGCCCTTCTAAGGAAGGCTTTGAGTCTGGGAGAGGTTACTATTGGCCTTACCTCCGATTCTTTCGCCTCCAGCCTGAAAAAGAGGCGGGTTTCTCCCTTTGCGGAGCGTAGGGGTTTTTTAGAAAAAATTTTAAAGGAGTGGAGAAAACGGGCAAGAATAATAAAAATAGACGATAAATTCGGTCCTACCTTAAAAGAAGATTTCGATTATATGGTAGTTTCTCCCGAAACTCTGGCGACGGCGGAATTGATAAACGATAAAAGAAAGGAGACAGGCAGGAAACCTTTAGAAATCGTCAGGATTGACTGGGTGGCGGCCGATGACGGGCGACCCATTTCTTCCACCAGGATAATTGATGGGGAAATCGATACGGAGGGGCGGCTGTTAAAACGGAAATGAGCGTTTACGTTAAATTATTCCTGATTGTTTTGGCGGCAGCCCTATTATTACTTTGCTACTTTTCACAAAGGTCGAGGCAAACATCGCGTTTAGAACTACCTGATAAAAAGACCATGGAACTCTCAAGCCCGGTCTTCACCAACAACGGGCCTATCCCGCAAAGGTTTACCTGCGACGGTGAAAATATTAACCCTCCTTTGGCAATCAGTCAGGTGACGGAAGGCGCCGAAGCATTGGTTCTGCTGGTAGATGACCCCGATGCTCCGATGGGCGTATGGGATCACTGGGTAGTCTGGAACATTGATCCGCGGACTGAAACCATTGCAGAAAATTCTCTGCCCGCGGGTGCGGTGCAGGGCACCAACAGCTCCAACAGCAGAAAGTACATCGGTCCCTGCCCGCCTTCGGGAACCCATCACTATCATTTCAAGCTTTACGCTCTTGATACGGATTTGGATTTAGACCCCTCATCCAGAAAGAGCGACGTAGAGGCGGCGATGAAAGGTCACGTCTTGGATTGGACAGACTTGATAGGAACCTATCTGCGCCAATAAGGGAAATTTTCCTTCTCTCCTTGAAAATAATTCGCATTATTACTATAATTGGTATTCCTAGCATTTTAGGGTTATAAATTATCAAACAAATAAACATGCCTTATAAAAGATTCAGAAAAACCCTTTTTGAGAAGAAAAAAGGGAAATGGAGCAAGAAGCATACCTACAGAAGCGCCAATCAGGCCAGAGAACAGATGCTGCGATTAAAGAAGATAGAGACCAGGAAGAAAGCCAAGGAATTAGGAAAATAAATCAATCATGCCGCTTGCCATAGTCACCGCAATCAGCTACCTTCTAGGGTCTATACCTTTCAGTATGTTTATCGCCTCTCTTTATAAGAAGGACCTCCGGAAGATGGGTACGGGCAACATAGGGACGGCTAACGTATACCGGGCTACCGGAAGGATAGAGGCGGCTCTCTTAGCTTTAATAGGGGATATGGGAAAAGGGGCGCTCGCCGTTATAATGACGCAAAAAATGACCTCCGGTTCTCAAGCAGCTTTAGCCCTAGCTGTTTTTTTCGTCGTAGCCGGCCATAACTGGCCCGTTTTTCTTGGATTCCGCGGCGGTCGGGGACTGGCCACCCTGGGAGGCGCCTTGTTAATCCTCAACTGGAGGGAGCTGGGCACATCCCTGATAATAATAATCTTGTCCATCCTACTGATGGACCGGCTGACAGGAAGATGGAGGACTTTAAGTAAAGAATCAGAATCGCTGCTTCCGACAATGACTTCCCAGGTAGCCGGAAGGATGGTGGGCATTGGGCTGTCCATCGTTTATCTCGAAGTATTCAATCCCTCGGTACTTATAATAATCTCAGGAGGTCTGGCTCTGGTAATAATAAAGCACATCGAAAGAACACAAAAATTCATCACCTAACCCAAAGTTGCAGAGGCCCGTCCTCTGTCATTATGTGGTTGATTAATAAACATAATATTAAGACAAAAAAATATGAACAATAAAAGCGTCAACAAGCAAAGGATTCACGGTTTCTGGGTAATTTTTGATGACGGAGCCAGGGAAGGAATCAGGTATCTCAGGGATGATTTGCAGTACGGAGAAGCCAAGACCATGTTCGATGCCGCCCATCTCAGGGGAACGGCGGAATTTGAAGATGACCAGGACCGCGATTGGACCCTGATTTATAACAAGGGAGAAGGGACCTATACGCTGCTGAGAAGACAGAGGGAATGATAATGGCTGACAATAATATAGTCCGACTATACAAAAGGCTTAGGAGAGAATACGGAAAACCCGAAGGACAGTGGAAGATGTGGTGTAAAAGGCCCAAAACCCTCAGGGAGAGGGAAGAGGTTGTGGTAGGGGCGGTACTGACTCAGAACACGAACTGGAAGAACGTGGAATACGCCGTAAGCAATTTGAAAAGAGAGGGTTTTTGTTCTCTAGAGGGAATAGTGAAGATTGACAAGAGAAGGCTGCGAGGCCTGATAAAACCATCCGGGTTTTACAACCAGAAGACAGACTACTTGAAAAAAACTGCAAGTTTCATCAACAAAGCCTGCGGCGGCTTAAAAAACCTTAAAAAAAAGAATCTTCGCTTCTTGAAAAAAGAGCTGACGGCCGTCAAAGGCTTGGGAAGGGAAACGGCCGACAGCATCATACTCTACGCTCTGGACAAACCGGTCTTTGTGACAGATGCCTATACGAAAAGGCTGATAGAAAAACTTGGACTGGCGAAAGAGCTTTCCTATTCTGCACTGCAGAACCTGTTTGAGTCCAGCATGCCGAAAGACTACAGGCTCTATCAGGATTTTCACGCCCTGATAGTAATCGATGGAAAGGCATGAGCAAGTACTCTGTTATTATAGACCCGCTGCTGTCTGATGCCCGGAAGAGGGTAGCTGAGGTCTCCGGAGCAGGGCCAGGCAAGAGGGTGCTGGATGTCTGCTCCGGGACGGGCGATCAGGTTTTTTACTACGCGAGAACAGGGGCCGAAGCCGTGGGGGTAGACAAGAGACCGGGCATGATCGCCGAAGCGAAAAGCAGAAAGGCCAGGGAGAGGCTGGAAAATGCCTCTTTTAAAAAGGCGAATGCCGTCTGTCTGCCATTTGCCGACAATTTTTTTGATGTCGTTTCAGTTTCCCTGGGGCTCCATGAAATGGAAAGGGAAGAGAGAAGTGCGGCGGCGGGCGAAATGAAAAGAGTGGTTAATAAGAACGGGGTGTTGATTTTCGTTGATTTTATATCTCCTCTACCGAAAGACCTTCCATCCTTTTTATTGCGGACGGTTGAGTATCTGGCGGGCAGGAAAAACTACGAATCTTTTAAGGATTACCTGGATGAGGGAGGGTTGCCAATAATCATAAAAAAACATAAATTAAATATAGAGTCATCCGAATATTTAAACAGTTTTCTTTGCCTGATCAAGGCCAAAAAAATTTGATTTTATGGAACAAAGCAAATTCAACGAGCTGGCAAAAGAAATCGGAGAGATAATGAAAATTTCCGGAGAGAGCAGGGGAGTTGCCATTAAAAGCCACGGCAGATTCGTTCTTAAGGAAAAGAACGAGGCGGGATTGAGTGAATTGGAGGAGGCAATGAAGAAAGCGGGCCACCCTATAGACTACAGGGGCATCAGGGAAATGGATTTTTACCCCTTAGGTATGGAAACCGCCACCATTGTTGCTGCCCGAAAGATATTTGATTTTGATGACGAGAAGATAAGGGAGATGGGGGCATTCGAGTCGAAGACTTCTCTTCTGGTACGCGTATTCATGCAGTATTTTATTTCCATTGAAGTGGCCGCCAAACAGGTTTCCAAAATGTGGAAGAAAAATTATACCGTAGGCAACCTTGAGGTCAGGGAAATCAATAATGAGACCAGGCGGGGAATCATGGTGCTGGAAGATTTTGTAGCCCATCCCGACCACTGTATCAGCCTGGAAGGTTACTTTGCCAGCGTGGTAAGGATGGTGGTGGGCAGTGAAGCCTCATGCCGGGAAGAAAAATGCATTCACAGGGGAGACAGCCACCACGAATTTGTAATAAGCTGGTAAAAAAGATTATGGAAAAAAAGGAAATAATCATAGTTGACGAAGAAAATCACCAGATAGGAGTGGGGGGAAAGATGCAGGTTCACAAGGAAGGAAAACTGCACCGTTCCTTTTCTATCCTGGTCTCCAATCATAAGGGTGAGGTACTGCTGCAGAAGAGGGCAGACACCAAGTATCATTCTCCTGGCCTCTGGTCCAATACCTGCTGCTCTCACCCGAGGCCAAACCACGACATCGTTTCCGAAGCCAGGAGGAGATTGAAGGAAGAGATGGGTATTTCCTGCGAACTGAAGGAGGCTTTCAGCTTTATCTATAAGAGTAAGGTAGGAGACCTGATTGAAAACGAATTCGACCATGTCTTCATCGGTAAATTCGATGGGACCCCTTCTCCAGATCCTCAGGAGGTAGCGGAATGGAAATGGATGGACCTGAAAGAATTGGAGAAAGACGTGGGAGAAAATCCGGCAAAGTACGCCTATTGGTTCAGGCTAATCATTAATAAACTAAAAGACTTATGAGTATGGTAAGTTTTGAGGATTTTCAAAAAATAGAGCTGAAAACCGCCAAGGTCGCAGACGCCCAGAGGGTGGAAGGTTCCGATAAGCTTCTCCGGCTGGAGATAAAATTGGGCGGGGAAAAGAGGCAGCTGGTGGCCGGCATCGCCAAATACTACAAGCCCGAAGAAATGATAGGAAGGGACATTGTCGTGGTGGCTAACCTGGAACCCAAAACGATTTTCGGCCTGGAGAGCCGCGGCATGCTTCTGGCGGCTAACGTGGACGGGGAACCCGTACTGCTGCAGCCGGACAGGGAGGTCCCTTCGGGAACGACCATTCGCTGACATGCTTATCAAGGTCAGGGTTTTCCCGGACTCAAAAAGGAATCAAGTAACCTGCAAGACGAAGGAAAGCTACAATATAGAGGTCAGGGAAAAAGCCTTACGGGGCGAAGCTAACAAGGCTGCAGCAAGAATCCTGGCTTCCCATCTGGGAGTCGACCCGTCAAAGGTGCGTTTAGTACGCGGCTCGAAAAAGCCTAATAAAATTTTTGAAATAATGGAATAATAAATTTAAGTGAACCTGGCTAATCTTGAAAAAATATTGGAGAAAGAGCCTGAATACCGCGCCCATCAGGTAAAAAAAGCGATATTCCATGACCTGATAGACGACTGGAAGGGGGCTACCACCCTCCCTTTTTCTTTGCGGGAAAGGCTGAATGAAGCATGTCCGCTTAACATCGAGCACCGCCTTTTCCGGTCCAAGAAGACCGAGGCGGCCAAGGCGCTTATCACATTGGAGGACGGCCTGAAGATAGAATCTGTCTTGATGAGGCATAAGGACGGGCGAAATACGGTTTGTGTATCCTCGCAGGTCGGATGTCCGCTGGGGTGTCTTTTCTGTGCTACGGGAAAGATGAAATTTGAGAGGAACCTTAAGTCTCATGAAATAGTAGAGCAGGTGCTGCTTTTCTCTCGGTATTTAAAAAAATCGAAAAAGCAGGTAACCAACGTAGTTTTCATGGGGATGGGGGAGCCATTCCTCAATTACGAAAACGTCATGGAGTCGGTGAAAACGATGCATGAGCCGGAAGTATTCAATATGGGAGCACGGAGGTTTTCCATATCAACCGTCGGTATCACGGATGGCATCAGGAAGCTGGCCGCAGAACCACTGGAGGTTAATCTGGCCATTTCGCTCCATGCCCCAACGGACGAATTGAGAAGCCGCCTGATGCCCGTCAATGCAAAGTACTCCATTTCCCGGATACTGGAGGCGGTCGAATCTTACGCTGAAACAACAAATAGGAGGGTTATGTTTGAATACATAATGATAAAGGATTTCAACGACTCTGAAAAATGTGCTGTGCAATTGGCTTCATTGATGAAAAAACCGCTTTATTTCGTTAATCTTATCTCTTATAACCCGGCGGTCCGGGGCATTGCGCCTTCTCCAGCGGCGAAGGTCAGGAAATTCAAAGAAACGCTTCAGCGCAAAGGGATAGCGGTGACGGAAAGGTTCCGGTTCGGGCAAGACATAGCCGCCGCCTGCGGGCAGCTGGCGGCCGATGAAAAAGAGGGGAAATCATAGTCGCCAAAGAAGCAGTTTTCTGCTAAAATAACAATATGTCGGCCAATTATTTTAAGAAAAAGAACGGTTATGAAGTGGAGGGTTTTTGGTACCCAAGGGTAACTTCGATTTGCAAGATAATCGCCAAGCCCGGCCTGGAGAGATGGCTGGCTAATCAGGCAAGCTTTGCCTCCATGCAGAGGAAAAGAAAGAAACTTACGGAATGGGGCAATGACGTTCACGATATTATTGAAACGATACTGATGGGAAGAATCCCGAAAACGTCCGCCGACGTCAAGCCGTCCGTGGATGCTTTTTTAAACTGGTTCAGGTCGCACAAGATTAAACTGCACGGCATAGAGAAGAGGGTTTTTAGTAAAGACCATTCTTACAGCGGGACCCTCGATGTCCTGGCGGAAATAGACGGGAAAATGGGGATATTGGACCTGAAAACCAGCCGGGAAATATGGGACGACTATTTCATCCAGACGGCAGCTTATTTTAACGCTTATAACGAGACCGCCAGGAAGAAGGCTAAAACCTATTGGATAATGAGGGTGGACCAATTTCAATCCTGTAAGCTGTGCGGCGCCGAGCGGAGGGTCAAATCGGGAGAGGTAAAGATAAATAAGAACAAAAGAGGCTGCACCCATAAGTGGGAAAAACCTGCGGGAGTATGCGAACTCTATGAAACCGGGAAAAAAGAGCTCTACGTGGAGGCTTTTCTGACCGCTAAAAAATTATGGGAGTTTTCCAACCGCCATTGGCTTTCGCAGATTGACAATTATCCTGAAAAGGATAAATTTTCCGAAATCGGGACCAAACAGTTCCAGTTGGAACTTCTCAATTCCTAATTTGTCACAAAATAAACTCTAATACGTTATAAAATAAGTACCTTATCTTTGAAACTACGTTTTAAAAGATGGAACCTGAAAAACTTACAAAAGAAAAAGCCGGGGAGCTGATGAAAGTTCCTGGAGAAACAAGGGGAATTTCCATCAAGGGCGATCTGGAATACATTCTTTACAGAGAAGGGAAGGAGGCCCTGGCGAAATTAGAAGAAAGAGCCGCAGAATTGGGGTTTCCCATCAGGTACGAGGAAATCAAGGAAATGGATTTTTATCCGGTGGGCCTGGAAGCCATCGCCTTTCTCCTGATGGAGGAATTATTCCATTTTTCGCAGGAAGATTTTATCAAGATGGGAGAGTTTAATTCCAAGGTTTCGCTGATAGTGCGGCTGTTTATGAAATATTTCGTTTCCATGGAAACCATCGCCAGAGAGGCGCCAAAGTTCTGGGGAAAGTATTATACCAAAGGAAATCTGAGGGTTACGGAAATCAACAAAGAAAAAGGGTACATCGTTGTCCGGATAAACGACTTCGAGCTCCATCCCATCCATTGTCTCACCGTTGAAGGCTATCTCATAAGCATCGTTAAGATGGTTGTCAATAAAGAAGTCAAATCCGAAGAAAGAAAATGCATGTCCCGCGGAGACGAATATCATGAATTTCTGGTAAGCTGGGGAAAGTAAAAATAATGGATAATAACATGGAAGAGCCAATATTCTCCAAAGAAGAATTTGAAGGATTGAGGAGTATATCCGGGGAAGCCAGAGGGATCGCCATTAAAGGGGAGGTTGACTTTATTCTTGAACAAGAGGGAGATGAGGGGGTCGAGAAGCTGGAGAAAAAAATAAACGATATGGGCTACCCGATAAAACTAAAAGAGATAAAGACGATGGATTTTTATCCCGTATGGCTGGAAGCCCTGGTGCTGTGCGGCGCTGAGAAACTTTTCCACTATGACACGAAAAAATTCCAGGAAATGGGAAGGTTCGAACCCAAGGTATCCTTCCTGATAAGAATGTTTATGAAGTACTTCTTCTCACCGGAAATAGTAGCCAGAGAAGCTCCTAAGATATGGAGGGAGAGTTATACCGTCGGAGACCTGGAGGTTGTGAAATTCGACCAGGAAAACAGAGAAGCTGTTGTCCGCCTCAAAAATTTCAAGCTTCATCCCCTGCAGTGTCAGAATTTGATAGGATATTTCGCCAGCGTAGTCCAGATGATTACTGGAAAACCCGTGACCTGCCGGGAAGAAAAATGCGTCTTTCGAGGAGACGAATATCACGAATTTGTATTAAACTGGTAAATAAATTATGACAGAAGCAACAATCGACCCCGCAAAAGCTAAAAGCCTGATTGAAAACACCTCCTTTGAAACAAGGGGTTTTAATGTCAAGCACGACGGGGAATATATTATAAAGACTAAGGGAAAACAAGTCCTGGAAAAAGTAGAAAAGGAATGGGAAAGGCTGGGGTATCCCATAAAATACCGGGAGATAAAGGAGATGGAATTCATTCCCGGCGGTATGAGAGCGGTATCTCTGTTGGCCATTAAAAAGGTTCTTAATTCTGGTGATGAGGAAATCAGGAACGTATGCTATTTTCACCCCAGAATATCTTTAATTGTCAGGCTTTTCTCAAAATACATATATTCTCTGCCCGAAGTCATGAAAAAGGCCCAGCAGATGTGGAGAACCTATTGGACTGAGGGAGAGCTGGAATTTGCAGAATATAACGAAGAAAAAAGATACATCATTATGAAAATAAAAGAATTTAATCTCCATCCGATTTTCTGCAGGTGTATGGAAGGCTACTTTGCCTCCATAGCCAAAATGGTGCTGAAAAAAGACAATCTGGATTGTAAGGAAGTCAAATGCAGCCATAAAGGCGATGGACATCACGAATTCCTTATCACGTGGTAAGTAAAAAGGTCGCCGTTATTATTCAATTCATAGCAATATGGACGAACAAAAGGAAAAAATTTTATCATCGGTTTCCCAGATATTCAACCTGTTTCTGCTGGTTTCGATAGTTTTTGTGGGTGTGAAAGCCGTCAATGAATTCAAACAGGGCAAATACATCGGCCAGGACATCGAGAGCAGGAACACCATTAACGTTTCGGCCTCCGGGGAGGTTTTCGTAAAGCCGAACCTGGCGGTTACCACCGTTTCGGTGCAGACCGAAAAGAAAACGGTAGCCGAAGCCATGTCCGAAAACACTGCCAAGATGAACAGCGTCATAGCATTCATCAAGGGCCAGGGTGTCGAGGAAAAAGACCTGAAGACCACAGCCTTCAACATCTACCCCAGGTATGAATACCGACAGCCGGATATCTACGGCAGGTATCCTCCCGGAGGACAGAGGGTTCTGGTTGGGTATGAGGTTGACCAGTCTCTCCAGGTGAAAATCAGGGACCTGACCAAGGTGGGGGATATCATCCAGGGTGCTGCCGACCAGGGAGCCAATCAGGTAGGGTCTCTCCAGTTTACCATGGACCCTGATGATGAGGAGGCCGCCAAGAACGACGCCCGCAAGGAAGCAATCGACGAGGCCAAGGCAAAGGCCAATCTCTTAGCCTCACAGTTGGGAGTAAAATTGGTAAGAATCACCAGTTTCAGCGAAAGCGGAGTTTACCCCACTTTTTATAAGATGGACCAGGCAGCTTACGGTATGGGAGGGGGAGTGGAGGAAGCGGCTCCTCAGGTCCAAACCGGGGAGAACATGATAACCGTCAACGTGAACATCGTTTACGAAATAGACTGATTCATGGATGTCACGAGTTTGGCAGTTGGCCTCTTGCAGACCAACTGCTATTTCTTAAATTCAAATAGAGAATCTGCCCTGGTGGACCCGGGTGGGAATGCCGAAAGAATCTTGCGGCTGATAAAAAAGTCAGGGAAGGTTCTCAAATTCATTCTCTGTACCCACTATCACGACGACCACACAGATGCGGTTCTGAAGATAAAAGAAGGCACAGGGGCCCCAATCCTGATACACGAAAAGGAAAAAGACTTCATTGATTTTGAGGTCGACAGGTTTCTTAAAGAAGGAGACGTGATAAGATTAGGGAGTGAGGAATTAAAAGTTATCCATACGCCGGGCCATACAGAAGGAAGCATCTGCCTCCTGGCCAAGGATTTCATCATAACCGGAGATACCCTTTTTTACGGAGGGGTAGGGAGGACGGACCTGGCTGGCGGGTCAGCGGCGCAGCTTGATTCTTCCCTGAAAAAATTGAAAACCGTATTAAAACCCGGCCTCAAAGTTTTTCCCGGTCACGGCCCCGCCTTTAGGTTATAGAGGTTATAGAGGTTATAGAGGTTTTAGAGGTTTTAGAGGTTTTAGAGGTTTTAAATGAATACGCCATAACTAAACATATGTTGAATTATGGCGTATCAAAGCACTAGCATGCAAAATAATATCTATGTGTTATGTGATCCATGTTATGCAATCCGTGTTATGTGATTTATGCTATGTGTTCTATGACTTTCAGAGACAAAGTTAATAGGGTAGTGGCTAAAATCCCCAGGGGAAAGACTTTAAGCTACAAGGAGGTGGCCGAAAAGGCCGGTTCCCCCCATGCCTGGCGGGCGGTAGGGAATATCATGCACGAAAACAGAAGCACCAAAGTACCCTGCCATCGGGTAATACGCGCAGACGGCACAATCGGAGGGTTCAGGGGCGGGGCTGCCAAGAAGAGGGCGCTACTCAAAAAAGAGGGGGCCTTAAATTAACAGGTAGATTGTAATCGGCCGTCTTCACACGAATATTTTAAAACACTGAAAGATGATGAGTTGTTCCGTACGGATTCAAGTCTCAGCGCACAGGAGAGGCAAATAGGGTTTTCCACTTGACAGTTCGGACGGTTGCCGTTATCTTAAATTAATAGGATTCACGATTTTATGAATAATTCAAACTTCACAACTTCTCAGATTATTTTTGTCCTATTTATTATCCTAGGTTTCCTGGGAGGTTTGAAGCTTGAAAGAGTAAGACACAGATAGACTAGAGAATACCCGCAACACCTTACCTCCCAGACAAGACCTGGGAGTTTTATTTTTGTCCGACCCCCTCTCTTTTCTCCCGAAGAGGGAGAGGGTGAGGCAAAAGCCTCGCATCGTACCTTAAAAAATAAAGAGGTATAAAAAATGTCAGAACAGAAATGTGAGTGTGGAGGTAATTTCAGAAGGAATTTGGGATTTGCTGCCCAATGTCGAGCATGCGGAAATTTTCAGAACCTGGCACCAGCCATTCAAAGAAAAAAGGAAAACCCATGGAACTCGGAATCGGTTAACGGTTATGTCCGTCCCAAAGATATTATTAAAAACGAAGGAAGGGTGATTTCTCTTGTTGCAACGCTCTTTGAATGAGGGTCTGGTCCCCGTTAGAATGCCGCCTATGGAATCGATTGGAAAAAAATCGGTCTGTTACTGCCCGAATTGCGGCGAAGCGAATCCCATTAATTCAATAAGATGGGACAGGGGTCAACATTGCATCAACTGCAATGAACCTCTATATTAATTTTTTAGAGAAAATATAAATTATTTTCTCTTTTTTTATTTTAGAGAAAACATACTTCCAAAGAGGAAGAATTTCTTTTACAATGGTTATAATGGCCGAAGAAAAGATTTACGTCATAAACAATAGGGGAGAAAGAGAGCCATTTTCCTTTCGTAAGGTTTATAATTCGTGCCGCAGGATAGGCGCTTCCAAGGGATTGGCCAGGGATATCGCCGAACAGATAAGGAGCGAGGTGTATCCGGGCATTGAGACTTCGGAGATATTCAATTCCGTAAAACAGCGGCTCATAGGAACCTCCTTTCGTTCGGGAATCAAATTTTCCCTGAAAGACGCCATGAGGAAGCTGGGACCCAGCGGATTTGACTTTGAAAAATATGTAGGGGAAGTCTTCACCAGAAACGGATTTGAAGTGGAAATGAACCAGCTAATCCCCGGTTTCTGCATAGGCTCTTATGAAATAGATTTTGTCGCCAAAAAGGGCGGGGTTGTCCACCTGGCTGAGTGCAAATATCATCACCAGGCCGGCAACCGGGTGGACCTGAAAGTAGGCCTGATCAGCTACGCCAGGTTCCTGGACATAAAGAAGGGAACCTATTTTAAGAGACAGAAGGTGAGACCGCTGATAGTTACCAATGTCAAATTCACTTCCGAAATTAAAAGATACGCCAGATGCACTGATATAGACCTCCTGGGCTGGAAATTTCCTCCAAGGAGGGGGTTGGAAAAAATGATAGAGAAACAAAATCTCTATCCCATTACCATCCTCCCTTCGTTCAAGAGGTACTTTAAGGAAATTTTCGCCAGAGAAAGAATAATGATGGCGCGGGATATTTTGGAATTCTCCACCAAGAGTCTGGCCAGCAGGCTGAAGATTTCGCCAAGAGAAATAGAAAAACTGCGGGAAGAAGCAGGGCTTCTCTTAGAATAATGAAACTGATAAAGCCTGCCGATAAAATAGTTTGGACCAGGCATTCGGAAAGGAAAATGAAGTATTACGGCTTATCCAAAAGCCGGGTCAAAAGGGTCATGAGAGACCCTGACAGAAAACAACTGGGTATCGCCCCCCAGACCGTAGCCGCCATGCAGAGAGCAGGCACCAAAAAACACCCCACCGAAATATGGATGATGTATCAGAAGGTTCTGTCGGCGGGTAATAAAAACATTAAGATAATAAGCGCCTGGCGTTATCCCGGAATCAGCCCGAAAGGGGAAGCGCCCCCCATACCGGAAGATACGCTGTGGGAACTCGAAAAACTCTTAAAAGAATGAAGGTTCCTCTCCCAGAAGAATATCTGTCAGGGGTTTCCCATTTCTTAGGCTGCCGCATAGACTTATCCAGGAAAGTTTTCATCCCCAGGATGGAAACGGAATACTGGGTGGCAGCGGCAATAAAGAAGATAAGAGAGTCTTTCCCCAGACCCTTCCAGGCGCTGGATATGTTTGCGGGAAGCGGATGCATAGGGATAGCGGTGGCAAAAGCCCTTCCCACACTCTGTGAGAGAATCGATTTCGCTGAGAGCAGCAAAAGGGCTCTGTCTCAGATAAGAATCAATCTGAGAATCAATGAAATTCCTGCCGGGCGGTATAAAATAATAAGGTCGAAATTTTTCGAAGGAATAGAGAAGGGAAGAAGGTATGAGGTAATCCTGGCCAATCCTCCCTATGTGGCGGAAGAAAGGAAGGAAGAGGTGGAGGATTCTGCCCTGGAATACGAACCCAAAGAAGCTCTTTTTTCCGGCAAAAAGGGGCTGGGGCACATAACAAGATTCCTTAAGGAGGCGAGGGGATTTTTAAAGAGAAAGGGGATAGTTTTCCTGGAGTTTGACCCTCTCCAAAAGGAATACCTCAAAGACGTTCTGCGGGACAAATATTCTTCATTCAAGTTCTATAAAGACCAATTCGGCAAATACCGCTGGGTTGAGATTAGAAAATAACATTATTAAAGGTCAAAAATTCAACATATAAAAATATGGAATCTTCAAATATTATAGGTTGGGTCACCTTCGCGGCCGGCATATCAATTATCCTTTTTACTCTCTATTATTCCTATAACGTTTTTACCGGACAGCTTGAAGTACCTCAAATCTTTGAGGTGAAAGCCGCTGAGACTGGCGTTCCCACTGCCACCCCATCGGGTTTCCCCACCAGTGCGCAGGAAGTGCAGGAAATGATATCCCAACAGCTGAAAGACCAATTGAATGAAATGATATCGCAAGAGTCCCTGTTTAAAACCTTCAATCTGGCAACCTGGGCCATCGGAGCCAGCGTTCTCATCTTCGGCGGCTCCAAGATAGCGGAATTAGGCGTCAAGCTCATACGGAAATAAACCTCAGGCGCGGCAAAAAGCGTTTGTGTTATAATGGAACCATGGAAACAATATCGGAAAATACCATTTGGAAATGGCTGATATGGCAGTTTTGGGAAGCTCCGCTTTTCATTCTTAAGGCGTGGGGTAATTTTTTGAGGTTTGGAATGAATTATTTTTCCGTCCCCCTGCTGTTTAAGACTTTTTTTGCGCCGTGGAGAAGATACTATTGGGGTTACCCAAGAGGATTTGACCCCTGGGCTTATTTCGAGTCCTTCTTCTCCAATCTCATTTTTCGAATATTGGGAGCACTCTTCCGAAGCGTTATGATAGTGGCCGGGATAGCGGTGGAAATCCTGATAGCGGCGGCCGGATTACTATTATTTACAGCCTGGATCATACTGCCTTTATTTTTGGTATGGGCATCCTTTAACGGCCTGCGGCTGTTTTTTTATTAGAAACATGCTCAATTTCCAGTTGGAAAAAACCCCCATCGTAAAAGCGGTCCTCTGGAAAAGGAACATGCTTTTGGGCTATGCAGGAATTTTCAAAAAGGTTTTTCTTCTGCTTTATCTTATCAGCCTTTTTTCTTTCCTTTACGGATTTCTATTTTCAAACTTTAACGAACCGCTCAACCGAAAGCTATTGGGCGCAACTCTGATATTCCTGGTCTTGACGCTGGCGGCCTGGGTGAAAGAGTTATTTTTCCTAACCCGACTGAAACATCCTGACCTTTCCGTTAACCTGGGAGTAGCGGCGGAAGACCCTCATAATTTTAACCTGGCAGAATTCCTGGGGTTTGAGGCTGCCTGCGCTTTCTTTGAGGCCGAAAGATACAGTCGATCTAAAAAAATATCTTATGTCGATTCTTCGGTATTGTTTTTTTTCCTGTTAAGAGATAACCCCGAGCTCAATTTTGTTTTTCATCGCGCTCTTATCAATGTCAAACAGGTGAAGAAAATACTGAAAGATAACCTGAAGACCATAAACAAGATAGATAAAAATTCACCTCTTAATAAAAGCAAGGAATCGGACGGAAAGCCAGAGCTTTCCCCCGACCTGGAGCAGGTAATATTGAAAGCACTTGATGCTGCTTCTCATAAGGGACACCAGCGGATAAGCTGCGGGGATACCCTTTGCGGATTGGCTTCCGTAGACCCCATTCTCAAAAAAATAATGCTCAATGCCAATTTAAAACCGGAGGACATAGACAACATCACAGATTGGCTGGAACGGCTTCAGGAAACGAGGCAGAGCCTGAGGAAGTTTTGGGAGATGAAAAACCTGCTCAAAATCGGTTCTCTGGGGAGAGAGTGGGCCGCAGGGTACACCATAACGCTGGATAAATTCTCTACCGACCTGACCACACAGTACCAAGCGCTGGGGTTTCCAGAGGTGGTCGGGCATCAAGGATCCATCGAGGAGGTGGAAAGGGTATTATCCAGGGAACAGGATAACAATGTCCTTTTAGTAGGGGAACCGGGAAGCGGCCGTAAAAGCATAGTCCAGGCCTTTATAGAACGAAGCGCCCTGGGGCAGAGCCTGCCCGGACTCAATTATAAGAGGGTTCTCAGGCTGGATGTGGCGGGTCTCATCAGCCGCGCCGACACCATAAAGGGATCCGGGGATATGTTTGAGATAATTTTCAGTGAGGCGGTTTCAGCCGGCAATGTCATTCTGATGATAGACGACTTCCATAACTTTGTGGGAGGACCCAGCCGGCCCGGAGTAATGGACCTCTCTGGAGTACTGGCTTCGTACCTCAGCATGCCCCAGTTTCAGATAATTGCGGTCACCGATTACCGGGGACTCCACAAATATATTGAAGAAAACCCCGGGCTGCTTAATCTTTTCGAGAAGGTTGAGGTTGAGGAAGCTTCACGGCGGGAAATTCTTGCCATCCTGGAAAATTTAGCCGTGCGTCTTGAATTAAAGTACGACAAATTCGTTTCTTATCAGGCGCTGCGGGATATATTTTCTTATTGCGAAAAATATCTCCAGGGCACTCCGTTCCCGGAGAAAGCCATAGAGCTTTTGGACGAAACTATGGTCTACATATCCCAGAAAAAGGAAAAACTGCTCTTGCCCAGGCAGGTAGCCAAGGTATTTTCCGATAAGACGGAAATACCGGTGGGAGAAGTGGAAAAGAAAGAGAAGGAAATATTGTTGAATCTGGAAGAGCTGTTCCATAGAAGGATAGTCAACCAGGAAGAAGCTATCAAAGAAGTATCCAACGCCCTGAGGCGAGCGAGGTCTGAGATAAGCATCAGGAAGGCTCCAATGGGCTCTTTTCTGTTCTTAGGCCCCACCGGAGTGGGGAAGACTGAAACCTCAAAGTCACTGGCGGCCATATATTTCGGTTCCGAGGAGCGAATGATAAGATTGGATATGTCGGAGTTCCAGGATGTAGCAGACATTCCGAGACTGATAGGTTCAAGCGGAGAAGAAGGGCTGCTAACCACCAGGGTCAGAGAGAATCCCTTTTCTCTCATCTTATTGGACGAGATAGAAAAAGCCCATCCCAACATCCTGAATCTTTTCCTACAGGTGTTGGACGAAGGCCACATTACCGACGGCCTGGGGAGGAAAGTAGATTTCAGAAACACCATTATCATAGCCACCTCCAACGCCGGTTATTTAATCATCCTTGAAGCGCTGAAGCGCAACAGGGAATTAGAAGAGGTAAAGGAAGAACTCTTTGAATACCTCTTTAAAGAAGGGCTTTTCAGACCCGAATTCATCAACCGTTTCGATGCCGTGGTTCTTTTCAAGTCCTTGACCCGCGAGAACCTGATTGATATCTCAGAGCTGTTATTGGGCAAGATAAAGAGAAACCTCAAACAAAAAGAGATCGCTCTTATCATCACTCCCGAGCTTAAAGAAAAAATAGTGGACCTGAGCTATAATCCGAAATTCGGAGCCAGGGAAATGAGCAGGGTTATTCAGGACAGGGTCGGCAATGCCCTGGCCAGGGCCTTACTCTCCAACAAGGTGAAGAAAGGGGACAGTATAAAAATTAACCCGGAAAACTTTGAATTAATAATAAACCCTTAATGCATAGGCATTAATAAGGTTTTATATGGCAGCTCCCTGACAATGGGAGTTTTTTATTTTTTATTGGAAATAAAAGTAATATTTATAAGGGGATGACTGTGGATTTCCTGTGGACAACTATTGATTTTTATACTTATTTTAGCGATGAGTGGTATAAACAGTTGACTATAACCCTAAAAGTGGAGATAATGTGATTAGAGGTGGGAGATTGTGGATAACTATGTTAATAACCCCCTCCAACTGTGGATAACCCGCATGTTTATAGGAGAATACTCACACACCATAGACAGCAAAAAAAGACTGGCTATACCCTCCAAATTCAGAGGGGATTTAGGCAAAAAAGCCGTGGTGACTCGCGGCATAGACAGCTGTCTCACCCTGTATCCGATGGTGGAATGGAAGAACTTAGCTAAAAAATTGGAGAATCTGCCCAGCACCAAGATGGACGCCAGGGGATTTGTCAGGATGATTCTTTCCGGGGCGGTAGACGTCACCCTGGATAAGCTGGGAAGAATTTTAATACCCGATTATTTAAAGGAATATGCCTCTTTAAGGAAAAACGTAGTGGTCATAGGGCTTTCCAATAAGATTGAAGTCTGGGATGAGGCCAAATGGAAACAATACAGACAGAAGAAGGAGAAGGAGATAGAGGATATGCCCGACCGGCTGGAGGAGTTGGGAATTTAATGCACACGAGCGTTTTTAAAAAAGAGGTTATAGAATTTTTAAACCCTGAATCCAATCAAAATTTTGTCGACGCTACAATTGGAGAGGCGGGACACAGCTTCTCCATCCTCGAAAAAATCAAACCTCGAGGAAAGGTATTGGGAATCGAATTGACCCCGGAAATTTACAGAGGGTTAAAAAAACTTAATAGGGAAAGACTGATATTGGTTAACGACTCTTACGTTAATCTGAAAAAGATAATAAGAGAAAAAGGCTTCAGTTCCGTGCACGGTATCCTGTTCGACCTCGGCATCTGCAGCTGGCATCTGGAGGAAAGCGGAAGGGGATTCTCTTTCCAGAAAGATGAACCCCTTGACATGCGGTATAACAAAGAATTCAGCGACAAGACCGCATCCGATATAATAAATGGATGGCCAGCTGCAGATATTGCCGGGATACTGAGGAACTACGGCCAGGAGAGGTTTGCCAGGAGCATAGCGCGCGGGATAGCAAGAGAGAGGAAACAGGGGAACATTGTGACCACCGCCCGATTAGCCGAAACCATTAAAAGGAGCGTTCCGCCCTGGTACCGCTACCGAAAGAGGCATTTTGCCACCAAGACCTTTCAAGCCCTGAGGATAGCCGTCAACGGAGAACTGGAAGCATTGGAACAGACTCTGCCGCAAGCCCAGGACATACTGGAGGAGGGAGGAAGAATGGTGGTTATCTCTTTTCATTCGCTGGAAGACAAGATAGTTAAAAACTATTTCAGAGAAAAGTCGCGGGAAGGCACCATAAAAATTTTAACAAAGAAACCAATAGTCCCATCTAGGGAGGAAATTATTAACAACCCCCGCTCGCGAAGCGCCAAGCTCAGGGCGGCAGTAAAATTATTATGAGAACCAAAACTTTAACCGTCAATCTCGTCTGGGTACCCGCTGTCATTTTATTTTTCCTACTGGCGGCTTTTTATATCTTCCAGATAGGCAATCTGGCCCAACAGGAATATCTGCTCACCGAATATCAAAGAAAATTACAATTTCTGGCTGAGAAAAACGATCTGTTGAACATTAATCTCTCAAAAATGGATTCTCTCTCCCGGGTAGACCAGTATCTGGCCGGCGGAGAATTCATAAAGTCCACCAACATAAGATACGTTCAGGTACTGGCAGGGTCGGTGGCCAGCAAATAATGATTTTTTCTGGAGTTTGAGTAAAATTCTGTGATAAAATATGTTAAAATTCCCTAAAGCAATGAAATTCTGATAAAGACTGCCGTAATGAAAAATTTGAGGATTAATTTCATTTTTGTTGTTTTCCTTCTCATTTCAGCGACTATCACCGGTCGCTTGGTTTTTATTCAAATACGCGACGGAGACTTTTATAGAGCCCTCTCTCAAGGACTGCACATAAGCTTTGCCGAAGAAGGTTCGGAGAGAGGAGAGATCTTTCTGAGGGACGGCAAGTCCCTGGCCATCAACATGGAGTGGTTCCTGGTTTTTGCTCAGCCAAAAGAGATAACCGACCTGAATGATGCCGCAGAAAAACTGAGCCCAGCGCTGGGATTGGATAAAAATTTCCTTCTGGAAAGGATGGGCCAGAACAATTTCTACGCCCTATTGAAGAGAAAGTTAACGGAAGAAGAGGTGGCGAAGGTCAGGGAGCTTGATATCGACGGAATCTACCTGGCTCAGGAAGAAGGCCGATACTACCCGCAGGAAGAGTTGGCTTCCCAGATAATAGGATTTATGGGGGCAGAACAGAAAGGCCAGTACGGCCTCGAGGAGTTCTATAATGAGACCCTGGAAGGAGAGCCCAGCCTGACGGAACAGACAAAGGGAAGCGATCTTACGTTGACCCTGGATTATGACATCCAGTTTAAAGCCGAACAGATGCTGAAAGAAGCAGCCGAGAACCTGGCGATAGAAGGAGGCCAGATAATTGTCGTGGAACCGAATTCTGGAGAAATTCTGGCCATGGCCAATCTGGAAAATTTCAACCCCAACAATTACGAAGAATACGCCAAAGAGGGAAACCTGGAGATATTCAGAAATCCCTCCACTCAAAATCTGTTTGAGCCGGGGTCCGTTTTTAAACCCATAACCATGGCAGCCGCCCTGGAGGAAAACAGAATAACGCCCGACACCACCTATTTTGATGAGGGCTCGGTGACTGTCTCCGGAGAAACTATTTATAATTACGGACAGAGGAGTTATGGGGGACCTTTGACCATGACCAATGTCCTGGAAAAGTCCATAAACA
This sequence comes from uncultured Candidatus Saccharibacteria bacterium, assembly GCA_964566875.1. Classification (GTDB taxonomy): domain Bacteria; phylum Patescibacteriota; class Minisyncoccia; order Minisyncoccales; family JANBVM01; genus CAZEQH01. The sequence goes on along the minus strand of CAZMJM010000002.1, from coordinate 22,798 downwards.
CGGGAGCTGTTTTTGTCGAAAAAAGGTTGGGCCCCAGTTCTTTCATGAAATATATCGAAAAGTTCGGATTTTTTGAACCAAGCGGAATAGATATCCAGGAAACCTATTCTTCAAACAAGGAACTGAAAAATGGCCGGGAGGTAAACTTCGCCACAGCCTCCTTTGGACAAGGAATTGAAATGACCCCTGTTCAACTGATAAGAGCTTATTCTGCCATTGCCAACGGAGGGAAGCTCATTACCCCTTATCTGGTACAAAAGGTTTCGTCTCAGGACAATCTTATAGGGAACGAACAGATTGCGCGGGGGGAACGCATTATTTCCCCCAAAACGGCATCTGACCTGACAGCCATGCTTATCAGCGTGGTAAAAAACGGTTATGCCAAGGCGGCCGGCGTGCCTGGATACTTTGTGGCCGGTAAGACCGGTACCGCCCAGGTTTCCTACGGTGCCTTAGGAATTGCCAAAGAAGGATACTCCGAAAAGACCGTCCAGAGTTTTGTCGGATTTGCTCCGGCCTTCAATCCAAGATTCCTGATTATGGTAAAGCTGGACAATCCTAATACCAATACGGCCGAATATTCCGCAGTGCCGATTTTCAAGCAGATGGCGGATTTTATCATCCACCTTTACGAAATACCTCCTGATTATCAGGAATAACCAGATATGACCAAACAATCAGAAATAAAAGATGGAGAAAGCGGCTCCACGACCGTCATAATTATGGGTGAGGAGAGAAATTTTGCTTCAAGACTACTCTCTTATCTCATGGAGAAAAGCGGAAAAGAAAAGTTTTTAACTGCCCTTGAATCCGCTTCCTTAAAGGAAAGCCTGGCGGAAATACCCGCTGAGGAAGAGCAGAATATTGCAGTGCTGATAACCAGCATAATGGAGGGGGAGCCTGCCGATTTTCTGGATTCTGTTAAAACCCTCCCGGAAAAAGCAAGGATTATTTTCTGCTACGACCAGGAAGAATTAAAAAAGATATTTGAATTATCAAAGGCCGAAACCTTTACCTTCGGTTTTCAGGAAGGCGCCAACCTGAGGGTGAGCGATTTGAAACGGAATGGGAAAACGAATTTCAAGATTAACTATAAAGGCAACTCAATACCAATCTGGATAGCCTTACCTCCGGGCGAAAAGAGCCTCTATGCCGTTCTGGCCGCCGTGAGTGCGGCCCTGACGTTGGGCCTCAATGCCTTTCGGGTTTCCCAGCTCTTGCGGTCGTATTCTTGAAAAAAGCGCCTTTTGTGATAAATTATTATAATCAGGCCCCATCGTCTAGTGGCCGAGGACGTGAGGTTCTCAACCTCAAAACCCGGGTTCGATTCCCGGTGGGGCCACCCTTCGACTACGCTCAGGGCAAGCATTAAAACCACTCTGCAAAGAGTGGTTTTAGTTATTAGTTTATGAGTTGTTAGAAACAATAAAGCGACTTTTTAGTAATAAGAACCAGTCACTACGCTCCTTGTAATTACTGCGTAATTAAGAGTTATTAGAAATTAGAAACTGTCCACATTTAAAGAAAGGGGTTTTTCCGTTAGAATATAGATATAGGCATGTCTAAATTCATCTGGCACAGTTTAAAAATTGACGAGGTGGAAAGGGCGTGGAACGTTGATAGGGCCAAGGGCCTGACCCAGAAAGAGGCGGAAAAGCGCCTGACAAGTTTCGGCAGGAATGAACTGCCAGCAGAACAGCCCCTCTCAAGCCTCAATATTTTCTTCGAGCAATTTAAGAGCCCTCTTATCTACATACTTCTGATAGCGGGCGTCGTTTCTCTAATATTGAAAGAGTCCACGGATGCCGTGGTGGTTTTTGGAGCGGTCTTATTGAACGTGTTGGTCGGTTTTGTCCAGGAAAATAAAGCCTCTCAAACATTGAGACGGCTCAGGGAGACCGTTAAATACAAGGCCGAGGTACTGAGGGATGGAAACCTGAAAGTAGTGGATTCCGAAGATTTGGTGCCCGGAGACATTGCAGTATTGAACCCGGGGAGCAAGGTTCCGGCCGACGGCAGGATTTTCTACAACAGCAACCTGAAGATTAACGAGATGTCGCTGACCGGAGAATGGCTGCCCTCCAAGAAAAAAACCGACATCCTCATTCCCACAACCCCCCTGGCTGACAGGGACGACATGGTTTATATGGGAACCATCGTAGAGGACGGCAAGGGCAGAATAATCGTTACGGCAACGGGAGAAGATACCGAGATAGGCCAAATCTCTAAAATGATTAAGGAGTCAAAAGAAGAAAAGACGCCCTATCAGAAAAAACTTTCCACTTTTTCTTCCCTCATCGGTATCGTTGTCGCCGTTATCTGCTTTGCTATTTTTCTCGAGGGAATAGCTACAGGCGGGGAATTTGAAGAAATGTTCATTACGGCCGTGGCCGTGGCGGTGGCCGCTATTCCCGAGGGACTGCCGGTAGCCATGACGGTAATACTGGCTCTGGGGATGCAGAGAATCCTTAAGGCGGGAGGCCTGGTAAGGAAACTTTCGTCCGCGGAAACCCTGGGAAGCACTTCCGTGATATGTACGGACAAAACCGGTACTTTGACCGAGGGAAAAATGAAGGTAAGCGGAATAATTTCAGCCGAAGAAATAAACGGAAGACCCCTTAAGAAAAATGATGCCTTTGCCCTGAAGGTGGCGGTTTTGACCTCAGAAGCCTTTGTGGAGGAACAAAAAGATGAGAACGGCAATTGGGTAGTAAGGGGCAGACCGACCGATAAAGCTATCATGGAAGAAGCCATAAGAATGGGGATGTCCAGACTCTACAAGAGAGCTAAAAAAGTAATGGAGCTTCCGTTTACCACTGTCAATAAGTATGTAGGGGCCGTGATTAAAGAGGGAAGCGGTCACAATTTTTATCTGTGCGGGGCTCCGGAAAGAATCATAGGTAAGTGCACCCATATCAAGCAGGGAGCCAGGAAGATAAAAATCTCCAAGGCGGTTCTTAATAAGATAGAGAAAAAACTGCAGGATCTGACCGGCCAGGGATTAAGGGTAGTGGCCTCGGCCTTTAAAAAAGTTAGAATTTCTTCTGCCAGAGAAGACCTACAGTCGGAAATCCAGGACTTGGTTTTCGCCGGTTTCGTCACCATCAAAGACCCGGTCAGGAAGGAAGCAAGAGAAGCTATTGAGGTTTGTAAGAGAGCCGGCATGAAGCCTATTATTGCTACCGGAGACCATAAACTGACGGCTCTCGCGGTAGCCGAAGAACTGGGGTTTGAAATAAAAGAGGAGAATATTTTAGAAGGAAGAGAGTTGGAAACTATGTCCGCCGGCGATTTCGACCAGGTCCTGGAAAAGATACAGATATATGCCCGGGTGGAACCCAAACACAAAACCAGGATTATTCAGGCATGGCAGGACAGGGGAGAGGTGGTAGCCATGACCGGAGACGGCATCAACGACGCCCCCGCCCTTAAGAAAGCCGATATCGGAGTAGCTCTAGGCTCGGGCACGGAAGTGGCCAAGGAAACTTCAGACCTCATCCTCTTAAACGACAGCTTTTCCATCATCATTAAAGCCGTAGAGGAGGGAAGGGCTATATTGGACAATATCAGAAAAGTAATTACCTATCTTCTCTCGGACAGCTTCACCGAGGTGATATTAATATCCTTCAGCATTCTGGCAGGAGTTCCTCTGCCTATTTCGGCAGTGCAGATTCTTTGGGTTAATCTGATTGAGGACGGCCTCCCCGACATTGCCCTGGCCTTTGAACCGGAGGAAAAAGACCTGATGTCCTGCAAACCGGCCGGCCACAAGATTCCCCTTTTGACCCGGGAAATGAAAGTAATAATCTTCATTATCGGTCTGTTGACGGACTTCATGCTGCTGGGAATATTTTTCTGGCTGCTACGCAACGACCATGACATTGACCACATAAGAACAATGATTTTCGCAGCCCTGTCGGTGGATTCTCTCTTCTATGCCTTTTCCTGCAAGAGTCTGAGACAAAACCTCTGGCACATCCACCCCCTTTCCAATAAATTTCTGGTAATAGCGCTGATAATGGGACTGCTGGCTTTGGGGATGGCCATATACGTACCGGTGCTGCAAACCCTTCTGAAAACCGTTCCCCTGGCATTGATTGATTGGGGGTTGATACTGGGTCTTGGGTTGCTGGAGGTAGCGTTGATTGAAATAACAAAATGGCATTTTATAGCCAAAAAAGAATTTGCCTAAGATTAAAAAATTCATTTATTCGGTAGCTACCATCTCCGGCACCACCATAGGGGTTGGTATTTTTTCTCTGCCCTACCTGGCTTCCAGGGTGGGGTTTCCGGTCATGCTCGGCTACTTTGCGGTTCTCGGAGTTTTGGTAGGAATAATCCACATAATCTTCGGCCGGTTAGCCGTGGCTACTCCCGACTTTAAAAGGCTGCCCGGTTTCGCCAAGGTTCATCTGGGCAAGTGGGGAGAAAGGGTTTCTCTGTTTTCCTCCCTTCTGGGAACCTACGGGGCCATTTTAGCCTACATCATAGTGGGAGGGGACTTTCTGAAAAGCGTACTCTATCCTTTCCTGAAGATAGAAAATGCCGATTTCTATACCTTCCTTTATTTTGCCGCCGGGGCCCTGATGATTTTTTTGGGAATCAAGATAATAGCCCAGGTAGAAACCTGGTCTCTGGTTTTCTTTTTCGCCGTCATGATTATGGTTTTCCTGCGCGTTCACCCTGCCATCAGGATGGAATATCTGATTGCCCCCGCCGAACCCCTTAATCTCTCTAATTTTTTCCTGCCTTACGGCGCCATCCTGTTTTCCTTATGGGGAGCCGCCCTGATACCGGAAGTGGAAGAAATGCTAGGCGAAGACAAAGCCTTATTAAAAAAGGTGATACCCGTCGCCACCCTGGTCCCCATTCTTATATATGCCTTCTTCGTGTACCTGATACTGGGCATGACGGGACCGGCTACCACAGAGTCTGCCCTGACGGGCCTTGAAAGTTTTCTGGGTGAGGGAATGTTCACCCTGATCCTGCTGCTGGGAATCCTGACTACATTCACCTCCTTTATCACCCTGGGGCTAACCCTGAAACGCGTTTTTTGGTATGATTTAAATATAAGTAAGAACAAGGCCTGGGCGCTTACCTGTCTGCCTCCTCTGGCTATTTTCCTCCTGGGACTGAAGAGCTTTATCACCGTAATCAGCCTGGGAGGAGGAGTTATGCTGGGTGTCGACGGCACTCTTATCCTGTTGATGTACCGAAGGATGGCTGAAAAGAAAGGTAACAAGCCCGGCCAGGTCCTGGCCCTTGTCCTGGTTTCCGTCTTTGTCCTGGGATTGGCCCTGCAAATAATATCTTTCTTAAATTAAATGCTCTGGCTTAACCTCTTAATATTCGCTGCCTCCTCCTTACTCCTCATCCGTTCCGGAGTCTGGGTGGTCAGGTCCCTGGTAAGAATAGCCCAATTTTTGAAGTGGAGAAAATTTATAGTTTCTTCCGTCTTGATGGCCTTCTCAACCTCTCTGCCGGAAATATTCGTCAGTATTACCTCTTCCCTACAGGGGAAACCCCAACTTTCTTTCGGAGTAGTAATGGGTTCCAACATAGTGGCCCTGACACTGGTAGTGGGAATCGCCACTTTTCTTTCCAAGAAGGGGGGATTGAAATTTGAGAGTACCACCTTACAGAGAGCCAGCAGTTATGCGGGCATCTACGGCTTACTGCCCATCCTGCTGATGTCGGACGGCTATGTTTCCCGCGGAGACGGAATCATTCTCATAATCGCCCTGTTTTTCTATTTTGGGCAGCTGCTGTCGGAGGAGGAAAGGTTTACCAAAGTTTTCAGTGGACACTTCCAGAGAGATTGGATGCACTTCAAACTATTTTTAAAGAACCTTGTTATATTCTCTTTCGGAGTAATCTGCCTGCTGATTAGTGCGGAAGGAATCGTTTATTCTTCCACCCAGCTGGCGGTTGATCTCAATTTCTCGCTAATTATCATGGGGGCGGTATTGGTAGCTCTGGGGACGTCTCTGCCCGAATTAACTTTCGGCATCAGGTCCATCACTATGGGCCACGAAAGCATGATACTGGGAGACGTCATGGGTTCGGTGGTGGTGAATTCGGCCTGCGTGCTGGGATTAGCGGCCCTTATTTCGCCGTTTGACGTTTCCCAATTTTTTGTTTATTTTAAGGGTTACATATTCACCGTAGCTACCTGCCTGTTCTTCGTAATTTTTTCCGCCACCGACAAAAAGATATCCAGAAAAGAAGGAGCCTTCCTGGTGCTGGTTTATCTGGCATTTTTGGCGGCGGAAATATTCTAACCGCCTCTTTCTGTCAATTGACTTTAAGCTGCTAATCGGCTAAAATAAATCCGTGCCTGAAACGCTGTCCATTGCAATTGCCTTTATAGTAGGGGCAGGAGCAGCCCTTATTATTTTTTATATTTACGCAAAATCCAAGACCGACCGGGTACAGAATGAATCCATCAGGGACCTGGAAAGGCGCCTTACCGACTTGATGCGCGACCAGATGAAAGAGATAAGGGACAGCCAGAATGGTGCCTCCAGGCAGCTCAACGAACAGATGAGGTCCTTTACCAAGGAAACCACCGAAATGAGGGAGAACCTGAAACAGATTCAGGAAAAGGTGCAAGACGTTTCCTCATTCCAGAAAATTTTCAAATCGCCGAAACTGAGAGGACAGTGGGGAGAGGCTTCATTAGAGTATATCCTGTCCCAGCATTTTCCCCAGGAACTGTGGAAAAGACAATACTCATTTTCTTCGGGAGAGACGGTAGACGCTATCCTCAAACTGCCCAATCAGAAGGTACTGCCCATCGATTCCAAGTTTTCTTCGGAAAACTTTGAGCGGATGATAAATGCGGATTCCGAGGAAGAAAAGAAGCGCTTCAGGGAAGACTTTCTCAGGGACCTGAAAGCCAGAATAGACGAGATAAGTTCCAAATACATAAAACCTTCCGAGGGAACCATTGAATTCGCCCTCATGTATATCCCGGCCGAAGCCATCTATTACGAAGTCATGTTTGGGATGAGAGAAAAAGATATAGCCAGTTATGCCTGGAACAACAAGGTGGTTCTCACGTCGCCCAACACCATTTATCTTACCCTGAGAACCATCGCTCATTGGTTCCAGGACACGCAGATATCCAAACAAACCCAGGAGACATTAAAAAAGTTAAACGGAATAAGCCGGGACGCCGAAAAGCTGAACAACAATTTTCGGAAACTGGGTGGCCACTTGAAGAATGCCGTTTCCGCCTATGACCATTCTGAGAAAAGGCTCAGTTTATTCTCAGAAAGAGTGGACAAATTGCTGGAGATAAGAGAGAATAAAAAATTAAAAAAACCGGAATAATATAAAGCCAATATCATATGTTAGCCGTAATCAAAACAGGAGGAAAACAATACCTTGTCAAAGAAGGAGACAGGTTAAAGGTGGAAAAATTAGACAAGAAAGAGGGGGACAAGGTGGCCTTCGACCAGGTTCTGCTCTTAGAAAAAGGAAAGAAGCTGGAAATCGGCAAACCGCAGGTCAAAGGCGTTAAGGTAACCGGAAAGGTAATCCGCCAGGGGAAAGCTAAGAAAGTTATCGTCTTCAAGTATCGAGCCAGTAAAAGATATAAAGTCAAGAAAGGCCATCGGCAGCAATTTACAGAAGTTCAGATTGAAGAGATAAAGGGTGTGTAGAAGAGGATTGACGGGCGCTGATACACGCAGATTAACTTCGTAGAAGCGGATAAACGCGAATAAAAAAGCACTCCTTGTAATCAAGGGGTGTTTATGTTTCCGCGTAGTTCTGCGGATAATACCTGCGTAGATCCGCTTATACGTGTTTCTATTTCCTGCTCTCCAGGGCGCTGGAAAGAGTTTCTTCATCGGCATACTCAAGCTCTCCTCCTACCGGAAGCCCTTGTCCCAGCTGGGTAACCTTGACCTTGAGACTTGAGAGCATTCTCTTCAGATAAAGAGCGGTGGCCCTTCCCTCGGCGGTAAAGTCTGTGGCGATGATTATTTCCTTCACCTCAGGATGATTTTTGATTCTTGTCTTCAATTCCTCATTTCTTATCCTTTGAAAATCTTCTCTCTTCAGGCTGGAGATAAGGCCTCCCAAAATGAAATAAAGGCCCCGATATTTTCTGGTGTTCTCTAAAGCCTGCAGGTCTATCTCGTTTTCTAAAATACACAGCAGGCCACGATTCCGGCTCTTATCAGAACAGATTTCACATAACTTTTCTGCAGAAGACCCTTCAAAAGATTTGAAACAAAGACTGCAAATTTTAACTTTTTTCTTCAGGTCCTCAAGGGCAGATTCCAGCGCCTCTGTCTCTTTCTTTCCCGACCTCAGCAGATGAAAAGCAAAACGAGCGGCCGTTTTAGGACCGACCGTCGGAAATCTGCCAAAAACCCCTATCAGTTTTTGGATGGCGGGTGAATACTTCATGTCTTAATAGTCCTCAAAGTTCTTATCGAGATTGCGGAAAGAAACCCTCCTCTCGTCAAAATAAACCTCCACTCCTCCCACCGGACCGTTGCGATGTTTGGCAACAATAATATCCGCTATATTCTTTTTGGCGGTTTCTTTTCGGTAGCGGTCTTCCCGATAGATGAACATAACCACGTCGGCGTCCTGCTCAATGGTGCCGCTCTGCCTCAGGTCTGAGAGACGCGGTATCTGCGGAGAACGCTGCTCTACGGCCCGGGAGAGCTGGGAAATTACCAGAACCGGGATGTTCAGTTCTCGGGCCAGACCCTTAAGGGCGCGGGAGTTCTCCGACACCTGCTGCACCGGGCTGGCATTCGGATTGAGGGGTTCCATCAGCTGAAGATAGTCTATGATGATAAGGCCCAATTCGCTTTCCGCCTGGAGCCTCCTGGACATGGCTTTCATTTGAAGCACGGTTGAAGAAAAGGCGTCATCAATGTAAATCGGAGCTTCGGAGAGAATCCCCAGAGCATGCTGTATTCTGCTGAAATCATCTTCTTTTCCTTCTCCGGAAAGGCGACCCGTCCTCAACCTCCACAGGTCAACACCGGAATAACTTGCTATCAGCCGATCCACTATCTGGTCCTTGGACATTTCCAGAGAAAATATGCCCACCGGTATCTTGTGGTTAACCGCTATGTTTGAAGCAAAGTTGAGCGCCAGCGCACTCTTACCTAAAGAGGGACGGGCGGCCAATATTATCAGGTCGGACTTCTGAAAACCCGCCAACATGTTGTCCAGTTCGCTGAATCCAGTAGGGACGCCCCGCAATCCTGTTTGGTGCTTGGAGAGCTTATCTATTCTCTCAAATGCCTCTTCCAAAGTATCCTTGACCAGCACGAACTCCTGGGAAAGACCCCTCTGAGCAATACTGAAAATCCTCCTTTCGGCCTGGTCCAGCAATTTATCTATGTCTTCCTTCTCGTTATAACCGAGCTCGGCTATTTCCTGGGAAGCATCTATCATGTCACGCAAAATCCTCTTGTTGTGGACTATCTTTCCATAATTCAGAACGTGGCGCGGAGTAGGTACAGAGTTCATCAGTTCGGTCAGATAGCCGTTGCCTCCCACTTCCTCAAGAAGGTTTTTCTCTTTCAATCGGTTGGCAACGGACAGAAGGTCTATGGGTTCGCCCCTTTTAAATAATTCAATACAAGACTCATATATCTCCTGGTGTATCTTCCGGTAGAAGTCTTCCGGTACTAAAAAATCAGCCACCTTAATTATGGCTGATTTATCAAGCATCAAACATCCTAACAGCCCCTGTTCTGCCTTGACGGATTGAGGAGGGAGCTTTTCTGAAACTTCGTTAGCCATGCTAAATCCAATTTATCACACGGAAAAATGATTGGCAAGATTAGAGGTTTTTGATAGAATGGAAAGCGTTCAAAAAACTGGAATCTCTTTAGTTACAATATGAAAATAGGCCTCGTTTCTTTCCACTCTTTTGCCAACCCAGGGGGGGTCAAAAGGCACATCCTGGGCCTGTTTCAGCAATTCAGGAAAAAGGGGGTGGAGACAAAAATAATAGTTCCCAGGAGAAAGATGTCGGAGAATTACGGCAAAGACGTCATCTTGCTGGGCACTTCGTTTCCCATCAATTTCGGAGGCAGCCAGGCCGACTTTAACATTAACTTCAACCCTCTGGCGCTGGAAGACGCATTAAAAAAAGAAAAGTTTGACGTACTGCATTTCCACAACTTCGGATTCCCCTCGGCCCTCCAGATTCTCCTCAGTCCTTCGGCCGACAACGCCCTTAAAATCCTTACCTTCCATTCCAACGTGGAAGGCAGTAAGTTCATACAAAACTTTCCCACCTTCCTCTATACCCTGGATAAAATATGCCAGTGGAAGATAGACGGAGTGATAGGGGTAGCGCCGCTTATTTTAGAATTTTTCAAGGAATATGACGGGCCAAAGACCGTTATCCCCAATGGAATCGATCTGGAACGTTTCAATACCAAGGGACCCAAAATAAAGAAATTCTTTGACGGGAAGACGAATCTTTTGTTCGTGGGAAGAATGGAAGAAAGAAAGGGATTGATATATCTTTTGAAGGCGCTAAAAATCCTACAGAAAGAATTTTCCAACCTCCGTCTGATAATAGTTGGTTCCGGCCCCCTGGAAGAGGAATGCCGGGAATACGTAAAGAAAAATCATCTCCGGGAGGTCGTCTTCGTAGGCCAGGTAGAAGGAAAGGTGGCTTCTTATTATCGAACGGCCGATATCTTCATCAGTCCAGCTATCTTCGGGGAAAGCTTCGGCCTGGTCTTATTGGAAGCCATGGCCTGCGGAACGCCGGTAGTAGCCTTTGCCAACAAGGGCTACGCCCAACTACTGAAGGAGAAAGCCTGCGGAAAATTCCTTGCCAAGCCCAAGAACTTCCGCCAGCTTGCGAAAAATATATCCTTGCTTATTGAGAATAAGTCTTTAAGAAATAAAACAGCCCGAATGGGCTTAGAAGAAGTAAAAGAATATTCCTGGAAAAAGGTGGCAGACAGAGTACTGTCTTTTTACGAAACCTGTAAGAAGAATAAGGCTTGATTTATTTCGTCCGCTTAACGATTTTGGGGCCCTCTGACGTATCCTCAATCTGGTAGCCTGCTCTTTCAATCTCTTTTCTGATGTCGTCAGCTTTATCCCATAGAGAATCCTGCCTTAACCTTTCTCTCTGGTACATTAAATTCCTTATCTTTTGAGGGATTTTTATTTTTTTTACCTTCGCCAAATCAAGGCTGAAGATTCTATCTACTTTTTCAAAAAAGGCCAGAATCCTTTTAGATTCTATTGAATTCAGACCGCCCTTATCCAGAAGCTTATTTCCTTCGGATATCACTTTAAAAATTGCCGCGACGGCCAAAGGAGTATTGAGGTCGTCTTCCATGGCCCGGTCAAATTCTTTCTCTGCATCTTTAATCAATTTCATTCTCACCTTTTTCCCCGATTTTTCTTGAGCAAGCTTTTTTATTTTCCCCAGGAATTCATCCATCCTCTCAATTTCTTTTCTGCTCTGCAGGAGTAATCTCTCGCTGAAATCAATAGGGGAGCGGTAATGAGTCTTTACCACCAAAAGCCTCAGGGTTCTGGGAGATACCCTCTTCAAGAGCTTCCTTATGGTAATGAAATTACCCAAAGACTTTGACATCTTCTGGCCTTCGATGACCAGGAATCCGGTGTGAAGCCAGTACCTTACCAATGGAGATTTCCCGGAAACGGCCTCCATCTGGCTGATTTCCGCTTCATGGTGCGGGAAAATCAGGTCTCGGGCACCGCCGTGAACATCATACTGGGCCCCGAAATACTTTTCGGTAATGGCCGTATCCTCAATGTGCCAACCCGGCCTTCCCATTCCCCAGGGGCTCTTCCACTTTGGCTCGTTTTTCTTTGAGAATTTCCACAGGCAAAAATCGCCGGCATTTCTTTTTTCCCCTCCCTCGTCTATCCTCGAGAGGGAATCCTCTGCCATTACCGCCGTTCTCCCTGAGAGTTTTCCATATTCTTTGAAACGGGCTATGTCGTAATAAATACCGTTGGTGGTCTTATAACCAAAACCTCTTTTCTCCAATCTCCCCACCTGAGAAATGATTTCCTTGATGTGATCGGTGGCCCTGGCATACCTGGTAACGCTGTCTACCCCAAGAACTTTCATATCCTTGAGATATTCTTCCTCAAATTTCCTGGCCAAACTCTTCCAGGAAACCTTTTTTTCCCGCGCTCTTTTTATAATCTTGTCGTCAATGTCGGTAATGTTCTGCAAATAAAAGACTTCGTACCCCTTTTCCCTCAGGTATTTGGCGATTACGTCAAAAGAAATGTAGGTCCTTGCATGCCCAATATGAGAAAAATCATAGACGGTCGGTCCGCAAACAAAAATGTTGACCTTCTTAGGTTTAATGGGCCTGAAAACCTGTTTTTTCCTGGCTAAGGTGTTGTACAGTTTGAGCATGGATTTATTCATTATAATAAATTTTATTCTTTAAAGCCATTTTGACAAAGGGTGAAATTCTGTTAAGATTTTGAATATAAAAAGCTCGTTTAAAAAGAGGTGAATGATATGATAATTAATAATCATAATTATCAATATCCAGAATGCGCCCATAAGAATACAACCTATGATGAGAAGAACGGAGAAATTGTCTGCCTGGACTGCGGCCTCGTTCTGGAAGAACGCTGCTTTGACCACGAGGGAGGCGTTAACTTTTATCCCGAAGACAACCCCACATATCCCAGGGTTCCGGTTGAGAAATATTCCGGCGGTAAAGGGACCAGAATAAGGATGAACAACAGGGACGATTCTGGCAGAAAACTAGACCCCGCCGCCGCTTTAAAAGCAAGGAATTTAAGGAGAACGGAAAAATGGTTCAGGCCACCGGAAGAAAAGCACAATATGACGGCAGCGATTTGCATAAATGAAATAATCAGGAGAGCTTATCCTCATTTTACGCTATCCCAGGCTATCAAAAAAGAGATGAAGAAAGCAATGAAAAAAGCTGTCGACACCAACATCCATTGGAAAGATTGGAAATGCTTAGCTACTGCTGTCTTTTGTCTTGTATACAGGAACAATTTAGGCAAAAATCCGATTAAAGAATTGTCAGAACTTGTCGGTTTTACGCAAAAAAGGATTTTCCAAGATTATCAAAAGTTGGTACTTTCTGATGAGATAAAATCATTCTTTAACGCGGAGGACAGAGAAAATATGAAAGATTTTGTATATCGCTATGCAACCGCACTCGAATTACCCATGAATATCAAGAAAAAAATTTTCCCTGCCTTTAAAGAAATAATGCAGAGCGGTAAGTTTGTAGGAAAAGACCCAAGCGGAGTATTGGCGGGCCTGATATACGGCATCTGCAAAGAAAGTGAAGGCATTTCCAAGACGCAGAAAGAGGTTGCAGAAATTGTACACGTCACTGAAGTGACCTTAAGGAACAGGCACAAGGAAATATGCAAGTTTTTCCCTGAGATAATAATTACTATGAAGAGCAGTTAATCTGCTCTCTTTTTTTAAAAAAACTATAGCTTTTCCAGATAGCGTTCGGCCCTATCCGGGAAAACCGTAACCACATTCTGGTACTTTCTTTTAAGCTGCCGGGCAGCCATGAAGTTGGCCCCAGATGAAATACCTACCAGCAGACCATGCTCTTCAGCCAGTTTCCTTGCGGTTCTCAATGCATCGCGGCTCTTAACCTTAATCATCCCATCAATCAATCTTTCCTCCAGAATATCGGGCACAATGCCGTCGGAAATTCCTTCTATCTGGTGGTGGGATTCGGCAGGTTCCACGCCGAAAATCTTTATCTTCGGGAATTTGGCCCGCAGCGCCTTGGCAGCCCCCATCAGTGTCCCTCCCGTACCGATACCGGCCACGAGAGCATCTATCTTCTTAGTTTGGCGCGCTATCTCCCGTCCCATGCCTAGCCTGTGCGCTTCTACGTTATCTGGGTTGGCGAACTGTTTGGGCAGCCATACCTTACGACGGCGTTCCCTTGCCAACTCTTCGGTTTTGGCGATAAGCTCTGGAAAGCCCCATTCATCAGGTACCAACACCAATTCAGCCCCCAAAAGCCTCATCAAATCTTTTTTCCCGGAACTGGTGCTCTCGTGTACTACGGCCGTAAACTTATATCCCTTAACTGCCGAAACGAGAGAAAAGCTCACTCCCGTGTTACCGGAGGTGGCCTCGATTATGCGGTAACCGGGCTTTAATTTCCCTGTTTTTTCAGCCCTTTCCACCATGAATTTGGCCATCCGGTCCTTGATGGAGCCCGAGGGATTAACCGTTTCCAGCTTTGCGAATACGCCCTGCACCTCTATTAAGGGGGTATTACCTATGGTTTTAAGAATATTCATAAAAATAAAAAACCCTTCTTGGGAAGGGGCGGTATCGAGTTCAAGGTTATTTCGACTTTCTTATTTAATTAAACCAAACCCCCTCCCTGTTTACGAGACAGTTACACTGACAACAGCAGCAAACCATTAATGGAAAGGCGTTTAGGTTTTTCATAAATCTGCTTTCCAAATTACAACAGACGACTCTCTCCGTCAAGTTGATTTCTTAATTGTCCGTGTTAAAATGATTCAATATGAAAAAAACAGACACCATTTTGGCCATCATAACGGGACTGGTCCTGGCCTGGTTTATGATAGGCCTCATCAAAAGCGCCGGCGTCAATCAGGTAATGGGTACTGGCATAGGGATCTTAACCTGGATTTTATTTTTAGCTCTGCCGGTCTTGGCTGTTCTCGGCCTCTGGATAGCCGAATTAATAGGAAAGAGATTTCCTTTCGTCTTCCAGTTGGCTAAATTCCTGCTGATAGGAGCTCTGGCTACGCTTCTGGATTTGGGAGTCCTCAATTTATTAATAACTATCTTCCAGAAAGCGGAGGGGCTTATATTCAGCGTTTCCAAGGGCATATCCTTTTTGGTGGCAACCTTTGCCAAGTACTGGGCCAATAAATTCCTGGCTTTCGAACAGAAGGAAATGAGCGGCGTACAAAAGGAATTCGCCCAGTTTTTTATCGTTACCTTTATCGGTCTGGGAATAAACGTAGGAGTAGCCTCCCTGGTAGTCAACGCTTTAGGCCCTCAGTTCGGATTGACCCCCAAAATCTGGGCCAGCGTAGGAGGAATAGCGGCAGCCATAGCAGGATTTGCCTGGAACTTCCTGGGATATAAATTCATCGTCTTCAAAAAATAACCAACACGACACCAATCCTATTTATTCGTGTCATTAGTGTTAAATTAGTGTATTGGTTTCGAGTCCATGAGCTTAGTATTATATCGTAAATATCGGCCGCAGAGCTTTGCGGAATTCATCGGCCAGGAGCACATCGTCAAAACCCTTACCAATGCCATCGCCAGGGGAAGGGTTTCCCATGCTTATTTATTTTCCGGTCCCAGGGGTACCGGCAAGACCACTCTGGCCAGACTCCTGGCAAAGTCCGTCAACTGCAAGAACAGGAAGGAAGGGGAGTATGAGCCGTGCAACAAGTGCTCTTCGTGCCGGGAGATAACCGAGGGAAATGCCATAGACCTGCTGGAAATAGACGCCGCCTCCCACCGGGGAATCGACGACATCAGAGAGCTGAAAGATGGAATAAGGTTTTCTCCCACCAAATCCAAACACAAGGTATTCATCATTGACGAATCTCATCAGCTGACCAAGGAGGCCTCCAACGCCTTATTGAAAACCCTGGAAGAACCTCCGGAACACGCCATCTTCATACTGGCTACTACGGAAATACACAAAATGATTCCCACCATAATCTCTAGATGCCAGAGATTCGATTTCCGCAAGCTCACGGTGCCCGAGATAATGGAAAAGATAGATACCGTGGTCAAGAAAGAAAAAATAAAGATTGAAAAGACCGCCGAAGAACTTATCGCCATCAATGCCGGAGGCGCCATCAGGGACGCGGAGAGCCTGCTCAATCAGATAGCCACTTTTTACCGAGATTCCAAAAAGGAGATAAAGGCAGAGGACATCAAAGACCTGCTGGGACTGGTAGAGATGGAGATGGTAAGCAAGCTGGCCGGTTTCTTGTGCGAGAAGGCAACCATGCAAGCCATCGATTATCTCAACGATGTCGGCCAGAAGGGAATGGATATGGAAGAATTCTCCAAAACACTCATCAGTTATCTGCGGAAAGCCCTCATTGTGAAGATAATGGGCGAAAAGAGCAAGGGCGCGGAATTGCAGAAATATCTTTCCGGCCTCACCAAGGAGGAGGTTCAGATTCTTATCAAACAGGCCTCATGTTTCAGCGAAGAGGAATTAAAGAAAGTGGTTGATATCTTTTTGACAGCTCAGAATAAAATGCGCCGCTCTCCCATCCCCCAGCTCCCTCTGGAGCTGGCGATAGTGGAAATCTGCGAAGAAGGAAATCAACCGGCTGAAAAATAATCCTTGAGGTTTTGAAGTATCTCTTTTAATCCTTCATCCTTCACGCTCTCGGAAACATCTCGCCAGAAAGGCTCTAAGGGGAAATCCAACCCCTCTTTTTTATATTCCAAAGCCTGCAGGAGCATCTCCATTTTATCTATTTGCCTTAAAAATTCAGCCTCCGGACCCTTGCCGTCCTCCATCTCTTCCCAGAGACTAACCACTTCTTTGGCCGTAACCTCGGGAAGCTCTTTGACAATCTTTAGGACAGCCTTTTTCTCTCTCTTGCTTTTCTCATTCCTATAATCATTACCGGGCCAATCTTCGAGAGCTCTTTTCCTGGCATCTCCGGAAGGTTGATCATTTAGCACCTTATCATAGGGAGTAATATCTCCAACCTCAACTTCTGCCAAATCATGGATAAGAGCCATCTTTATCAACTTGGAGGTATCCAAATCTCTGTCACCGCAAATAAAAGCTGCCATCAGGGCCGTTCGAAAGCTGTGGTCAGCCACGGACTCTGGTCTCTCAATCT
This sequence comes from uncultured Candidatus Saccharibacteria bacterium, assembly GCA_964566875.1. Classification (GTDB taxonomy): domain Bacteria; phylum Patescibacteriota; class Minisyncoccia; order Minisyncoccales; family JANBVM01; genus CAZEQH01. The sequence continues at coordinate 5,914 of CAZMJM010000002.1, read as the reverse complement.
GCCTCAGCAGCCATCCCTTTCTATTAATCTTCTTTAATTTGCCGGCTTGGATTAAAAAAGGTATAAAGTTTTTCAAATTTTTCTGCTCTTCCATAAAAATAGATTATTGCTTAATTTTATCACACAGAGTAAGTTTCCTATAGATTGCACTGACAAACATTAATTAATGTCGCAAAGTGTATATGAAATCTAACTAAAAAGCTATTTTAAAAATAAATAGGTGATAAAGATAGAAAAGCAGGAAGAGATGCTTACTTTTACGGGAGTATTTGCAACCATTCTTTTTCATACCACGGAAAAACATATGGGTCTCTACGAAGGAATTGAATGAATTGGCTAGAAACAACCAAGTAGTATCCGGCTGGGGGAAAAGAATGCATTGCATGTGTCTGCAAGGCATGTGTTATAGCCCAGATCCGATGTACTCCCACGATGCTAGAGAAACCTTAAATGAAATACAAAAAAAATGGGAATAAGATCCCTTAAGATTCTAAACACTTTTTTTCTTTAATCTAAAAGTGTTTTTTTTATCCTTGAAAATCTCTCTGTAGAATAACTTGAGTATAATGTATAATGGAGAAACAGAGCTAT
>CAZMJM010000002.1:0-5223 GCA_964566875.1 uncultured Candidatus Saccharibacteria bacterium | reverse complement strand
AAAATCTCTCTGTAGAATAACTTGAGTATAATGTATAATGGAGAAACAGAGCTATGAAATTACCAAACTGGGTAAGTGTTCTACTAATCGCCTCAGGCCTCTATCTTTTAGGGGTAGCGGCTTTATATCTGACGGAAAACTCCAATTTATTCCCTACGGTAGTCCTTTTAGGAAGTTTCATGGTGCCGGTGGCTTACGTTTCCTTCTTCTACGAGAAGAGGCTTTTCAGCAGAATAGACGTCTCCACGGTGGCCCTTGCCTTCCTTTACGGAGGAGTTTTAGGGGTATCGGCCGCATCACTCTTGGAGCCCCTATTCATCAAACGGCTTGATTTTGCCACGGCTTTCGTTGTGGGCTTGATAGAGGAAGCGGCCAAAATCATAGGAGTACTCCTGATAGCGCGGAACATAAAAAAGAAAACCGAGATAGACGGCATAATAGTGGGAGCGGCCGCCGGCATGGGTTTTGCCGCCCTGGAAAGCATGGGATACGCCTTCAGTGAATTTATGAGGAGTAACGGCAACGTAACCCTGACTCTGGGTATAACCTTGCTACGGGGACTTCTTTCTCCCATTGGCCACGGCACCTGGACAGCCATACTAACGGGCGTCTTATTCAGAGAGAGTAAAGACGGCAGGTTAAATTTTAACGCTAAAGTCGTCTCTACCTATTTGGCTGTGGCTGCCCTGCACGGGGCCTGGGACGGTATACCTACGGTAATTTCCGAATTTGTCTTACCTGGGGCCGATTTCTTCTTCGGAGAACTGATAGTCGCATCCGTAGGCTTCTACCTGCTGTATCAATTATGGAAGGAGGGGGCAAACAAACTTACTACTTTTATCCCTCCTGGCGCCCCGTAGGGTTTGATTTTGACCTTGTTTTCTGATTTAATAAGAGAAGTTTTAGCCTAACTACTAATTACTGAAGACTAATTACTTATTTTGTCGGGTCGCCCCCGAGTCATCGGCGAGGCGGGCTCTCCTCGACTCGAAAAGCGGGCCTAATGGTAGAATATATTGCCGGGTCGTCTAATGGTAGGACAGGAGCCTTTGAAGCTCTCAATCTAGGTTCGAACCCTAGCCCGGCAACATAGTAAAAAGCACTCCTGCGGGGAGTGTTTTTGGTTATGGATTTGACTTATGTCCTTGTGCGTAATATCCTAGTCATATAGGGTAGGGGGTATACAGGTTTAAATAAATTCTATGAAAATAAACAAAAGTATCGCCAAACGAAGGAAGGAAAGCGTGGATCACCTCAATCGCATCCAGGGTCAGATAAATACGCTGAAAAAATATCTGGAGTCTGGTGCCGATTGCTTCGATATAGCCTTGCTCACCATGTCTATCGCCAAATCTTTCGATTCGCTTAAGAGTAAAACATTGGAAGGAAGCATCATCAACCAAATCTTGAAAGAGAAGGGGCATCTATCGGAGAAGGAAAAGAAACAAATTCATCGAATAATCGAGTTATACGGCAAATAATATGATTAGACTCGAACATATTTATAAACAATACGGAACACAGCAGATACTTACCGATGTTAGTTTTCAGTTGGCGGAAAAAGAGTTCGTCAGTATCATAGGCGAATCTGGTGTAGGCAAAACCACACTTCTTTTTATCATGACGGGCTTAGTTACTCCGGATAAGGGCAGGGTTTCCTTTTTGAACAACGATTTGACCGGTTATTCCGAAGAGCAGCTGGCAAATTTCAGACTAGAGAATATCGGCATCGTTTTCCAGGACTTCAGGCTGATTCCTTCCTTGTCCGTTCACGACAATATTTTCCTCGCCATTTATCCTAGAGAAGACATTACGAAAGAAGAAAAGGAACGGCGCATAACCGAACTGATAGAGCAGGTCGGGCTTAGCGGCAAACGGGACGCAGTAACCGATAATTTAAGCGGAGGAGAGATGCAAAGAGTTGCCATAGCCAGAAGCCTGGTTAATCACCCCAAGCTTGTGCTTGCCGATGAGCCCACCGGTAACCTGGATGAAAAAACCTCGGAGCAGATCATCGCTCTATTCAAAAAATTGCACGAACGCCTAGCAACCTCCTTTATTATCGTTACCCACGAAAAGGACATTTCCCGGGAAACGCAAAAAACCTATCGGCTGTCTCAAGGAGGCCTAAAACTTATTAATTAATAACAAAACTCCCATTTAATATGAACAGAAAATCGTTATTGATCGTTATTTCTTTAGTGGTCGTCGCCGCCATCGGTACAGCCTCGTTTTATGTGATGAAGAACAAAGATTCTTCCCAGGCGGACAATCAAAGCGGTTCAGCCAATCTTGTGGAAATTTTTTATCTACCACACCCTCCAGCTGAAGCTATTGTAAAAAAAGTCGAACCCATCATTGCCCAATTTCCCCAATTCCAAATCGAGGAATACAGTTTTATCGACCCGCAGAACGCCTCTCTGATAAAAAGCTACGGCATCACCGAGCATATGCCCATCGCCATTTTCATCGGGGGTAAAGACGAGTTTGACCTTAACGGGAAGCACGTAGTTCTGAAAAATTTTCCAGAGGGCGATTCGTTCGTACCGACCTACTCCGGCGACTGGAGTTATGATGATTTAAGGCAAATACTCAACCTCATTAAATGAACGACATAACGAATCTAGTTTTTAAAAACATTGTTTTCCATCGGGAAAAATTTTTTATAACCGCGTTTTTGTCCGGGTTAATTTTGTTTGCTGCTGCCGGTTCCTTCGTCTTTACGTTTTATATCAAAAAGCTGGCCGACAAACCCCTGGAGTCTCTGCAGACAGAACTGGTCATGCAGAAAGAAGACACGGGTCAGAACCCTACCAATGTTAAAACTGCCGGCGTTATCCTGCCTTCTAATCTTGGACCTTTTCATAAAAATGACTTCGAAAGCAAAATTTCTGTTCTACCGAACGTCAACGGCGTTTCCACCGCCTTAGTTTTATGGCAATTTGGTGTTAAAGATAATCGAACTATAGTGGCCCTGGATGTCAACGATCCGAAAGTCGGACTGCGCGATATAGAGAATTTTTTGATGGCGGGTAGTCGATTTTTCAGCACCGATGAGTCGTTGGAAGCCATACTTGAACGGCATTTCGCAAAGTTGTTCGGATACAAAATTGGGGGAAGTTATCCCATCGGTGACAAAAATTACAAAATCGTCGGCCTGGTTGATTTTCAAAGCCAGAGTAATTTAGCCAACGCCCAAGTTTTCATACCCTACCTGACCGCTTTACAAATCATCGGAAGCAAAGAGGAGATAACCAATCAAGCTTTTGTGTCTCTGAAATCTGCCGACCAGCTGGGTCTAAGTAAAAATGAATTGTCAAACCAGTTTCCCGGCTTTTCCATTTTAAGCAAGGATAGCCTGCTGAAAAATTTATCCGGTCTGAATCAGTTATTTTACAAATTCGGTCTTTACTTCGAAATCGGTATGGTCGTGATTTCATCGCTCCTAATAATTTTCATTGTCAGATTACGGCGTATGGAATACGGCTATCAATCCGCCATTTTAAGGTTTCTGGGCTGGCCAAAGAATAAAATATTGAAGTGGGTTGCCATCGATACGTCTTTTTTCCTGTTTTGTTCCACCGTATTCGCCCTTATTCTCTCATTTTTGCTTTACCGGCAGATGCCTTCAATCGTCAAGCTCGGTTCGCTTATAAATTATAGCGTGCCTTTATGATATCAAGCTACTTTTGGTCCTCGATAAAAAGGAATCCAGGCAAAACCACGCTTTTGATTCTGAGCGTGGCGATTTATTTTTTTCTCATTTCATTGATGATTACGGCCGGCAGAAATATGGATGCCATAGCATCTCTGCCATTTAAAGCTATCGGAGTCGACGCCGTAGTACAGAAGATGGGCCAAATCCCAAATCAAATGTCCGGCCTTGTGTATCCACATGCCAATGCCCCCATCTATCCTGGCGAAGTCAGTAAACTGAAGAGTCTGGAATTTGTTGAACGGGCCGATACCGGCCTGTACTTCTGGTATTTTGATAATTCTTATTATAAAGATGTGTTCGGCGTCCAACCGGACGATACACTGTTCTCGGGTATCTTAAGGGACAACATTAAAACCGGTGACTATTTGTTGGATAAGAACGAGGTTCTGGTTACTGAAGATTTCGCACAAAAAAATTCTCTAGTCCTGGGCGACGGCATAAATATCGCTCAAAATAATTTCACAGTTTCCGGCGTATTGCGTTCAAACTTGACGGGAAACATCGTCCCGGCGGGCATCTACATGGACTACGACTCCGCCATGTCAATCGCCAAACAATCCGATCAGATGAAAGAGATATACGGCACGGGCGACAGAAGCTTCGTTAACGTCGTTTTATTAAAAATAAAGCCTCAGTGGAGGGGTGATATCCAAAAAAGCATCACGGGCATAGATAATGATTTTTTGGTTTTCAGCGAGCAGACTTTTTCCGCTAAATTAATGGACCAGATAAAGTTGCTCTCTTCTTTCGGACAGACCGTCTTTCTAATTCTGGGAATTTTATTACTAATCGTTTATGTTTTTCTTGTTTTCTATAATTTAAAGATGCGAGACAGGGAAATCGGGATTCTCAGGATGCTCGGCTGGAGCGTAAAAAAAATACGCAAACAATTTTTATCCGAAGGCATTATACTGGTCGTTTTTGCCCTGCTATTGGGCAACGCCCTGGCTTTCCTGGGAACCTACGCAATAAGTCATGTAAAACTAACGATGGAAATACCCTGGGAAATCTCGGCCAAACCTCATTTCCTGCCGCAGGAAAATAATATTGACCGGGCGGTAACGGGCGCTATACCGGTAAGCTACAATTTACCCGTGTCACTCTTAATTTCGTTCTCCTTCATTCTTACGCTCACTCTTGTGAACTATTTACTTTTCCGACAAATCAAAAATTTCAAGCCGGAAGTAAAAGGATAATCAGAAATTTTTTTACCAGGCAAGTAATTTTAATTGACAATTAATCCCAATAGGAGTATTATGGGTAGCAGTTCAGAAGATAGTATTCTTATCTTCAGAACTCCCTGACAGGGGAGTTCTTTTAGTTTTTTTAAAAGTAAAAGTGGGCATCGTGACAAGAAAAGAACGTAAAACAAACACGGAAATTCAAGAAGATATTTTGGATTTTTTTCTCGGAAGGAGAAAGATATCAGAGCTTATTGATGAGCCAAAAGAACGTGACTCAAAAAATAAGCCACAATAATTATTTAAAGGCATTTTTGCCTTTTT
>CAZMJM010000001.1:11649-57560 GCA_964566875.1 uncultured Candidatus Saccharibacteria bacterium | reverse complement strand
TTCATCTCCACAAAAATTTGTTGAAGAAACCATTAATCAATAATCAAATAAGGACAGAAAAGGTAAGGCTCATTGATAAGGATGGCACCCAGGTGGGAATCGTTCCCATAAAGGAGGCGCTCCAGAGAGCAAAGGAGCGCAATTTGGATTTAATCCAGGTAACGGACAAGGTGGCCCCGCCCGTCTGCAAAATAATGGACTACGGGAAGTACGTTTACCAGATGAAGAAGAGAGATAAGAAAGCCAAGAAAAGTACGGATATCAAAGGCATCAGGCTAAGGTATAACATATCTCCCCACGACCTGGAAACCCGTCTCCATCAGGCAGAAAAATTCCTTAACGCCGGGCACAGGGTGAAGGTGGAAATGCTTCTGAGGGGCAGGGAAAAGAGGCTTTCTGATTTCGCCAGAGAGAAAACCGAAAAGTTCATCCAGGACCTAAACGCCAGAGTACCCGTTAAGCAGGAAGGTAGATTGCTGAAGAAGGGAAAGGGTTTCGTAGCCATACTGATAAAGGAATCTTGACCCGGAGGGAATCATTTAATTGACAATTCCTCAATACCAAAGTAATATTTTGGTATATTATTATACTTATGAGCAAGCCAAACAAAAAGGGAAAAGCTAAAACCAGGAAAGCTGTCTTGAAGCGCTTCAAGATTACCAAGAATGGCAAGGTTTTGAGACGGCAAACCGGACTCGACCACTACCGGCGCAAAAAATCCGGGAGCTTTAAGAGGCAAAAGAGAAAAATGACGGAAATGTCAAAGGGAGAAGCTAAAAAAATTAAAAAGTTATTACGCTTTTAGAATATGGTAAGGGTAAAACGCGGCCAAGCCGCCCACAAAAGAAGGAAAAAGGTTTTGAAGGAAGCCAAGGGATACCGCTGGGGGAGGAAGTCAAAATACCGACTGGCTAAAGACGCCCTCTTCCATGCCTGGACTCACGCCTATAGAGACAGGAAGAGAAAAAAGAGAACCTTTAGGGCGCTCTGGCAGATTCAAATAAACGCCGCCTGCCGGCAGCACGGAATTTCCTACAGTAAATTCATGCACGGCTTGAGAGAAGAGAAGATAGAGATCGACAGGAAGGTGCTGGCTGAAATTGCCCAAAAACATCCTGAAGTTTTTGAAAAAATTGTTGCCGAGGCTAAAGGAAAATAAAGTCCGCAACAACATTGAAAACCGCCTCTTTGAAGGAGGCTGTTTTTAGTTCTTCACCTGGTTAGCTGGAGGCGGCGGACCTCAGAAGTTTTTTGGCGTTTTCAAAGGTCAAACGATTCAGAGCCTGGCGATAGTCAAGCCATTCAAATCCCTGATGTTCCCAGGAAATTTTAATTTCTTTCTCTTTCGTTTCCGCCAGGAAAAATATGACCTGTTTGAAAACGGTCTGCCCCTCTCTCTTATAAAAGTAGGTGATGGCTTCCCTGAAGTCCGGGAGGAATCTGAGGGCGGTGATGCCGGTCTCCTCCTGGATTTCCCTGACGGCCGTTTCCTCCGGCTTTTCTCCTTTTTCTATGTTGCCCTTGGGAAAATCCCAATGCCCCCCATTATAATGTAAAAGAAGGTAATATTCTTTTTCTCCTTCTCTACGGAATACTATTGCCCCCGCCGACCGTTCTTTTAACATATTAACGGAAGAGAGGGCGGAGATCTGCGGCCTTTCGGGTGTTGATGATGTTTTCTTTTTCCGCCCATCCCCTCCTGGCCTGGGCTACGCCCAACTCCAGATATTTCATCTGATTCTTGTGATGGGCGTCCGTATCTATGGTCATCAGAACCCCTTCCTCTTTACATCTCTTGATGTAGTAATCGCTCAGGTCCAATCTCTGGGGAGAGGAGTTGATTTCTAGAAAAACGTGGAACTCCTTGGCCGCCCGCAGTAGTTTCTCAAAGTTCACCTTGTATTCCTCCCTTCTCTTGAGAAGGCGACCCGTCGGATGGGAGATAATGTTGATAAAGGGATTTTTCATCGCCTTGATTATTCTTTCCGTCATTTTTTCCTTCGTCATTTTCATATTAGAGTGGATGCCTCCGATGGCATAATCAAGTTTTTTTAGGGCTTCGTCATTTATGTCTATTGAACCATCCTTGAGGATGTTAGTTTCAGCGCCCTGGAGAACGACAAAATTCGAGGTTCGAGGTTTACCTCGCACCATTCCTGGTGCGGGTTCGGAGTTCGGAGTTCTGAGCTCAAGGTTGATTTTGTCTATCTCTTTCCTCTGTTGAGAAAGCTGTTTTTCGTCAAGACCTCTTTCAATCTTGAGAAATTTGGTGTGGTCTGAAATCCCGATGTATTCATGCCCCATTTCCCGCGCCTTCTCTATCATCTCCGGTATGGAACTCTCTCCTCCGTCCCAGGAACAGTGACAGTGCAGATCTCCCTTAATGTCTGAGAGCTGTACCAGACGGGGCAGCCTGCCCTTCAGGGCAATCTCTATCTCCCCTTCATCTCTCCTTATCTCAGGGGGAATCCAATCCATACCTAAGGACTTGTAAATCCCTTCCTCTGTTTCTCCCGCTATCCGGGCAGAGCCACGAAAGAGTCCGTATTCGTTGAGTTTGAAACCCTTACTGATGGCTATCTTACGGGTAGCGATGTTGTGCTCCTTGGAACCCGTGAAATACTGGAGGGCGGCACCATACGATTCCTCGGGAATAACCCTTACGTCAACGTCAAAACCCTGCTCCATCCTAACGGAGGCCTTCGTGTCCCCCTTGCCCCACACCTTAATCACCCCGGGCAGGGCAACTACAAATTCCATTACCTCAGCAGATTTTCCCGATATTACCAGGAAATCCAAATCTCCGATGGTCTCCTTCATCCTCCTCAGGGAACCTACTATATCGGCCTTCTTAACCCCCTTGAGAGAACGCAGTTTCTTCTCAATTTCCCGGGCCGTGGGAAGAATATCCCCCAGCAAAAATCTCCCTTTGCTCTTTTTTAAAAATTCAATTCCCTGTAAAATATTATCTTCGCTCTTTTCCCCGAAACCGAACAGGGAGGCTATTTTATGGCTGCGGGCAGCTTTTTCCAGATCCTTGACGTTCCTGACGTTAAGCTTCTGGTACAGGGATTTAATTCTCTTCGGACCCAAACCCTCCACGGCTGTCAGCTCTTCTATATCCACCGGTGCCTTTTTGCGCAGGCGCTCGTAGTATTTAATCTTGCCCGTATCCAAATATTCGGCAATCTTGGCGGCTATGCTCTTTCCAACCCCGGGGATATCCTCCAATCCCTTCAAACCCTGTTTGTCATAGATTTCGTCCACGCTCTCCTCCATATTTTCTATCACCAGAGCTACCTTCTGATAGGCCGCAGGTTTAAAAGGGACTTCCTGCATTTCCAGGTACTCGGCGATGAGGTTGAGGATTTTGGCTATCTCCTGATTATGCATTTCTGGTTAATATTATTTATGAAAAATCTCCTTGAAACTGAAGTGCATGCCGTGGTCGGCTGAAGTCATTATATCCTTTTTCATCAAAAGGAGGATTAATACGCCCAAGATCTCTATCAGGCCTACCGCGATAAAGACGGGGTTGAAACCGAAGCGGGCTACCGCCCAACCGCCCGCCGCTCCCGACAGGCCCATGCCGATGCCCACGAAGGTGGCGTCCATCCCCCATTCGGTGGCTTCTTTTTGTTTATCAATGTGGCGGGTGAAGATAGCTGCCCAGCCGGACAGCCCCATGGCCATGCCGACACCCTGCAGAGCCTGGATGAGATAGATGTGCCAGGGCAAGATGGCAAAAAGATAACAGAACGGAACCGCGGCCACTATTAAAAGACCGGATACCAAAAAGACGTAATCATCCATCTCTCCCGGACGGTTATCCAGAAAGATTCCGATGGGAATTCTTAGCAAGGATTTCACCATCCAGTAGACCGCCGAAGCCAACCCGGCCACGGCCACCGACCCCCCTTTAATATTGTCTGTGATGAAAATGGCGAAGATGGGGCTGGTCAAACCCCAGCCGCCCCAGAAAATCAGGTCGCTAACGATGAAGTATTTGATAATGCGGTTGATTTTCATGTCGGGAAGAGATTATCCATCCATCACCTTTATGTTTATTTCCCGCTGACGGGGACGATTGTCAAAGTCAATGAAGGATATCTGCTGCCAGGTTCCCAAAAGCAGCCTGCCGTCTTCTACGGGAACGGTCAGGAAAGGTTTGAGCAGGGCCGACCTCACATGGGCATAACCGTTGCAGTCTCCCCACTTCTTGCAATGCTCGTAATCCTTGGAAACCGGGGCTATCTTGTCTAGCACCATTTTCAGGTCCGCAATCAGGCCGGACTCATATTCTAAGGTAGTGATACCACAGGTGGAACCCGGACAGGAAATCAAACAGATTCCTTCTTTAACTCCGGAATCCCTCACCGCTTTTGCCGTCTGCTCCGTAATATCAATGATGTCGTTAAAACCCCTGGTGCTGATGGAAAACTTCATATTGAGGGTTCGTCAACTTTATCGAAAATCAATCTCTTGAAAAATATTATTCCATACCTGAAAATAACAGCCAGACCGGCCAGGGAGAACAGGAGTTCTGCCGCCCTGATAATCATGGTGAAGGCGGTGGCGGCCGGCACTCCCATGCCCAGAGACTTGAAGGCAAAAGCCTGGATGGCCTCGTGGGAGCCCAGAGAAGTGGGAATGGGGATCATGGCCGCCAGATAGGTAAAACCGAGTATGGAAACAGCTGAAATCGGAGAGATTTCCTTCACTAAAAAGGCTATCAGCAGCCAGGTACGGAGATACATCACTCCCGCCCGCAGGAAAGAAATAAAGAAGCCTTTAGTCATGGCTTTATTCTCAAAGCGGAAAAAACCGAATATCTCTTTTTCTATTAATAAAGGCTCTTCGCTCAGACTGTTGTTGAAGAGACGCCCGAAGGTTTTGGTGATGCTTTCCCTCCGGAAGGTCTTGAAATAAAACCAGAAAATGGCAGCGGCAAATAATAGAAAAACTGCCCCAAAACCTATTAAAAGATTCTTGGGAGGCAGTCCTATTTTGGTTAGAAAGAAAGCGGCACCCACCAAAATGACGGCCAGGTTGGCCGTCCACTCCAAAACCCGGTCGATTATTACGGAGGCTAAGGCCTTAGACCAGGAAATGTTACTCTTTTTTCTGACGATATATGCCCTGAAAACCTCTCCTCCCCAAACCAGGACGGGAGCCAAAAACATAACCGCAAAGCCGGCCAGATAAGGACCGAAAAGGTTCCAGAAAGAAATATCCACCTGCTGACCGCGCAAAATTTCCTTCCACCGCCAATTGGCGACGAGCATTATTATCAGGGTCAATATAAAAATCACTATTCCTTCCCATCCCCTGAACACCATCAGGGCGGTCTTTATTTCATCCCAACCGACAAAACCGATAACCCATCTCAGGATTATTATTCCTGCAATCAAAGATAAAACAAATAACAGAATGCGTTTCATAACATTAGTTAATTATAGACCTTTTGAAATGGGGATGTAAAACTTCAAATTTTCACCAAAAAATAAAAACGAGACGTTTAAAGGTCTCGTAAAAAGAACAAAGAACGATTTATATGCCTTTCCATAATTCGTCACCATTCAGACGCACCACCGGCCATTGGCACAGCACTCCATCATTACATACGTCTCCTTCCAGTTTCATGGTTATTTCGCCGCCATCTTCCAGTTCAATAATGAACTCACCGTCTTTGTCCCTGATACCAACTATTTTCTTGTTCACAACATTCAAACTCTTAGTCACCATCATCATTTCTCACCCTCTTATTTTTTAAACTTTCTATTAATATAATTTTAATGGATGTGGGCCGGAAATCAAAAAAGTTATCCAGCTTTTCCCGACGGAAGTATTTTTAAGGAGTGATGAGTTTTACGCCCTCTTGCTCGGTGACGACCGGGAAAGAAGAGAAACCATTTTCCTGAAAAATATCAGAGAGCCTTTTTCCCTTAGATTCGTCTTCAGCTAATACCAGGCAGCAGCCTCCACCCCATCCCCCGGTGGGTTTCCCGCCCAGGGCTCCGTTTTTCAGAGCCAGGCCTATTATGCCGTCCAGTTCGGGAGTAGAAATATGCAGTTTTTTTAACTCCCGATAATATTCCGTCATCAGACTGCCGACCCGCCCCAGAGAACCGGCAGACAGTGCTTCCAAAGATCTTTCAGAAATTGAATTCAGCCTTTCCATCACTCCGTCTATCAGAGAAGGATTTTTTTCCCGCAGCCCCCTGATATAGGAAACGGTTTCTGATGTCCTGGCTTTCCGCCCGCTGTCTACAACCAAAAGAGGAAGGTTAAAATCGATGTCCATCTTTCTGATGCCATCCGATTTCCTGTAGGCAAGATAACCGCCCCAGGTAACAGCGCTGTTGTCGATACCGGAGGGGGTTCCTCCGTGAGCCATGATGTCTCCCCGGTAGGAAAATCCGGAAATCTCATCCTTGGAAGGATTTTTCCCTAAAAGTTTCAGGACTCCCAGGCTGAGCGCCGAGAAAACGGCAGAACTTGACCCTAAGCTGTTGGGGATATCGGAGCTGATTTCGATGCGCATGCCCTGAAAAGTTTGATATTTTTTAAAAATCTCCGCTACAACAAAAAAACTCGGAGCAAGATTGTCCTGGGCAAGCCTTTCCTTTATCTTCTGAAAATTGCCGCTCTCTTCCCAGGCCCTTACCTCCTCGGCCGTCCGGAAAAGCCCTTTCTCGTCCAGAGAACCCTTGATTCCAAGATTATGGGACGTGATGCCAATCTCCCTGCCGGGAAAGGGAGAGGATTTCACCCGACACCTCTTGTCAACGCTGCAGACTATTCCCAGTTTGTCGTAGACGACGGCGTGTTCGCCGAAGAGGATGATCTTTCCAGGGGCTGAGGAAATAACCATTTTATTGAAGGGGAGGAAAATTTTCCTTTAAAAATTGGGTGATGTCGCTGCCGGTGGAAGAATTCCAGGTATATTCATGCCCCGGCACCTGGATGGAACGGGAAAAAGAAAGGTCTGTCCCGCAGACCTTAGCGGAAACCAGTCTGAAGGGGGCCTTAACAAGAGCCAGCAACAGGCTGGATATCTTCCCGTCGGCCAAAGAGTCCTGTCCGTTATTATCCAGGAAGAGGACGTTGCCTGCCACCATAGGCTTTTCCCAAAAAGGCGTACCCACCTCGATGGCCAGCACCTGGCCAGCGGTTTCCCGTCCCATCTTTTCTATAGTCTGGTCGGTAAAGGCGGCCCCATTGGAAAGGCCGGTGATAATTATCTTTTCTTCCGGGTTTTTTTCAAGGTATTCCTCCAGATACCCTGCCAGAGCGGAAGACTGAAAATCGAAAGATGAAACAAAACCCCGTAAACCGGTAATCTTGCCTAAAAAACTGTTTTCCGTCCTCTTATAAGGAATGACCACCGATTGGTAGTCTGCGGCCGCCAAGGTATCCTGGATGCCCGTTAAAACGGGCGCGAAATCGGCTGCCTGCCGGGGAGGGGTGTATCCCCAGCCCCCTGAATTAAAAACTATTACCGCCCGGTTGGGAATGGCTTTATTCAGTCCTGCGATGAAGTCGGTATTATCCGGAAACCTGCTCGGGGCAAAGATGAAAAACAGAACCGCTGCCGCCGCCAGAATTGTAAGGGTTTTCTTTACCTTCCCCACGTTTTTATTGATACGATACCTTTAAGTTTATTAAAATCTTGTTCTCAATTCCCTTTAGGATAAAATTTCTTTTTGGCTTCGTCAAAAAAATCAAAACAGAGCTGATTGTCGCATTTCTCAAATGCCCACTCCCAAATGGGGGATGAAGAAAATTTTTTATCTTTCCTTTCGTACAGCAGATTCTGGAGGAGAACCGCCAGAACGTTGATTTGAGACAAAAGATTGCCTTCCAGGCTGCTCCTGGTCCTGTACTCCCTCCACAGCCCAATGATCTCCTCCTTAAAGGGAGGTTTCAGATTTCGGGAAAGGTTTTCCAGAGCCTCTTTTTCTTCTTTGAAGTCTTCCGCAAACTGTTCCGCCTTTTCCACCTGAGAGAGGCGTACCCACTTTTTAAGAACCTCTTTCCTGGCCCCCTTCTCTTCGGGAAAGGTGCTGTCATAGGGGGTGGTGTCACCAGTATAGACGGCCGATATTTCATGACAGAGCGCCATTTTGATGAGCCTGCCCAGGTTACACTTCAGCTGGCTCCCAAAAACCCAGGCCATGATGGAAACGGAAAAGATGTGGCCCGCTACCGTCTCCGGTTCCTTAACCTCCCTCATCTTCCAATACATCCTCGGTAATCTCTTTAATTTTCCCACCTGCAGCAGAAAGTCTAAGATATTTTCAAGGCCCTCGTTCTTTTCCCCGGGTTTCTCTGCTCCCGGATAAAATCTGTTCTGAATGACTCTTAAGAAATCAATCAGCATGGGGTCTTCCACCATTTCCTCCGTACCTTCCCACCAACTGGTACCGCTGTCTTCCTCTTTATTGCCGAGATATTCTATCGACTGGAGAAGGGTTTCTATCCTGTCCACCTGTCGGACAAACTTGCCCTCCTGAGACATCCTCTTCTCATAATCCAACCAGGAAGAAAACAGCTCCCTCTGAAGTTTAAGAGAGAGGCTCCGGATCAATTTCTCCAGGCTTTCTTTTTCTTTTTGAAATTTTACCTTCCCCCTTTCCTCTTTTTCTTTTTTCGTCAGCCGCACCCACCTCTTCAAGGCTTCTTTTTCTCCCATCCTGCCTTCCCCCTGAGGCAAGTCCACGTAGTAAAAAAACGGGGTCATATCCCCCGCGTAAACCTCACATAGGTCATGGGCTAAAGCCATCTTGACGGCCTTGGTGGAGTTGAGCCCCCTTTTCTCTGCCAGGAGCCAACAGGCCAGAGCCAGTCGGAAGGTATGGTCGGCGATGGTTTCCGGATTTTTTACTTCCATCAGAACCCATCCCGTCCTGGGCATAGTTTTTAATTTACTGACCTCCAGCAGGAAGTCCAGTGCTTTGTCCATAAGGTTTGCTAATTCCGAATTTAACCTCTGCCTAACAGGATAATATACTCAGAGCTCTCCTGAGTATATTATCCTAATTTATGAGAGATAGTCAAACCTCACCCGCCTATATGGAGCGGTATTTGACGTCCTTGATTTTATAAACAACCTTGATGGGAGAAGTAATTACCACCTCCTCTCCCTTGCGGTGACCAAGCAGGGTTCTGCCGATGGGAGAGGCTGAAGAAATTTTACCTTCGCCGGGGTTGGCTTCAAGGGTACCCACTATCATAAACTCGTTGATCTGTCCGTCCGCTTCCTGCAGGGTAACCGTAGCTCCCAGGGATACCATATCCCTTTCATTCTTCCGCGGTTTTTTTATCGTTTCGGCGTTCTTAAGGATGTTGGTAAGCTCCACGATTCTGGTCTCCAAAAAACTCAAGTCTTCCCTAAATGAGAGGTACTCCGGGTTCAGGTCCTCGGAATGCAAAGCAGCCGGGGTTTCTCCCGTGGTTTTGGCAAACTTAATCTTTCTCAAGTCCTGATACTCTTTCTGAAGTTTTTTTAATCCCTCCTTGGTAAGGTAGAACTTGTTTTCCATGGTTTTGAAGCGAAAAGGCCTCTTTGGGTGAGAGGCCTAGTAGTAAGTTTTGATGGTAGTGTTAGCGGCTTTTCTTACTAAACCTCTCGCAAATCTCTCCGCAAGTGATGGAGACGTCGTATCTCCAGGTTTTTATCCCGGTTAGCATGAAAAAAAATTTTTGGCTGCCGTATCGGTTCATAAAGGCTGTCTGCCGCTTATGCTTACTAAAGCTTGTTCTATTATAACGGGACTGATAGACTTGTCAAGATTAACCTTCCAGCCAAAACCCAATTGCCCTGGCGGTCTTTAAAAATTAAATTCTTTCTTTTAGAATAAAATAATCAGGATTAATATATGATTACAATAGACGGTTCAAAAATGGAGGGGGGCGGACAGATCCTCCGGACCGCTCTCGCCCTGGCAATCGCCTTTAAAAAGCCTTTTGAGGTTTCCCGCCTCCGGGAGGGAAGGGAAAAGCCAGGTCTGGGCCATCAGCATCTGGCAGCCCTGAGAAGCGCCTCCGAATTATGCGGCGGAGAGGTGAAGGGTGATTCGCTGGGGAGCAGAACAATACAGTTTTTTCCCGGCACCTCAACACAAAAATCTCTGACTATAAGGCTGGAGACGGCCTGTAGCATCCCGCTGGTGCTCCAGGCCCTGATACTTCCGGTTCTCCTTGCCCCATCTCCCACTGAAATTAAGGTGAGAGGAGGAGCTACCGATACTTTTTTTGCTCCTTCATGGGATTTCTTCCAGCGTGTCTTTCTCAGTTTACTGTGTAAAATGGGAGCTGAAATAGAGGTGGAAACCAAAAAGAAGGGCTATTACCCGGAAGGAGGCGCGGAGGTAAGCTTAAGAATTAGCCCTTCCGCCTTGAAGCTCCGCCCCTTCATTGAAAGAGGAGAACTTACAAAGATATCGGTTTTGTCGGGTGCATCTTCTTCTTTACGGGACAAGAAAGTTGCCGAGCGCCAGGCCAGGGGAGCCAGGGAGATACTGGGCGGCTTGAAGGGCCTTCCCGTTCAAGCCGAGACAAGGTATTATAGAACCTCCTCCCCGGGAAGCCACGTTTGTCTGACGGCGGAATTCGCCAGGACGGTTCTGGGTGCGGACGTTTTAGGAACTTTAGGCAAGAGAGCTGAAGAAGTGGGAAAGGAAGCGGCGGTCAATTTGCTGGCCGAAGAAAAAACCGGCGCCTGTCTGGACAGACACCTGACGGACCAAATCCTTCCTTTTCTCGTCCTGCATCCCAAAAAAATAGAGGTAAAGACCTCAGAGATAACCAGTCACGCCAGAACCAATATGTGGGTGATTGAAAAGTTCGCGGAAGGGAAATTTGACGTTCAGGGGAATAATATTATATGGATGCCCCAAAGACCCAACCGATAGAATAAACTTCGCTTCAGGAAAGAGAACTGGACCGTGAAACGTTGGACCATTTTCCGCAGCGGTCTCCCCAGCGGGCCATGGTCTTGCCTTCTATCTTGGCTTCTATAACCTCGCAGTGATTAGGGCATCCATCGCACTGGAAAGAAGTGCATTGGATGTTTTTATCAGAAACCTCAAATCCCAAAAATTTCGTTTTCTCTGGAACGGACTCCTTAACCAGTAAGGCTGCCCCGAAGGCTCCCATAACGGTGTTATAATCAGGAACGATGACTTCCTGCTGCAGGGCGTTTTCAAAAGCCTTTCTCATACCTATGTTCTGGGAAACGCCTCCCAGAAAGACTATGGGAGAATTTATATTCTTGCCCTTGGCCACATTAGCTAAAAAGTTTCTCGCCAAACCCTGACACAAACCGGCCACGATGTCTTCTACCCGGTGCCCTATCTGCTGCTTGTGAATCATGTCGGATTCACAAAAGACCGTACATCGGGAACCGATGTTAGTCGGCTTTTGAGATTTCAGGGCTAAACCTCCGAATTGTTCAATGGGTATTTTAAGGCGGAAAGCCTGGGCATCAAGGAAAGAGCCGGTGCCGGCGGCGCATATCAGATTCATGGCAAAATCCACTGCCACCCCATCTTCCAAAACTATAATCTTAGAATCCTGTCCCCCTATTTCTATGATGGTTCTGACGTCGGGTACCAGAAAAGAAGTGCCCTTGGCATGGGCCGTGATTTCGTTTTTAATCAGGTCGGCACCCGTAATGACCCCCGCCAGATGCCGCGCGGAACCCGTGGTCCCCACGCCGGTTATCTCCGCGTCCAGGTTCTTTTCTTCAAGATAGCCCTGCAGATGCTTCAGGCCCTTTTGAACGGCGTTAATGGGATTACCCTCCGTCCTTTTGTACAGATGGTAGAGTATCTCCCCTTTTTGGTTTATTAAAACCAGCTTGGTAGAGATGGACCCGACGTCTATGCCCAGATAAGTCTTCATGATAAACTGCGCTGATTATACTGCTTGTGATAGTTTTTGACAACATCTACGAAAGCTTCCAAACGGGTATCGATGCCCGCCTCCGCCACCTGCTCGTCCAGAGAAAGTGACAGGAAGGGAATGCCTTTTTCCTTGTGGATGTTTTCCAGGATGGGCCTGACCGTCACTTCAGGCATACAGCCGAAGGGCAGCAGATGAACCATTCCATCAAAACCTTTTTCTGCATAATTAATCATCTCGTAGATGGCGTCCCGGCCGTGACCGCCGACGGTGGATTTTAAGTAGGGATTTATTTTCCCCTGAATAACCCAGTCTTTCCATGGGAAGATTATTTTTTTTATGTGATAGGTAACGTCCATTTCGCGGTGCACTTCGATACCTTCCCTTCCTAATTTCCTTTCCACCCCGAAATTAATATTGGGGTCGCTAACCGTGTATATCTCTCCGATGAGCCCCACCCTCGGTACGGACTTCCCCTCGTCTATTTCTATCTTGAGCATCTTTCCCGTCATTTCTTTTTCAAGCTTCAACAGTTCTTCCACCCGGCCCGCTTTCTCCATCCTGACCAGAAAATAATCCACCAGCCTATCCGTCGCCCCTGCCTGGACCTCCCGCGGACGGTAATACTGGGCCTTCTTATCTACCTTCTCTATAAGCCAAAGTTTCTTAAAAAATATCCTGGCCGCCCTGAGGATTTGAAAGAATGAGGCACCGGAAACGTTTTTGATCTTCTTATAAATATTTTTCGGGGTTATTTTCAGGTCAATAAAATCAACGTCCCAGCCGTTTTCCCTTAAGATTTTGTCCTGAATAGCTCCGTAATACCTCTGGCGGCATGAACCTCCCACGTTTTGAACCATAAAAATGGTGTTGGCTCCCTTTTTCAGAGCGGGCAGGTAATTGCCGATGGTAGCCTTCATGGGAAAACAAAACATCTCCGGAACCAGTTTAGCTCCTTCGGAGACGGTCCGGGCATTGGTCTTTTCCGGCGGAATAACCTCCAGCCCCAACTGTTCAAAGAGGGTCTTGAAGGCCGTCGTATAATTGCCCCATCCGGCAAAGGTAACTATGGTTTTTTCTTTGGACATAATATTAATGTAGGGTATCCACGAAAGCCTCCAGCCTGGTCTGGAGGCCAGCCTCACCCGTCTGTTCGTCAATAATCAGGTAAAGGAAAGGGGTCTTCCTCTTTCTGAATTCACCCTCCACCATTTCTTTAATAACCCCGTCACAGCCGCACTGGAAGGAGGATATTTCCACCCCACCCGTAATATCATATTTAAAGATTTCCTTGATTTTTTCAACCATTTCTTCGGCAAATTCCCAATGGAAGTCCACGTCGGACAGGTCGGCAGGAACGCCTTTAATCTTAGGGAGGAATCTCCGGTGTCTTACCGGCAGCTCTTCAAGTATCAACGGCTGAACTCCCAATCCCAGCAGTTTTTCTCCGGCTCTTAGGTTGACGTAAGTATCGTATAGGTTGTAGGGATGAGAAATTAAGACGATTTTAGGTTTTTTAGAAGCCAATTTGCTGAAAAATCTTTCTTCCCTCTCGTGCTTTTTCCTCTTCTCAACCAAAAGTGCTTTACTTAAAGCTTCCCTTACCTCCTGGACACTTTTCCCGAGCTGGCGCCCTAGCCGCTCCAGGCTTTTACGGAAAGTCTGTTTTTTCTGGTCCAGCGTAAGGGTCAGGAGGGGCGTGGACACCAGGATACGTGCCAGGTCCGGAACTCCGAAAAATTTCGGGCAGTACTCCAGCTTCATCTCATTGGTCTTCAGGCGCGGCACAAAAATAAGGTCGCACTTTCCGTCCAGCCAGATGAGGTGGCCCCAGTATACCTTATTGGAAAAGCAGGTTTCCGGGTCGGCTCTCTTCACCCCCATCTCCACTATCTCCTTGTTGGTGGGCGGCGAAAATAAGATATTAAAACCCAGAGCCCGGAAAAACTCCTCCCAAAAAAACGGTCTCTTCCAATAGATTAGGGCCTTGGGAATACCTATCGTCATAAGAGTTAGAGCAGGATTCCCTGCTTGGATAAATTCCTGTTTTCTTCCGAAGAAAATATCTTGACCTTTCCATAGACTCCGTCATAACCGGGCTCTATGGTCACCCTTCCTTCGCGGACCCTTATAATTCCCTCGGCTATCTCCGGAGTGGAGGCCGAGTCCAACTCTTCCCTGGATGCTTCAAGGAGTATTTTCAATTCACCACCCAGCTTTCCGGTCAGGGCATCATAATACTCTTTTACCTTCTTGGTTTTTGACCCAACGTTTAAGGCCTCGGCGATAATTTCCCGCAAAGGAACCAGGCTCTTGAAGGAGGGGGCGTTAGGCGGCTGGAAACCGGAGGGTTTCCGCGCCAGTTTTTCTATTCTGTTCAGCACTCCTATGGTCAGGGGACGGCCGCAGTTGGGACAGACGTTATTGCCCTTTTTTGACTCGGCTGGGGAAAAGCAGACGCCGCAGGCCCGATGGCCGTCGTAATGATACTTTCCCTCCTGGGGAAAAAATTCAATGGTGTAGAGAAAGTTTTTCTTATCCTTATCTTTGATGGCCGCAACCAGCGACCGGTAATCCATCGCCGTATCAAAAACGTTGGCTTCCCGCCCTATATTGGCCGGGGAATGAGCATCCGAATTGGAAACCAGGGCCAATCTTGCTCCTTCCTCCAATCTCCATATCATCGCCGGGTCTGCGGAAAGCCCTGTTTCCATGGCAAAGATGGAATCGGAGTATTCTTCAAAACACTCTTCAAGAGAATCAAACCCCGATTTTGAACCGAAGAGGGCGAACCAGGGAGTCATCACGTGGGCCGGGATAACCATACACTGTTCCGAAACGTTCAGAACTATTCCGGCCAACTCTCTGGCGTCCAATCCCAATATCGGCCTTCCGTCGGCGAACAGGTTTCCTTTCTTGGACAGCTCTTTATTAATTTCTTCTGCGGTTTCGATAGAAGGAGCCAAAACCAGAATATGGACCTTGCGAACCCTGTCGTTCTTTGAATAGATGCAACTTATTTCGGCCGTTAAAACGAAACGGGTAAATTCCCCCGACTGCTTTTTAATTTTAAAAAAACCTTCCTCTGCAGGTTCCAACTTTTGTTTGATATCCTCCATCCAGTAGGGATGAGTAAAGTCGCCTGTCCCCAAAACCTGAACCCCCTTGATTCTCGCCCAGCGGTCAAGGGTTATCAGCTCCATTTGAGGAGAGGTGGCTCGAGAATACTTAGAATGCAGATGAAGGTCAGCCGTAAACCTCATCAACTCCTATTAAAAACCTTCTTTTCCAAAATCCCCATGCCTGACAGAACCAGTAGAACCAGGAAAGTGGCAAAGGCGGACAGGGAAAAGAATTTCATTCCCACCGCCGTACCGATGGCGGACACCGCCCAGAGGCCGGCCGCCGTCGTCAGTCCTACGATTCCGGAAGACTGCTGGAAAATGACGCCTGCCCCGATAAAACCTATACCCATCACTATGGCCTGGATCACCCTGATGGGATCGAAAACCATTTTGGAATAGTCGCTGTAAACGGAGACTATACTGAAGGCAATAATGGTAAAAAGGCATGACCCAAGACAAACCAGGCTATAGGTTTGAAGTCCAGCTCCCTTCTTTTTATACTCCCTCTCCAGGCCGATGAGAGCTCCTAAAAAAGTAGCTAAAACCAATTGATAAACTATCTGAAAGTCCATTATTGATTGGATGGAGTCGCTTTTATCCGAGCCCGTAGGCTCTTACCCGAGCCCGTAGGCTCATATTTTATAAACCTTGTATCCCTCCCTAACCTTTTGATCAAGCTTCAGGCCCACAGAATCCCCCTTGTTTGCTTTCTTGACCTTTTTATGGTCAACCTCCATAGATTCAATCTGCTGTTCAAAGTCGGTCTCCCCTCCCACAACCCTGATGCTGTCTCCCTCCTTCAGGATGCCAGAAAGCTCTATGACTCCGACGCCTATGTGCCCGAAATAATGGCTGATAACGCCGACCAGATCTCCTTCGGGACTTGATTTTTTTTCTGGCATATTATGTTTGTTTATTTATTTTCCGACCTTTTTCTTATCCTGTTTGATAAGCGCGATGAGCTTCTGAACGATTTTTTTAGGGTCCTCGTCGTAGGCAACCTTCTTGGTTCCCCTGAAAGGGACATTAAGGATAGACTTTATCTTGTCGGCCGTCCCCCCCGTCCCCTCCAATACGCCTATGGGTTTTTGAATCTCAAAGGCGGTGACAAATTCGTGCAGGGTTCCCATCCGGCCGCAGATGGTAATGACGCCGTCGGCCGCCTTGGTCATGATGATATTTCTTCCGGTGTAGTCAGCTCCCGTATATACTATGGCGTCAAATGGGTCCATGGGAAGCTTGTAGGTCTTTACGTGCGCCGCTTCGGAAGTAGCCGGAGAAAATCCGATGGATATTCCTCCCACCTCCTTAAATCCCAGGGCGGAAAAATAAGGGACGCCCGTGGTGGCGCCGGTTATTAAAATACATTTCTGACGAGCCAGCTCTCTTCCCACTTCCCTGGAAATCTCCTCGATTCCATCACAGCAGTGATTGATTTGAGCCGCTCCGGATACCGCAATTTTGTAGGGCATAATAAATACATTTTACCCTCTCTTTCCCCAAAAGGCAACACGTCGAAATCAGGCCTTATAAGTAACTAAAAACGGGAGGTCAAACGTCCCGTTTTCAGTAAGGAGAGAACAATCCTTTACAAAATTAGCGTTCAAGTTTAACTTCAACTGGACAAGGTTGAGGAATTCCTTCCGCCTCCTTCGCTAAAGAATTGCTTGTCCTACGGAAACAATTCCGTATCCCCTTTCGCTTTCACTTTAAGGCCAAAAAGTCCCTCTGTCAAGCCAAATTTATCTAATCACTCGTTACTAAAAACTAATTACTCTTAATTACGTAGTAATGAAAACCAATCGGAGTTTCACTCCTCCTTGTCGTTGTTCCGCAACGAAAACAGGGAGCGAAGCGACCGGTTCCAATTACTCATCAGCTAATTACTAAAAAATCTCCCTTTCGGGAGATTTTTTATGAGTGCTCTCGGTAGGACTCGAACCTACAGTCTCTTCCTCCGGAGGGAAGCATTTTATCCATTAAACTACGAGAGCAGGTTATTTGGCGGTCAGTTTCCTGGCTGCGATATAGGTGTTCTGACGGGTTTCCCGCTGGTTCTCCGCTATTCCTAATTTTACCACCCTAAAGCCTGCTTCTTCCAGTGCATCCTTTAATTCTTTCCCGTAGAAATAGTGATAGTACCTTTCGGTCTTATCTCCCCAAGGAACCAGGATATCTCCCCAGTCCATCTTTGATTTCCCAATTACCTTCAGCCAGGTATACTTAAATAACAGCATCAGCTCCCGAAAACGATTGAATCTCCAGACGGTCAGCACCAAAAGGCCCTTATTTTTCAATACCCTCTTGACTTCAGCGAGAAATCTGAACCTGAGGGAGCGCGAGGGTATCTGATGGAAGACAGCTACACTGAAAACCTTATCAAAAAATTCGTTGGGAAAAGAGAGTTCCAGGGCGTCTTCTATGAAAAAGTTGGCTTCGGGAAATCTTTTCCTGGCAATCTCAATGAGGGATTGGGAATTGTCCGCTCCAAAATAGACCGCATCCTCCTTGCGGAAAAATGGGTAATAACGGCCGTTGCCGCACCCCAAATCCAAAACCTTGTCTCCGGGCTCCAGATACTCTTCAAATAGAAACTCCGTTTCCGGCCAAGGACTTTTCCGCGTCCTTGAAAAGTCACGGGCTATTAATGTATAATCTTGTTTAGTCTTTTCGAGAAGATGTCTCGCGTATTCTTCTTCCATGAAAGCAGAATTTTTAATCCTAAAATATTTATCAGCTCATCAAAAAGAGGCCCAAGATAACCTCCACGGCTTTAAGAGAAAGCTGGCTAAAAAGTACGGCATTCCTTTTCCCAGCAATTTCCAGCTGTTGAGAGCTTACCATAAACTAAGAAAAGAAAAAAGAATCGAGGAGATAGAGGGTATAGGCCATTTGCTGAGAACCCGTCCGGTGCGTTCGCTTTCCGGCATCGTTAATGTTTCGGTGCTGACAAAACCCTACCCTTGTCCGGGAAATTGCCTGTTCTGTCCCAAGGAGGAAGGCATCCCCAAGAGCTACCTTTCCGGAGAGCCTGCCGTGGAAAGGGCGAAGGAGTTGAATTACCATCCCTATCACCAGACAAGAAAAAGGCTGGAAACGCTGCGACTGCAGGGCCATCCGGCCGATAAGGTAGACCTGAGAGTCATCGGCGGCACGTGGTCCTACTATCCCAGGCGGTACCAGAGCTGGTTTATAAAGCGGTGTTTCGACGGCTGTAATGGCAAGACGGGCCGCACCCTGAAGGAGGCACAAAAAATCAATGAAACCTCCGCCCGCCGGATTATCGGGCTGTCCGTGGAAACCAGGCCGGACTTTATTGACCAGGGGGAGGTAAAGGGGATGAGGCGGCTCGGTATCACCAAGGTGGAAATGGGCGCTCAAAGTCTTTCCGACCGCGTTTTAAGACTAAACCAAAGGGGTCATAATGTCAAAGCCTTAATCGGGGCCACAAAATTACTGAAAGATGCTGGGTTTAAGGTGTCTTATCAGATGATGCTGAACCTGCCGGGCTCCAGCCCCGCCGAAGACATTAGAAGCTTCACCGAGCTGTTCAATAATCCTTCCTTTAGGCCGGACTCTTTGAAGATTTATCCCTGTGCCCTGGTGAAGGAAGCCCCCCTCTTCCGATGGTATCAGGAGGGCAGATATAAACCCTATACCAAAAAAACCCTGGTGGGCATTATAAAAAAGATAAAGGCCGCCGTCCCTTATTACGTCAGGATAGAAAGGGTCATCCGGGATATTCCGGCCCCCAGTATCGCGGCCGGACCGGCTAAGATATCAAACCTGAGACAGGTCGTGGCAGAGGAGTTGAAAAAAGAAGGGAGGCGCTGCCGCTGTATCAGATGTCGGGAGATAAGGAACAGGCGCCCCTCCTCAGGAAAACTTCAATGTTGGCGCCAGGACTACCAAGCCTCCTCGGGACAAGAGATATTTCTGAGCCTTGAAGACGGGGGAAGGAAGGAACTTTACAGCCTGTTAAGGATGAGGATTTCTCCTGCCCGTTCTTTCCTCCATAAAAGAGCTCTCTTTCCGGTGCTGAAAGGCTCCGCCGTCATCCGGGAGGTCCACACCTACGGCCAGATGGTTCCCATTGCCGAGAGAAAATCCGCCCCGCAGCACAAGGGATTCGGCCAGAGATTATTAAAGGAAGCTGAAAGGATCGCCAAAGAAGAATTCGGGTTATCCAAGATAGCCGTCATTTCAGGCGTCGGAGCCCGCGGTTATTACCGTAAAAACGGTTACCGTTTGAAGGAAACCTACATGGTTAAAAATCTTCCTTAGGAAATACTTGACAAGCCTTCTCACTCCGATACAATGGATGAAAATGTCTGCAAAAAAGGACTACATCATCCTAAGGTTAAAGGTCGAACAGGTCGCCCATCAGGGCGATTTTTTTTATGTAAAAACAAATCTTCATGAAGGAAAAAATCACTACCGCCAAATTGGAAGCCAGGGTGATAAATTCCCTGAGAAATTTTTTTGAGAAAGACGGGTTCTGGGAAGTCTTTCCTCCTAAGATAGTGCGGGCTTCTGGAGCCTGTGAAAATATCGATACGCTTTTCGAGGTGGGTGTTGACGGCAATCTCTACTGGTTCAAACCCGCTGCCCCTCACCGGGCCTACCTGTCCCAGACGGCTCAGCTTTATCTGGAGGCTCTCACCCCCTATCTGGAAAAGGTCTACAGTATAGGGCCGAGCTTTCGAGCGGAAGAAGGATCCGACAACCGACATCTCACGGAATTCACCATGCTGGAAATAGAGTTTGCCGGTGACTTCCAGCAACTCCTTGGATGCATAGAAAAAGCCGTAGCCGGAATCCTGTCGGAGTTGCTTTCTTCACGGCCGGGTACGCTGGCAGAGATGGAAATTTCAGAAGAAAACGCCGCGAGACTTGGAAGGGTAAGGGTTCCCTTCCCGAGGATCACCTACAGGGAAGCGATCAAGGCTCTGGGACTGCCCTTCGGCAGCGACATATCTTCCAGGCAGGAAACGGTGTTGTTGAAAAATTTTGACAACCATCCCCTATTTATAACCCACTTTCCAAATCCCTTGTACGATTTTGGGCAGGAAATCGAAGTAGAGAAATTCTTCAACATGATTCCTGACCCTGCTGACCAAAGCCGGGTCCTTTCCGCCGACCTGATTCTGCCTTGGGGAGGTGAGGCCGTAGGGGCTGCCCAGAGGGTCCATGAATACGATGAATTGAAAAACCGGCTCCGAGGCTCAAAAATGTTCGAAAGACTGAGAAAAAAAGGAGGAAGTCTTCAGGACTTCCAATGGTATTTCGACCGCATCAAAGAAAAAAGTGTCCAGCATTCGGGGTGCGGGTTCGGGATAGGCAGAATCCTCAAATTCATCACCGGTAAGGATGACATCAGGAAGGTCATTACCTTTCCCTTAAATCAGGAGGTAATTTTCTAGGAAAAAATTAGACGATGAATCTAACCACCAAATACCCGACGATAGAGAAAAAGGCGATAGGCGGCAGGGCGGGTATGGGACTTCTCTTTTTCTGGAAAGCAAATAGGTAAAAACTAGCCAGAAGCCCGAGAACCGAAAAGGCAGCGGCCAGGAGGGATTTTGTTATTCCGTATGGAGGAATCAGTGAACAGCAGAGAAATAGGGGAAAGACTATGTCTCCTCCCCCCAGGATGAGAAATTTTCCCCCAGGCTTCAATCTTCCCAGGCCTTCCCCAAAGCCCAGAACGCTTCTGGGAATTATCAGTCCTAAAATCGCCCTGCTCTCTATCATTTCTTTGGCCATCTCCACCATGTGCTTGGTTTTATAGACAGCCACGATGTCATATACGGAAAAAACCGCCAAGAGGGCTATGACTATTTCCGGCCGAAAAGCCAACCCGAGGAAACTTCCTGCTCCGGAAATCCCCAACACTATGCACAGGTCCTGGATAAAAATGGAAGGCCGCAGCCACCACCAGGCCAAAAAAACCGTTATCAGGAGAAGGGCTGGAAGATAGGGAAGCCAAACGCTCAACATGGAAATTCCACCTAGAAAAATGGCTGCCACAAAAATCAGCTTGAAAATCAAGCCTTTCCTCCTTCTGAATTTCACTAATTGAATAATCAGGAGTACAAAAAGGGTGGTCAAGAGGAATTGGAGTATGAAATTCCAAAAAGATATCTCCGGAATACTTACGTTTTGTTCCTCCAGGGTATTATTTATTTTAAAAGCAGTTAAAATCCCCACTAACAGAGTAAGGGAGAACAGAAAAACCTCAATGGCCAGTATCTTCCAAAAAGGCCTCAGAAAAGAGAGTTCTTCGTCTGCTTCTACCTGATGGTTGTTTGATTGCTCTGTCATATTCCGCCGTTCATCCCCGTCCTGCAGGGAGAAAAGGAACAGTTTGCGCCGCTAAATAAGCAGCTGCCTGTTTATCCTGGGGGATTTATCTTTATCCCCTCCTAACCCTTATCAGCCCAGAACACGGGACAATTTCGATGTTTCTTTTTTCCAGCTCGTCTAAAAAAAGATTAACCCCCAGAGAATCGGAACTCATGTGGCCGGCTATCACCACATTGATATTGGCGGCCTCTGCTTCCTTTTTGTGCTCCTCGGAAATATGCATACCCACCACGGTACCGATACCGGCGATGGCCATTTTCTCGTAAAGCTTAGGAGAGCCCTCGGTTCCCCCGGTTATCTCGGTAATGGCTATCCTGCCGCATCTGTTTTCTTTCTTTCCTACAAAAATCTTTGGGCCCGCTCCAAGCTCCGCGGCTTTCTGATATTCCGGTATACCCTCCAGAAGGTGAACCAGGTCCTTAAGCCTCATTAAACCTTTCTTTTGGTCAACCTGCTTTTTCAGAAAACCAGCGGCCAGATTATCACAGGCCGTATGGAGACACATCAGGTTCAGCCCGACCAGATTGGCTGCATCAACGGCTCTTTGGTGATTGAGCCTATTAACCCCTCTGGCTACCTCGGATATCCTCTCGCGCATCAGGCCCTCGGCCACGTTAATGGGCACGCCGTACTGGTGAAGCACATCGCACTGCAACTCCATTACCTCATGAAGGCTGGCCAAGGCTTTTCCCAGGGGATGGTGCGAAATAATCAGGTCTATCCCCTTGATTTCTTTCCCCAAAAGGATTTCGGCGGTATCTATGTCTATGCCAACCAAAACCTTCTTGATTTCCTTGTCCTCGGCAATATTTAAAATCCTGGAGTCGAGGTAGGGGTTTTCCAGAGCCTCTCTGTCAAACAATTTTTTCCTGGCCTCTGGCATCTTCTCGAAGCTTTCCTTTTTCCTATCCAGAATCCTCTGCACCTCCTTGCGTCCCCTGAAATCGCTCTCTATGGCTTTGTCAATCGCCAGCTTGTATATTTCCTTTATTTTCATGGACTTGATGAAACTTTTTATATAATCCTTCTATGAGCTTTTCCTGCTCTTCCTTTTTTAAAACATCCCGCCTGATACGGGCTTTCTCCCGGCGGATGTGTTTTCTTAAACTTCTGTTTAATCTTTTCTTCTTCATAAAATAAAAAAGAGGGGCTAAATAGCGGAACAGCGGCGCTTTCTTTGCTAAGATTCGTGGGTTATTCTCCCTTTACAACGGCTAAAGGTTTCAAGCGAGCCACCTTTCTGGAAAGACCGGACTCGCTGACTATCTCTATCACCTCGTCGATATTCTTATAGGCCATGGGAGCCTCTTCGGCAATGCCGCTTAGGCTGTGGCATTTTATGATTACCCCCTTTTGTTCTAACCTTTTTATAACTTCTTGTCCAGAAACCCTCCTCCTGGCTTCCCGCCGCGACATGATTCTTCCGGCGCCATGGCAGGTGGACCAGAAGCTTTCCGCTCCCTCCTCGGTCCCGGCCAATACATAGGAGGCGGTGCCCATGGAGCCCGGAATCAGGATCGGTTGGCCTACCGGGCGGTAATGTTTTGGAATGTCCATATGGCCGGGCGGAAAAGCCCTGGTGGCCCCTTTCCGGTGGACGCAGACTTTTTTCTCTATCCCCGCCACTCTATGCCTTTCAATCTTGGCAATGTTATGGGCAACGTCGTAGAGGCTTTTGAGCTCTTCTCCCTCTCCTAAAATCTTTGTCCAGGCCCTTCTGACGTGATGGGTTATCATCTGTCTGTTGGCCCAGGCATAATTGGCGCCGCAGGACATGGCGGAGAGATACTCTCGCCCTTCTTGAGAGTCCAGGGGGCAGCAGACCAGCTCGCGGTCGGGAACGGTAATCTGGTATTTGGCCATAACCCCCGTCATGACCCGGATAAAGTCGGTGGCGATCTGGTGTCCCAAACCCCGTGAACCCGTATGTATCATCACCACCACCTGTCCCGGAAAGAGGCCGAAAACGGCCGCCTTCTCGTCATCGAAAATCTCCTCCACTTTCTGAATTTCACAAAAATGGTTTCCCGATCCCAGAGTCCCTACCTGGTCACGACCTCTGTTTTTAGCTCTGGCGGAAACGGCAGACGGGTCAGCGGCATTCTGGAAACCACCTCCCTCTTCACAGTTGACGAGGTCTTCCGGGGTTCCAAAACCCTGTTCCACCAGATAGACGGCTCCCCCTTTTAACACCTTATCCATGAAACTCAAGTCAAGCTTTTTCGACCTGCCCCTTCCCAGCCCCGAGGGAACCTCGGACTGGATTTCTGCAGCCAGGTCGTTGAGGCGGCTTTCCAGGTCCTCCACCTTATGGTCTGACTTTAAGAGCCTCATGCCGCAGTTTATATCATATCCCACGCCTCCCGGAGATATTACTCCTTCACTCATCTCGACCGCCGCCACCCCTCCGATGGGAAAGCCGTAACCCTCATGCATATCCGGCATGGCCAGGCCGTGCCTTACAATGCCTGGCAGAGAGGTGATATTCACCAACTGGGCCAGCGACCTGTCGCGGAAGACCTCCTCCATCAATCCGCCGCCCATATATATCCTGGCCGGCACCCTCATGTCACCCCTAAAACTCTTGGGAATTTCCCAAACCCAGTCGGATATTTTTCGCAGGCTTTGTTTTGAAATCATTCTTTATTATCCTTTAAAAACTTTGATTAGACATCAAATAGTACAACGGCCTCCCAGAGCCCATTTTCTCTGCGCCTGACGCTTAGGTCGTGATAGGTAGCAGCCTTGATCTCCCGGCCGAACCCATCCGCCTTCTTACCATTCAATCTTCCCCTGAGCCGGATGGCGGTAAATTTCTTAAAATCCGCCGAACCATAAACCTCCCGGTTAACGGAGCTGAGATAGAGACATTCATTAAGGAAATCCACCAACAGGGACTTGGCATCCGCCGAGCTCACCTCTATCTTCCTCTCTATGTAATTTTTTCCCGGCTCGCCCTCAGCTCGCTGAAAATCGGACACCCCCAAAAGCATATTAAGAAAAAGCTCTTGTCTGGTCTTACCGAAAGACTTTATTTTCAGGTCGGCCGGATGGTCCAGAAAAACATACTTTTCCATGAGATTAACTCCGGTTAAGTTTGGCAAATTCTTCCCTCACTGCCTTCCTGTCGTCCCAGGGTATTCTTTTCCCGCCTTGTATGATGCAGGGCTCGGCGCCCTTGCCGGTAATTACTACGGCATCGCCGGGGACAGCCTCCCCAAGCGCCCGCCCGACGGCTGCCCTTCTATCCAGCACTTTCACCGCCTCAGCGCCAGCTCCTTTTATTACCTGGCCGATAATCTCTTCCGGGTCTTCATTATAGGGGTCCTCATTGGTAACGATGATAGAATCGCAGTGTTCCCGCGCTATCTTCCCCAACACCGGTCTTTTCCATTTATCCCTTCCCCCGCCGGCCGCCCCCAAAACGCAAATCATCTTGCCCGGATGAAAATTGCCTTTAATGGCCCGATAAACCTTCTCTAAAGCATTAGGGGTAAAGGCATAATCCACCACTACTTTGAATGGACTCTTAACCACCAGTTCCATCCTGCCCGGCACCCCCCTCATGTCCGATAGGGCCTTCCGGCAATTTTCCAGACTGACCCCC
Source organism: uncultured Candidatus Saccharibacteria bacterium (assembly GCA_964566875.1). Classification (GTDB taxonomy): domain Bacteria; phylum Patescibacteriota; class Minisyncoccia; order Minisyncoccales; family JANBVM01; genus CAZEQH01. The sequence goes on along the minus strand of CAZMJM010000001.1, from coordinate 32,555 downwards.
TGGGAAAGGCCGACGCAAACCGCCGCTAAGGCATTGGATATATTAAAATCCCCCAGCATGGGAATGGAAAACGGGATATCATTTATTCTAAAACTTATTCCCTCCCCGGCGGCTGTGGGATTCTCCGCCTCCACCGTTATCATGCCCGGCGAGGCAGAATTATTTCCTTCCATAGTATAGCCGTACTTTTTTTCGGCCGGGAAAGACAAGAAATATTCTGTGTTCTCGTCGTCGAGATTGAGTATGTGGACCTTCCTCGCCGCCTTAAAAAGTTTCCCTTTGGCTTTGCGATAATTTTCAAAGGAACCGTGAGACTCTATGTGCTCCGGAGACAGGTTCGTGAAAACCGCTTCCTCGAAATCTATAAACCTATGGCGGGACTGCTTAATGCCCTCCGAGCTCACTTCCAGGACGGCACAGCGACAGCCGGCGTCGGCGGCCCTCCTTAGAAATCTTTGGAGGACAAAACGGCCCGGCATGGTCATCCTGAGGGTATTGGGCTTCTCTTCTCCTCCCGCCTTGATGCTGGCGGAAGAAAAGAAGGCCGTGGAAAGGCCTCCTTCTTCCAATATCCTGGCCGTCATCGCCACAACGGTAGACTTGCCGTTGGTGCCGGTAACGCCGATAACGGTAAGGCGCTTTGCGGAAAAACCGTAGAAGAAAGCTCCCAAAAAGGCTAATACCAGATGGTACCACTCCAACGCGAAGGAAGGGATTATCTTTTTGACTATTTCTTTTATCATGATGGGACGAATGCCTCCTTTTCCATCCTTTAATTATACCATAACGGCAGGCGGCATCCTTGAAAAAAGCTCTGCGTTAAGATAAACATAAAAACAGACATGGATTTTACCATTAAGACAAGGTTTCAACCTACAGGGGACCAGCCCCAAGCTATAGAGAAACTAGCGGCCAACCTGAAGGCCGGTGCCAAACACCAGGTGCTTTTGGGGGTAACGGGATCCGGGAAAACAGCTACCATGAGCTGGGTAATAGAAAAGATGCAGAAACCCGTTCTGGTTATCAGCCCCAACAAGACCCTCTGTGCTCAGTTGTTCCAGGAATTCAAGGACTTTTTCCCTGAAAACGGGGTTCATTATTTTGTTTCTTATTACGATTATTATCAACCCGAGGCCTATATCCCGCAGACCGATACCTATATAGAAAAGGACGCTGACATCAATGAAGAAATAGACAGACTGAGACACGCCGCCGTCCAGGACGTCCTCACCAGGAGGGATGTCGTCGTGGTGGCTTCGGTGTCCTGCATCTATAACATCGGTTCCCCTGAGGGGTATCAAAAGGTTTCTCTTCAGGTAAAAGAGGGGCAGCGGATTAAGAGGAGGGCTCTGCTGAACCGGCTGACCGCTCTCCAGTATCAGAGAAATGAAATAGATTTTAAGCCCGGGACTTTCCGGGTCCGAGGGGAAGCCGTGGAAATATTTCTAGTCACCGGTGACAGAACGCTTAGGCTGGAGATGTTCGGGGATAAGATAGACAAACTGCTGCAGGCGGATGCCGGAATCAGTCCCGAGTTCACGCGTCTGGAAACCGGTAGTTTCCGGTTATTCCCGGCCCATTTCTGGGCCACCCCCCAGGAAAAAATGGAGATCGCCCTTCAGAACATCAGATTGGAACTGCAGGAACGGCTGAAGGTACTGCGGCAAGACAATAAGCTGCTGGAAGCGCAGAGGTTAGAAAGCCGCACCAATTACGACCTGGATATGATGAGAGAAGCTGGTTTCTGCAGCGGCATTGAAAATTACTCCAGGCACCTGGAGTTCAGGGAGCCCGGAGAAGCCCCCTATACCCTGATGGATTATTTTCCGGAAGATTTTATCGTCCTGATTGATGAATCACACCAAACGCTACCCCAGATACGCGCCATGGCCGTCCAGGATAAGGTCAGAAAGGAGGCTTTGATAAGGTACGGCTTCCGATTGCCCTCCGCCCTGGACAACAGACCCTTGAGGTTTTCAGAGTTCGAAGACCACATCAACCAGGCGGTCTATGTTTCTGCCACTCCCGGAAAAGAAGAAATGGAAAAAACAACAGCTCAGGGGAAAAACCGTACCGATGGGAAAAAATACGTCGTAGAACAACTGATAAGGCCCACGGGTCTCCTGGAGCCGACCATCGAGATAAGGCCAACGGAAAACCAGGTCAAAGATTTGACCGCCGAAACCAAAAAGAGAAAGTCTGCCGGCCAAAGAGTACTGGCACTCACCCTCACCAAGAGATTGGCTGAAGCCCTTTCCGATTATTTGAGTGAACAGGGGCTATTGTGCCAGTGGCTCCACTCGGAAGTGAAAACTCTGGAAAGACCCGGCATCCTGAAAGACCTGAGAAAGGGAAAATACGACGTACTGGTTGGAATCAACCTTCTAAGGGAAGGGCTGGACCTGCCAGAAGTAGCCCTGGTGGCCATTCTTGACGCCGACAAGGAGGGGTTTTTGCGGTCTAAAACCACCCTCATCCAGATTATGGGAAGGGCCAGCCGACATCCCGAGGGCCACGTTATCCTTTATGCAGACAGCATTACCCGCTCTATAAAAGGGGCTATGGAGGAAATTGAAAGGAGAAGAAATATCCAGGAGACCTTCAATCGCGAACATCAGATTACCCCAAAACCCATCGTCACCAGTATTAAAGAGTGGCCATTCGTAACAGAAAAGAAAAAAATCTCCACGGAATTCTGGATGGTTAGGGATAAAAAGCTCCTGAATAAAGAAATGCGTAAAGCCGCCAAAGATTTAAATTTTGAAAGAGCGGCAGAGATAAGAGACCTGATAAGGAAACTGGAGAAAAAGGAGGGTTGAGCCGGGGCCCCTCCTTGAAAATGAGCGGTTTATCTGCTATATTGATTAGGTAAGATTATTAGTTAAACCATGCCTATTACAAAAGCGGCCAAAAAGGCCGTACGCCAAAACAAAAGAAGAAAAAAAAGGAACGTCAAAAAGAAGGAACAGCTGCACGACGTCCTGAAGGACTTCAGGGAATTAGCCTCTCAAGGAAAAATGGTTGAGGCAAAAAAAATGCTTCCGCAGATTTATAAGTCTTTGGATAAATTAGCCAAAACCGGTATTATTAAAAAAAATACCGCTGCCAGAAGAAAATCGCGAGCGGCTCGAATGGTTGAAAAAGGCCAGAATTAAAACTTGGTTATTAAAAGGTCCAGGGCAGTTTCCGGTTCTATTTTTCCCGTTTTCACATCAAGGTCTACCTGAAAAATCTTCCCGTAGACCTTTTTAAGTTCGGGCACGGTAAATTTGCGGCAGAGAGCCAGGCTCTTCCGCACCACAAAAGGATGAAGGCCGCTGGAAGAATACGGCGACAGACCCCGGGAAACGATATCGGATATTATAAGCAGGTTGCGGAACTGATAGTTTATCATCGCCAGGAGGTAGAGGGGCTCGTCACCCTTATCCAAGTGATTTTTTAAAAGACTCAGCGCCCTCTTTTTATCGCGCGAAGCGATGGCGTCTATCGTTTTGAAGATGTCGGGTTCGATTTTGGGCTTCACCAAAAGGTCCACGTCCTTTCCCTGAATAGCCTCGCCTCTTTTCTTGAAATTGGAAAGTTTGGAAACTTCATTGGCCATCTGCCAAAGGTCGTCCTGAACAAAATCGCTGAGGAGCGTCAGGGCATCATCCTCTATGCCGCTTCCCAGATTTTTCGCTTCCTGCCTGACCCACCTTTTAAGCTGAGGACCCTGGAGGGGATTAAACTCCTGGGCTTGGGCGTGCTTTTTTAGAGACGTAAAGAGGGAGTCTTTCTTGGCAACCTTGTCCCTTTCATAAATCACTACGATGTCTTGAGAATCTTTAAGGCCTTTCACCTTCTCCAAAAATTTTCTTTTGAAGTCTTTGGCAGAAAACAGGTTGTTTAGGACCAGGAGTTTTTTTTCATGGAACATGGACGTCTGGTTGATCTCCCTTTCCAGGTCGCCGAAATCGCTCTTCTGGCAGTCCAGCCACCTCAAATTCAGTCCGCTCTTGTGGATTTTTTTATAACGCTCTATGATGGTTTTCAATTTCCGGCCGGAACGATAGTTGTCCGGTCCGTATAGAAAAATTATCATTTTTTATTTTTGGGTTTCTGGCAGCGGGGACAGAAATAGGTTGACCGGCCTCCCTGTTTTTTTCTCACCACAATTCCACCGCACTGAGGGCACGGCTCACCCTCCCTGTCGTATACCCTGCCCTGTTCTTGAAATTGACCCTTGGTCCCGCCCGTTCTTCTGAACTCGGAATAGCTGGCTCCCTTTAAATCAATACCCTTTTTTAAAATCTCCTTGACGGCCGAAAAAACGGCTTTCAGTTCTTTTTTCTTGAGATTCCCCACTTTTTCAAACGGATATACCCTGGCCTTCCAGAGTATTTCGCTGGCATAAATGTTTCCTATACCAGCGATAACCCCCTGGTCCATCAGGACCTTTTTTATCTCCAAATTCTTTTTTTTATCAAGGGCCTCATTGAACTTTTTAAAGGTGAATCCCTTATCCAATGGCTCGGGGCCCAATTCTTTGAAGCCTTGTGAATTCTCCAGGGTTCCTCTGTCCCACAGCTCAACCTTGGAAAACTTGCGCAGGTCGGAAAGGGCCGCTTGGGAACCGTCGTTGAAGAAAAAAATCAGGTGCAAGAATTGATTCCTGGGGTCTTCCCTGAGAGGACCGGGTTTTTCAGCAACCCACTCTCCGTCTCTAAGACTCCATTTCCCCGTCAGAAGGTGCCCAGTCATCTTTTGGTGTATCAAAAGAACCTTTCCGCCGGACAAATCAATAAGTATGTTTTTCGCCCTTCTCCTGACATCCTTGATCTCTCTGCCTTTAATCTTTTTTTTGAAGCCGTCCCAACTTGTCGGATGTTTGGGCGGTCTGGTAAAATCTGTCCATGCTCTGCTTATCTTTTTTCCAATCAGTTTTTTTCTCAGCTCTCTGACCGCTGTCTCCACTTCTGGCAACTCAGGCATGGTAAATTAAAATATTTTTATGGTTCATATAACAAATAAACCCCACCCCTTAAGCTTATTTTCCGCCAACAAAGCACAAGGGGCGGGGCTTTATTCTGCCAATAATCGCGAGCCTTAACCTCTCTTTATCCTAAGATGTTCTTTATCTTCTCGATGATTTCCCCAGGGGTAAAGTGGGCCTTGATAAGGTAGTCTGCTGCTCCCAGGTTCATACCTTTCTCAACCTCTTCTTTCTGTCCAAGGTTTGAAAGAATAATGACTGGAATGGCAGAAACGCTTTCATCCCCCTTGATGGTGGATAAAACCTCAAAACCGTCCATACTGGGAAGTATGAGGTCGAGCAGGATGAGATCGGGCATGGCCTCCTTAACCTTCTTGATGCCATCTTCCCCGTCAACGGCTTGGGTGATGTCGTACTCCTCGTCCGTCAACTTACGGGAAATAAGCTCCCTAAGGAATTTATCGTCCTCTATTATTAATATTTTTTTTGCCATATACCTTTGTGAAATTATTTGCCGATTTGTTTAACTACTTTTTCTATCACCTCCTGGGGGTCGAATTCGGTCTTGATAAGCCAGTCGCTGGCGCCAAGTTCTTTGGCCTTCCCAAGCTCCACGGGCTGGCCGGAATTGGAAATAATAATCACCGGTATCTTTTTGAGCTGCTCGTCTTTGTTCATCTCTTCCATCACCTCAAACCCTCCCATCTTGGGCATAATGATATCCAACAAGATAATGTCGGGCTTATCCTCCTTCATTTTTTTCAACCCCTCTTCCCCGTTGACGGAAACTGTCACCTCGTAGCCCTCCTGGCTCAACTTTTTCTCCAGCAGATTTATCATTATCTTCTCGTCTTCAATTAACAGAATTTTTTTAGCCATAATGTTCCTTTTATTATTTTATATTATTAAAAAATCTTTTCAACTGAAAATTACTTTGCCGGTATGGAAAAGAAGAACGTAGTCCCCTTATTGGGTTCTGATTCGAACCAAACCTTTCCTTCGTGGGCTTCAACTACGTTCCTGGTAATGAATAACCCCAAACCCGACCCTTCGGTTTCTCTCTTCAAGACGTTGGAACCGCGGTAGAATTTGGAAAATACTCTTTCCTGCTGGGATTCCGGAATGCCGATGCCGGTATCTTTAACGGAAACCACTACTTCTTTTTTATCATAATCTATGCCGACTGTCACTTTGCCCTTTTCGGGGGTGTATTTGATAGCGTTATCTATTAAGTTCTGCAGAGCCAGGCCCATTTTTTCCACATCTATCATCACCTGGGGGATGACCTCCTTCGGTTTAACAAACTCGAGGATGATATTCCTCTTTTTTGCTTCGTCTTCATAGGAGTCTATCAGGGATTGGGTCAGCTGTATCATGTCGTAGGGAACCTTCTTGTAGAGGTATCTTCCTTCTTCAATACGACTGACGTTCAGGAGGTCGTTAATCAGCCTTATCATTCTCTCATTAGACTCGTAGGTCTTCTCGATAAACTCCCGTTGCTCAGAGGATATCTTACCAAGGTCGCCGTCCAACAGCATCTTCAGTGTCCATTTTATGGCTGAAAGAGGAGTCCGCAGCTGATGGGCCGCCACGGAAACGAATTCCGTCTTCATCCTTTCCACGGTCTTTTCCCGGCTGACGTCGTGCATTACCACCACATTTCCCATACTTCGGCCGCGGGCGATTAAAGGTATGGTGGAAATCTCCAGGATAAAACTGTCTCCCACCTTCAGTTCCTCGCGGAAAAGCCTCTTAATGTCCCGACCCAGAAGATAGGCCAGCGGCCTCAATTCCGAGGTATGGAAAAAAGCGGAAACCGCCTGGCCGATTACCTTTTCCTTTTCCACGCCGAAAAGTTTTTCGGCCTGGAGATTCATCAGAGAAAGCTTATTGTCTTTATCAAAGACCATGAGGCCGTCGTTAAGACTGGCAATAATCTCTTCCGTCCTTTTTCTTTCCTCTTCAGCCTTCTTCCTCGCCTCCTCCGTATCCTCCAGAATGTTCATAAGGGCGACCTGGCTTTTCTTGAGCTCTTTTTCGACTTCCTTAATCTTGGTCAGGTCGAACAGACCCAAAAAATAGCCTACCACGTCTCCTTTTTCGTCCTTTCGCACCCGGGTAAAGACCTGGGTAATGATATTACCCTCTTTCTGAGTAAAAAATTCCATCTCCTTTCCCCGGACGGATCCCTTCTCCAACGTTTCTTTGGCTAAGTCCTCTATCTTTTCTTTGTTAAACAGCTTCTCAATGGGCTCCCCGATAAGCTCGTAAGACTTCATCCTGGAGATGGATTCAAAGGCAGGGTTGACTTCAAGCAGAACCCCTATGGGGCTTACGAAACAAATGGGAAGCGGAGAAAAATTAAAAAGGTCGTGGATGTAATTCTCCAGAGAAGCCAAGTCGTCCGCCAGAAGGGAACTCTTAACGCGGTCTTCTTCGTTTTCGTCCGGCATTTTAGGAATGGTTGTTGTTATTAACGGGTAATACCTTATTCTATCAAATTAATCACTTTTAACAACTTGGGGGCAGGCCTAATCCTTTTTTTTCTTAAGCTGGTCCAGCTCCTTCTTGAGCTCCACCATCTTCATTTCCCTTCCGACCGCTATCTCCCTGAACCTCTCTAATTCCGTTACCTTATCCTCCAGTTCTTTGGTTCTCTGCTTGATTTGCCCGTCCAGATTTTTATTGAGCTCTGCTAACTCCCTGGTTCTGGCCTGCACCTTAATCTCTAACGTCGTCTTAGCTTCCTCTAAAGCCGTCATTGTTTTCTCTAATTCGAGCGTCCGCTCCTTAACCTTGCGCTCCAAATCTTTTTTGGCCACCTCCAGGGCTTTCTGGGCTGACTTTAATTCATGGGTCATATTGTTGAAATGAGACGCCAGGTCGCCCCATTCGTCTTGAGAACCGGTCTGTATCTTAAAATCAAGGTTGCCCTTGGAAATCTCCTGGATACCCTTGATAAGCTTTTGAAGGGGCCGGCTAAATCCCCTGGACGTTAAGATGTTTCCAAACAGGGTGAGAATGATGACTATGAAAACCGTCAGGGTAGCCTGGATGCGGGCGTTATCCAGGGCGGTTGAAAGTCCAACCATTACCTCCTCACTGACCTGAACGCCTCCTCCGGTCAGAAGAACCTTGATTAGATCCTGATAGGTGTAGATGATAAGGGCGGCCGTAATAAGGAGCGGAATAATGGTAAAAAACAGGGTGAATAAAAGGAGTTTGGTGCTTATGCTGACTTTTGCCTTAGGCCTGGGAGCCATTATTGTTGAAAAACCAATTTAATATGTATCTTAATACAATATAACATTTTTAGTATCCCTGTTTTAGTACGGGAAATCCCGGCCGCCCATCAGGGAAAGAAATGCCCATGAGTTTACAGCAGTTTCATCGTTTTTTCGCGGGAGGTTTCGGGACTTCTCTGTCCCGGGACAATCCTTTTTATCAAGGTCTTAAATCCCAACTTTTGAAAAGCTTCTACCACCCCCTGGCGGTCATAGTTCCCCCACCGGCTTTCTTTGGCGGAAAGGTCTATTGGCACATCCCTTTTAATCTGCGCTAATTCCCGGCTCAAGAATGCTTTTTCTTTTTCTGCCAGCAATAGCTTTTTAATCCTGGGAGTTATAGGCGGCTCTTCTGCCCTCCCTCCCAGACTATTATAAAGATTTTCAATAGAGCCGAACTCCGTCAGGAGTCTCAAGGCGGTCTTTTTCCCTATCCCTGTCACACCGGGAATGTTATCGGAAGCATCTCCCGCCAAGGCCCTTAAGCCAACCAGCTGCCCGGGATTCAGGCCAGAGTACTTTTCTCTCACCAGCTCCTCGCCGTAGAGGTCGGCGTTTTTCACCCCCCTGGTCAAGAGATAAACCTTAGTCTTTTTATCAACAAGCTGGAGTAAGTCTTTATCTCCGCTGACGATGACCGTCTCCGCGGCTGAAAATTTTTCTCTGCCGGGAAACAGGCCACTGACCGTTCCTATCAGGTCGTCTGCCTCAAAGCCTTTTTTCTCTAAAACCGGGACGGAAAAAAGAGTTAAGATTTCCTTGATTTGGGGTATCTGGGCAGCCAGATCTCGCGGAGTAGGAGGTCTCTGGGCCTTATAATCCTCAAACTTTTCATGACGAAAGGTGGGGGCCGGATAATCAAAACAGGTCACCAAAAATCCAGGCTGGAATTCGCCGATTACCTTTAAAAATACCAATAAGAATCCGTAGACGGCACCGACGGGCTGGCCGTCCTTGCCGGTTAACGGGGGCAGGGCATGAAAAGCCCTGTGAAGAACAGAATTGGCATCAATGATAACTAGTTTTGTGTTCTCTTCTACCATTTTATTTTAATCACTCTCTCGTTTTCTTCGCCCATCCCGAAGAAAACGTTAACGGCGTCGGCCGGGAGAATATCCTCCAGTTTTTCCGCCCATTCTACAACCACAATATTGCCTGGTTCTGAAATTATTTCCTGGAAACCCAATGCCAGGATGTCTTTTTTGCCCTGGATGCGGTAACAGTCCAGGTGATAAAAAAAAGAAAATTCTGAGGCGGCAACTTCAAACTTTTTGAGGATGACGAAGGTCGGGCTAAGGACCCTTTCTGTTATCCTCAGCCCACGGGCGAAACCCTGGACAAAGGTTGTTTTTCCTCCCCCCAGTTCTCCCGTCAGTGCTATTACCCTGGCTGCCCCGCCCCTTCCTTCCGCCAATATCCGACGCGCGGCCTTTTCGCCAAGCTGCCTGGTTTGAGAGGCGCTATGCGACCTGTATTCTTCTTTTGTTTCCATGGTTCCTGGAGTTTATTACCATACGGTATTTTATTAAGATTGACTTTTAAAATAGAATAAGATAAATTCAACTAATCAAGTTTTTACTGTTTTTCATTTTAAATCTTTATGGCTGGAATTTCAAAAAAAATAACGGGTGAGGTCAAGATTCCCGTTGAAATTCTCAAGGAGCTGCAGGAAAAAGTAAAGAACGTGCCCGCGCTCAAGGATTATTTGGAAAAGTCTCTGCAGCAGAGGCTGACGGAGATAGTAGAGATAACCCTGGCGGGCGCCATCAACCTGAACGTCTCTGATGTTCACCTGGAACCTAAAGAAGAGAAAGCGAAAATCCGGGTGAGGGTTGACGGACTTTTACAGGAGGTCACCTCGCTTGAACGGGAGCTCTATGAAAAACTTGTTTCAAGGATAAAACTTCTTTCCGGACTCAAATTGAATATCACTGATCGGCCTCAAGACGGCCGATTTTCTATTGCCGTCCCTGAAAATACAGAGCAGGCCATAGTTAAATTCTATGAGGTGGAGATAAGAACCTCCACCCTTCCCACGGAATACGGGGAAACCATTGTTCTCAGAATCTTAAACCCCAAGAGCCTGATTGACCTGGAAGCTCTGGGGCTGAGAGAAGACCTGTTTGCCTTATTCAATAAGGAAATCAACAGGCCCAACGGAATGGTTATTGTAACGGGCCCCACCGGTTCTGGAAAGACCACGACCCTTTATGCATTTTTAAAGAAGGTACAGAACCCGGAGAACAAGGTTATAACCATTGAAGACCCGATAGAATATCATCTTAAGGGAATATCCCAGACCCAGGTCAGTCCGGAAAAAGGATATGATTTTGCCAACGGCCTGAGATCCATCATGAGACAGGACCCGGACGTGGTGCTGGTGGGAGAAATAAGGGACCTGGAAACCGCCAATATCGCCCTCCAGGCCGCCCTTACCGGCCACCTGGTCTTTTCCACCCTGCATACCAATGACGCGGCCGGTACCATCGCCCGACTGCAGTCCCTGGGAGAAAAACCGGTTAATATAGCGCCTGCCATAAATTTGGTCATAGCTCAAAGACTGGTGAGAAAAGTCTGCCAAGACTGTTCGGAAAAGGAAAAAGTCTCCTCTTCGCAGTTGGAAAAAATAAAAAAGGCCCTCATTGGCCTATCGGGCAGATTAAAGATTCCCAGGGCAAGCGCCTCCCTGGTTATTCCCAGGGCGGTAGGCTGCAAGGACTGCAATTTTACGGGTTACCGGGGGCGAACGGGCATTTATGAGGCCCTTATTATAGACGATGCAATGGAGAAATTTATTCTGACTTCACCTTCAATCGCCGGCCTCAGGGAGAAGGCCGAAAAAACGGGTATGACTACTATGTATCAGGACGGGATCGTTAAGGTTTTACAGGGAGTTACCACCCTCGAAGAAGTAGAGAGGGTGGCGGGAGAACAATAAAACCCCAGGGCTGGGGGTCGACTTAGGTATTGGGAACGCAAAGTTTAGAACTTTTCCGAGGAACAGCTTCGCCGAAGCCAAGCTGTCCAACTAAGAAAAACTCCTAACCCCCAGCCTTGGGGCTTTATGTATCTTTATTTTAATATATTATGAAAAATTTGTCAAGAGGGAAGTTTCCAGTTTTCGTCGTTACGGCAGGCCTAGTCCTGCTTTTTATTTTTTCTCCTTTCCCGCTGGGAGCGGCCTCTCCTCTGGACGTCGTCATCAATGAAATCGCCTGGATGGGAACGGTTGGATCGGCCGCCGACGAATGGATGGAATTGTACAATAACACGGCAGCAACAATCGACCTCACCGACTGGAAGGTGGAGGCTGGCGACGGCAGCCCCGCCGTAGAATTGTCCGGGGAAATTTCCCCTTCCGGGTTTTTCATCTTGGAACGGACAGACGACAACACCCTCCCCAAAATACCCGCCGACCAGATATATACCGGCGCCTTAAACAACGGCGGAGAACAGATAAGGCTCTTGATGCCTGACGGCCGTCTTATAGATAAGCTTGACTGCACCGGCGGCTGGTTTTATGGGGACAACGCCACCAAGAGAACCATGGAAAGGAAGGTGCCCGAAGGAAGCGGGGACAGTAAAAACTGGCAGAGTTCTTTCCTTGAGGGAGGGACTCCGGGCAGGGAAAACAGCCAGGGCTTGGCGCGGGAAATCATTCAGGTACCGGATTCTGGCTCTTCCCCGGGAGACATCGTCTTGACGGAGCTGTTGCCCTCACCTTCGGGCCGGGATGAAGACGAAGAATGGATTGAACTTTTAAACCAAGATTCCTATCGGGTCAGCCTAGCCGACTGGAAGCTCATCGACCAGGCGGGCCGGACAAAAACATACGCCTTCGGACCGGAAGCCGCGGTGGAACCAGGCGAATTTATTGTTTTGAGCCGCCGGGAAACAGGCATCACCCTGAACAACGAAGGAGACGGTCTTTATCTTATAGGGCCCGACGGAAAAAAGATTGACCAGGTCAGCTACGGAAAAGCGCCCACCGGTGAATCTTACAGCCTGATTAATGGCGAGTGGGGGTGGACTGGCGCCCCGACCCCGGGAGAAGAAAATATACTTCCGAACCCAGACAGCAGGGAACAAGAGATGGCTGACCTTTCTTCCAAAGAACAGGCGCTGCCGTCTTCCGTCCCGGAAAAAGCATCCGGAACGAAGCAGGCCCTGGCCTTTAAGACCTTTAATGCCGGTTTTGTTAATGTTTTCCTAACCGCCTTTTTGACATCCTGTGTCTCTGCCGCCGCGGTTCTGATTTGGAAAAACTTCCTGAGAAGGGGTAGCGAGGCAGCCGATAGAAAGTTTGATTTTTAAAGGAAAATGGGTTAAAGTTGAAAGAGCAAGTTTGCTTTAACGAAATTTATCAACTAATAATTACCAAACAAACATGTCAGGACATTCTCACGCAAGAACCGTCAAGCATCAAAAAGAAATGGACGCCCAGAAGAGGAGTAAGGCTTTTTCTAAGGTTTCCCGGCTAATTGTGGTCGCGGTGAGGGAAGGAGGGTCTAATCCGGAGACTAACTCTTCTTTAAGAATGGCGATAGATAAAGCCCATACATACAACATGCCCAATGACAATATTGAAAGGGCTATCAAGCGCGCTACGGGAGAACTTCCCAGCGGGAAGTTGGAAGAATTTGCCTTTGATGCTTATGGGCCGGAGGGGATAGCCCTGATTGTTGAAGGAATCACGGACAACCGTAAAAGGGCATTGGCTGAAATTAAAAAAATCCTCACCCAGTATAACGGCAAATTAGTGGCCGAGGGGGCGGTAAGATGGATGTTTGAAAGAAAGGGGTGCGTCTCGATTAACATCGATGAACAGAAAGAAGAGCTTAAGGAGAGGGACCAGGCTGAGTTAACCGCCATTGAGACGGGCGCCGAGGACACCATATGGAGAGAAAATTATCTTGATATCTATACGGCCCCGGAAAAATTGGAGAAGGTAAAAAATGCTTTAGAAAATAAGGGTTTCAAAATAGACTCAAGTTCCCTGGAATGGAAGCCGAATAAAGAGGTGGAGATGGATGAAAAGAAAAAAGCCTCGGCCTTAAAGCTCTTTGATGCCCTTGATGATAATGAAGACGTTCAGGATGTATACTCGGACCTAAAGGTATGATTATATTGGGCGTTGACCCGGGCACAGCCAGCACGGGATACGGTATAGTTAAAAAAACAAGGTCTCTGCAGTGCCTGGACTACAACGTTATCCATACCTCCCCGAAGGTCCGCCCCGAAGAGCGATTAAGGCAAATCAATAACGAGCTGTCCCGGGTCATAAGAAAACATCAGCCGGACGTTTTAGCCATAGAAAACGTCTATTTTTTTAAAAATCTTAAAACCGCCATTCCCGTTTCTCAGGCCAAAGGCTCTATCATGCTGACGGCAGCCAAGAAGAGGCTCCCGGTATGTGAGCTCACCCCTCTCCAGGTTAAACTGGCCGTCACCGGTAACGGCCGGGCAGACAAGAAAGATGTTCAAAAAACCATTAAGCGCATCTTAAAATTAAAAGAGATCCCGAAGCCGGACCACGCTTCCGACGCCCTGGCCATAGCCATCACCTACCTGATACAAAAAGATTCTTTATAACCTTTTTCCTCTTCTCCCTCCTTGACAGAGTTTCTTGGAAAATTATAATACCTTGTAAGGTTCCTTAATAAAAGGAAAAGGTCGGGAAAAGATAGGACCTTAAAGAAATTCTATGACTTATCAAGGTGATTTTCCCTTCTCTTTTATTAACGATGAAGAAGATGAATTTATGGAAGATGAGGAGGAAGATGAAATAGACGTGTCAGACGATGAGGATACGGACGACGAAGAGGAAAAAGATGATGATTGGGATGATGTTGATGATGAATTCGATGAAGATTAAAGCCCCTTAAGGGGGTTTTAATTTTCTTTTGAAAAAAGGTGGAAAATTATTATAATGGGTAGATGTTATGCCTAAAAGAAAATATAAAAGGAAAACCTATAAAAAGAAGGAGGGCCGTTTCTGGCTGGGATTAAGACTGGTCGCGGCGGTTTTCGTGTTGGGTGTGTTTGCCTTCCTCTCCCTGTTTTTTTATTATGCCAAGGATTTTCCCCGACCCGAGCTGTTTTCGGAGCGCCAGTTAGCTCAATCGACAAAAATCTATGACCGCACCGGTCAGATTTTACTTTACGAGGTTTATGGGGAAGAAAAAAGGACCTGGGTCCCCTTAGATCAAATACCGGAGAAACTCCAACAGGCGGTCATCGCTACGGAAGACGCCCACTTTTATGAACACTTCGGTATAGATGTCGGGGGCATTATCCGTTCCCTGTTGGCGGATTTTAAAATAGGAAAACCGCTCTACGGAGGCTCTACCATAAACCAACAACTGATAAGGTCGACTTTTTTAACCCTCGATAAAACCATCGAGAGGAAGTTTAGAGAAATAATCCTCTCCCTGGAATTAGATAGGAGATACTCCAAAGACCAAATCTTAGAATGGTATCTAAACCAGGTACCGTTCGGACAAAACGCCTATGGAGTAGAAGCGGCCAGCCAAACTTATTTTAATAAATCGGTGGAAGATATTTCCCTGCCGGAGTCTGCCGTCCTTGCCGCTTTGATAAACGGCCCCTCCCGCCTTTCTCCTTACGGGCAAAACAAAGAAGAGCTATTGGCCAGGAAAGATTATGCGCTTGATAGAATGGCAGAGGAAGGCTTCATAACCTCCGAACAGGCTGAGTCAGCCAAGGCAGAAAACCTGGAGTTCTCGGAAAAGCCCCTACAGATAAAAGCCCCTTATTTTACCTTATGGGTAAAACAGCAGTTGGAAGAAAAATACGGCGAAGAATTCTTGCGCGCCAAGGGGTTGAAAATATATACTTCCCTGGATTGGGAAATCCAACAGGACGCAGAAGAGACCCTGAGAAACGGCATCGCGAGAAATAAGATATACGGCGCCTATAACGCGGGGTTGGTTTCCATAGACCCGAAAACGGGTCAGATTCTGGCTATGGCGGTCGGCACCGGAGACTATTATGACGACCCTTTTCCTGAAGACTGTATCTCCGGCAAGGACTGCTTATTTGACCCAAAGTTCAACGTGGTAGTGGGTACAGAAAATAATCCGGGAAGGCAGCCGGGTTCGGCCTTCAAGCCCTTCGTCTACGCCACAGCTTTTAAAAACGGCTATACCGATACAACCAAGGTTATTGATGAACCCACCAGTTTCGGAATTTGGGGCGGAAAAGAATACACCCCCCAGAACTATGACGGCCTCTATCGCGGAGAGGTTACCCTGAGGCAGGCACTGGCTCAATCCTTGAACATTCCTTCGGTTAAGGTCCTCCTGAATCTGGCTGGCCTCAATTCCAGCATTAAAACCGCCGAAGACCTGGGCATCACAACCTTAAACCCTCCCTATGGCCCCTCTATTGTTCTTGGGGGATGGGAGGTCAAGCTTTTAGATATCACTTCAGCCTACGGGGTATTTGCTAACGACGGTAAGAGGGTTCCCCCCATCTCCATCTTGAAGGTAGAAGATGCGAACGGCCGCGTTTTGGAAGAGAATAAGAAAGAGCCTATGGCGGTATTAGACAGTGAAGCGGCCAGAATGGTCAGCGACATACTTTCTGATAACCAAGCCAGGTCTCCGATGTTTGGATCCCGTTCCAATCTTTACTTCGCAGATTATCAGGTCGCAGCAAAAACGGGAACCACCCAGAATTATAGGGACGCCTGGACCATCGGGTACACTCCCTCTTTGGTGACCGGAGTGTGGGTAGGCAACAACAACAATGCCCCGATGGCCGCCAAGCCGGCCGTGACGCTGGCGGGTCCGATTTTCCATGAATTTATGGATAATACCCTCCCTCGTTTCCCGGAAGAAAGTTTTATAAAACCCACCCCGCCAACAAAAGTAATAATCCCGGAAAACATTTCTACATCAACAAACCCCACACCATAATGTGGGGTTTTCGGTTAAAGATTACTCCGCCCTTATTATGACGGCTTTATGGGCATTATAATATAAAGATAATCGCTCTTACCCGTGGGTTTTAAGGCGGCTGGCCCATCTTCGTTGGTCAGGTTAAAAATGACCTCGTCGGTATTAATTTCGGAAATACCATCCACGAGAAACCTATGATTAAAGGATATGGCAACGTCCTGTCCCTTAACCTTACCCTTAAAAAAACTGTCGTACTCACCCAGGTCCGGGCTCTGGCTGGCGATATTAACTCTCCCCTCCTTGGTATTAAAACTTATCTTTACTTCGTTTATCTTCCCGCTGAATAGGCTGGCGGCCTTCACCTGATTAAGAAAGTCTTTCTTCTTAACCTGTGTCTCAGTGTGGTACTCTTTGGGGACAATCTCCTGATAATCAGGATATTCCCCCTCCACCAACCGAGAAGTAAATTCTATCCGGGGTTGGGCGACCTTATCGGCGGCGTATTCAAACAATACCTGATTGGGAGATAAATAAACCCTTATATCTCCTTCTCTGTCCCCGAAGACTCCTATAATTTCTTTGGCAGCCGTTTGGGGCAGTATTAAAGAATACTCTTTGGGAAGGCCCGTTTTAAGAAATATTTTTTTCTCAGCCAGCCGGAAACTGTCAGTGGCTACCATTTTAATGGAGTCGGGATGAAAAGAAAGGTAAACTCCGGAAATTTCAGGCCTGGTGTTTGAAGGTGATGGGATATTAATAATCTGTGTTAGGGCGCGGCAGAGATCGGCGTTATTGATAATTACAGACTTCCCCTCTTTGGGCTGGGGAATAATGGGAAAATCTTCCGGACTTAATCCTTTGATTTTAGTATTAAAATTTTCACACCTTAGATTCAGTGAGAGATTTTTTACTTCCAGCTCTATAGGTTTATCAGGAAGCGAACCAATTAAACTGGATAAGAACTTTGTAGGTATGCATATCTGTCCTTCTTTTTCCACTTTAGCTAACCCCTGCCACCTTATGCTTGACTCCAGGTTAGTACTGGAAAGCCTTAAAAAATTCTTTTCCGCAGTAAAGAGGGTGTTCTGTAAAATGGGGAGGGTCAGGGATTTTTGAGAGATTCTTTCCACAACTTTTACACCCTCATTAAGTTTGTTCTTTAATATAGTTAATTTCATTGTTGTTATTACTGTGGTTGTTAATAATTTATTTTTTAAATCTAAATAAGGTGAGGAAAAGATGAGGATATACTAGTGGTTGTCTCGGGTGCAGAAGCTGTTTATTATTTAGTGTTTAAAAATCTCCACAGCTTACCCACATAAAACCCGCTGTTTTATTAACTCTATTTCTTCACTCAGGCCCTCGTCTTTTTTAACGGCCTTGGAAATTTTTTCATAAGCATGAATGGCGGTGGTGTGGTCCTTTCCCCCGAGTTTCCTGCCTATAAACGGGAAAGAGGCTTTTAATTCTTTTCTTAATAGGTACATGGCTATCTGTCTCGGCTTCACTATTTCTTTTTTCCTAGATTTGGATATTAATTCCTTTGTTTTAAGGTCATAAAAATCAGCCACCGACCCGATAATTTTTTTAGCGTTTACGATTTTGGTTTGGGAGGATGTGAGGTTTTTAAGCAGGGATTTGGCGGTTGCCAGGTCGGGAGAGGAATTATTTAGTTTCTGATAGGCAGCCAGGATGTTGAGGGCTCCTTCCAATTCCCTGATATTTTTCTTGATATGGGAGGCGATATAGGTAAGTACCTCGTCGGATAACTCGTTTTTCCTCTCCTGGCACTTGGTTTTTAAAATAGCTATCCTGGTCTCAAGGTCGGGGAGAGAGATATCCGCTATCATTCCTCCTTCAAAGCGGGACCTTAATCGTTCAGTGAGGGCAGGGATGGCTTTTGGGGGACGGTCGGAGGAAAGGATAATTTGTTTATTCTTTTCATAAAGGCCGTTGAAAGTATAAAAGAACTCTTCCTGGGTTTTTTCCTTTCCTGCCAGGAATTGAATATCGTCAATAATGAGAGTGTCAATCCTTTGATATTTCAGTTTCAGGTCTTCGGTATTACGGTTTCTAATAGCGGCTATAACTTCGGAAACAAACTTTTCTGACGGGATATACTTCACTTTATTGTCTTGGAAATTTTTACCTATCTCATTACCGACAGCCTGAAGGAGGTGGGTCTTGCCTAACCCTACTCCGCCGTAAATAAAAAGCGGGTTGTAGACCTGTCCTGGATTCTGAGCGGTGGCCCAAGCGGCTGCTTGCGCCAATTCATTAAAGGGACCGACCACGAAATTTTCAAAGGTATATTTTTTATTAAGATTGGTGTCCTTCTCTACTGCGAAGTTATCAAATTCCAATTGCGCGCTTTCTTCAGAAATGGCAGCTGGCATTTGCGGAGATATCTTCATTACCCGTTTTCCTACTTCGTACTGGATGGACTTTATGCTGGTGTCCAGATTATGTAAAACCTTAAAGATGGTTTTGTTATATTTTTGCTCAAGCCATTCCTTGGCAAAGGAGTTGGGGACGGAAACATAAACAGTCCCGTCTCTTTGAGAAGCTATCTCGGTATTCTTAAACCAGGTAGCGAAGTTAGCGGAGGAAATTTGCAGTTGGATTTGAGCCAGAACCGTTTGCCAGAGTTCTTCGTGGTTCATAGAGATGTGGTAACTGATTTACCAGGCTTTTTCACAGCCAGTTAATAATTTGTTAAAAAAGGATTCGAGCCGCCGAATACTTTTTAATTATACTATATGTCAAAAGAATGTAAAATAAAAAGAAAAGAAGCTGCTTTGTTGATAATATGGGTAAAAACTGTGGATTAATTTCCACCCTTTTTCTTTTTCATTATTTTTCACGAAAAAGCCGTATAATTGACTCTTATTATTTTTATGTCTAAAATGAACCATATGTCAATAACCTATCAGCCGCGAAAAGGCAAAAGGAAAAAAACCCACGGATTTTTAAAAAGAAAAAGTACGAAATCCGGGAGGAAAGTCCTTAAAAGAAGAAGAAAAAAGGGGCGGAAAAAACTTACCCCCTAATTTAATGTTGGCGAAAGAATTCAGATTGTGCAAGAAGAAAGACTTTGACGAAGTTTTAAAGAAAGGAAAGGGTTTCATGGAAACATTTTTTGTTTTAAAAACAGCAAAGACCAACGAGGGAAAGATGAGATTTGGGTTTATAGTTTCTCAGAAGGTCTCCAAAAAGGCGGTCGTCAGGAACAAGGTGAAGAGGCGATTCAGGAGCGCAGTCCAGGAAGAATTGGGGTGCGATAAAAAGCCTGAGAGCTTTGACAAATGTTTCCAGAAGAGTCTGGATGTTGTACTGATAGCCCTGCCTAGCGCGAAAGGAAAAAGTTTTACAGAGATCCACGAGGGGGTTAAAAGGGCTTTAAGGAAGGCAGGCGTTTTAAACCAATGAATATATTTACAGAAACCTTTAATATAGTATTATACCAGCCGCTGTTTAACATCCTCATCCTGTTGTATGAATATTTTCCAGGGCATGACTTCGGGATAGCCATTATTGTGCTGACCTGTATCATCAGATTGCTCCTCTATCCCCTGATGGCGCAGAATATAAGGAATCAAAGAGCCTTAACCGCCATGCAGCCGAAGCTGAAGGATATCCAGGAAAGGCTTAAGGATGACCAGGAGAAACAGGCCAGGGAAATACTCAATCTTTATAAGGAGCACGATATCAGCCCATTCAGCGCCTTTGTGCCGTTGCTCATACAGCTGCCTCTCCTGCTCGCCCTCTTTTCAGTGTTCCAGAAGGGCCTGGTGCCCGACAACCTGACCGGCTTATATGGTTTTGTCCCTCATCCCGGAGAGATAAATTATACGTTTCTGGGAATCCTAAACCTGGGCAGCGCGAGCGTCTGGCTGGCCGTCGTGGCGGCGGTACTCCAATTTATCCAGCTTAAAACCCTTAATGTCGCCCCGGATACCAATAAGCAGGAAAAAAAGAAAGATAAGGGCGCGGATTATATCAGTAATTTAACCCAGCGGCAGATGCCCTATTTCCTTTCCGGCTTCACCTTTATTATCCTCTTGAGGCTGCCGGCAGCCCTGGGTCTTTACTGGATTACCACTTCAATATTTTCTATAATTCAGCAATATATGCTCCAAAACCATGATAAGCCCAAATCAAATTGAAAGGATAAAAGAGATTACCAGGGAATTTTTTGATAAGACGACTTTTGAGGTGGACGTGGAAGTCCTGCCTCAACGTGACCTGACCATACCCATCAACCTGGAGAGCGATAATCCCCAGGTACTGATAGGAGAGGGGGGCCAAACCCTCACAGATTTCCAGCACGTACTGAAAGCTATTTTGAGAAGGGAAATACAGGAAGACTTTTATATAGACCTTGATATCAACGGCTACAAAGAAAAGAAGAAAAGATATCTCAGGGAATTGGCTAGCTCCATTGCCAACGAAGTTTCTCTAATGAAGAAAGAAAAAGTTTTACCTCCGATGCCGGCCTACGAGAGGAGGATTATCCATCTGGAGTTGGCCGAAAGGACGGACGTCACCACGGAAAGCATTGGCCTGGAACCGGAAAGAAGGGTCGTGATACGACCCTATTCATAAATCAGCGGAAAGAAAAATCCCTCATTAGAGGGATTTTTTATTTCATAATCCGGCCTTCTTGGCCTTTTTTATTCTCATTACCTCTTCCGGGCTGGTAGTAATAATCTGGTCCTCTGTATAAGA
>CAZMJM010000001.1:0-11549 GCA_964566875.1 uncultured Candidatus Saccharibacteria bacterium | reverse complement strand
GTGGTTACCCCCAGCCAGTATTTCCTCCCCCTCTTGCAGATTCCGTAAAGGAATGAGGCTCCATCCTCGTTTTTCATTATCCACCAGGCCTCATCCACAACCAGAATTCTTTTTTTCAACTCCGTCCTTACCTTATTCCAGATATATCTCATAATAATGAACATGGCGATGGCCCGGAGTTCGTCTTCCATATCCCTGATACCAAAGACCACAAATGGTTTTTCCATAGTGATGTTGGTCGGCTCATTGAAAAATTGGGCAAAGGTTCCCTTGGTGAATTTCCTCACCCTCCTAACTAAGGATTCTGCCCCCTCCATTCCTTCCAGGACGGCCTCAAAATCTTCCATTAATGGTATTCTCTCCCGCCAGGTGGCAGGATCACTGTCCGGAGTGATGTCTTTGGCCGCATAAGTTTCTGTTAAGGCCCTGTCGATGATGGCGTCTTCTTCCGGGCTCAAACCGCCCAGCATTATCCTCAGCAGCCCCACCAGATTGATGATGTTGGAGCGCAATACATCCTCTGGCTTTTCATCCTCTCTGGGCATAGGCAGGTCAAAAGGATTGATATGGTTGGGGGAAGCCAGGGAGATATTAAAGAAAGATCCCCCTACCCCTTCGGCCAGGTATTTATATTCGTTTTCCGGGTCTATCACTATCACGTCCACCCCGGTCATCAGGTATCTCAATACCTCCAATTTTACAGTGTAGCTTTTACCGGAACCGGACTTACCGAAGAGCACTTCATTGGCGTTTTCCAAGCTGAACCTGTCAAAGAGAATCAGGGAGTTATTGTGCTGGTTTACGCCGTACAGCACTCCCTCATTAGAACTCAGATCAAAGGATGTGAAAGGGAAGGAAGAGGAAAGGGGACCCGTATTCATGGATGTATGGACCATCAACTGGTCTGTTCCGTAGGGGGCAGTAGTGTTAAACCCTTCTCTTTGCTGGTACATGGCGGGTTTCACATAGATGAGTCTTGATTCCAATATGGAGCGCAGAGTGGTTGTTACATCGGTCAGCTCCTGCCTTTTTTCTCCGTAAATGGTAATATAAACCCCCAACCTAAACATCCTCTCCTGGGCAGTCTGTAACCTGTCCCTGAGGGTCTCCAGGTCCTGGTAGGCAACTTCCAGGGCGGGGTCGCGTATGAGCCCCTTTTCCTCCCTTTCGGCTATCTCCGCCATTACCTCGGTTACCTTTTTCCTCAGTTTTTTAAGGATCTCTCCGGTTTCTACGGGAAAGATATGCAGGCTGACGTTCAAGGGCGTGTCCATATTAATTATCGGTGAAAACCATCCGGTGGTGATGTATCTGGGGTAGGAAAAAATAAAAAAAGACCTGGCCAGTCTCTTCCCCAGTTTCAGATGGTCGGCCTTAAGGGACGTTAAAGCAGAGGGGGCGATGATGTCCTTGATATCTATCTTCGTGGTCTCGAAAATCTTTTCTGGTATCTCCCCTTTTTTGAAAAAGGGCAGTTTTTTTAAAAATGAGGGCAGTTTCATATTATTGTGACAGCTCCGGGGGTATCTCGGGATAATATCCCACTTCGGCTTCCTCCGGGTGATAGAGGCTCCAGAATAACTCTATTAATTCAGAAGTGTCCAGGGAAACGCACTGCAGGCCGCACCTCCTCAATCCCAGGGCTACAAACTCCATCCTCTGCCAGAGCTGTGATTTGGCCCTCTGAAAGCGGTCTTCAGTCAGAGAAAGCGATTTAACTTTCTTTTCGCCGCCGTCTTCCGCAATCGGCCGGGGCAACTCGCCTAAGGTGAAGGGCACGACCACAAAAAAATTCTTTGACATGATAGCGCCGCCGGCAATCATCTCCTTGATGAAATCATGATATTCTCCTATCTGGATTTTCAGTAATTCATTTTCTTGTTCTTCTTCCAATTCTCTCAGTTTATCAAGGTAACCCGTGACATTCAGCTGTCTTGACTGAATAACCACTTCCAAAGGAAAGTCAAGAGAGTTGAGGAAATTCTGGAACTGGAAGATGATAGCCTTTTGTTCTTCCTCGGATTTTAGGGCAAAGTTAGTCGAGGAAACCATTAAAATTCCCCTCAAAGCCTTATTTCGCAAAACCACAACACCCTCCCGTATCTGGTCTAATTCCAAAAATTGCTGTGTGCTTGCCTTAGGCATAATTATTGACTAATTTTTTTAGTTTCCACTTCCGTTTTCTTATTCTTCAGTTTACTGCGGGCGGCGATTTTCAACGGAGTCTGGTCTTCCGGGGTTTCTTCTTTCTCTATCGTCTTTTCCACAAAACCGGCACTGCTCCTTTTCTGCATCTTCCATAAGTACATTTTAGGAGAGAGGGTAAACTTCAAGAAGTTTCCGATTCTATTGATTAAAGGGATGCCATCTACCTTCAAGAAAGCCATCGAAAGGGCCGCGCCCCCTACCACAAAGCAGGCGAGCAGGAAAAGGGCGAAAGGAAGGGTAAAATAAAGAAAAAAGCAGATAGCTCCCGCTATTCCCAGATAGATGAATTGATTAAAAGTAAGAGGCCCTACTATTTTTGGCTCTCTTTCAATGAATTGGGGTATGGTGAATCTCATTAAGCTATTTTATCATACTTCTTCGCGGTAAGGGTCGCCGGCCTCCGAAGTTTCCTTTGCGGCGGGCTTTTTCTCTTCTTTCTTCACGGGCTGTTTGACTGTGGTCTTTGGTTCATCGCTGGTAATCTCCATCTCATAAATGTCTTCCAGATTTGACTTCACCGGGTAGAAAATGAAGCGGTAAAGCTCCCGGCTGACCTTTTTGGCTTTTTCTTTATCTATTTTTAATGAATTTTGCAGGATTTCCTGGAATTCGTCGGGAGGAAGAAGCCCCAGGAGGACGTTGCGCACTATGACAACGATGTTACCGTGCTCGTCAACCAAATCGTTTCTCTCGCAGATATCATAAATATCGTCTCCTGTTTCTTCAGAAAACAAAGACTCCTGCACTTCGGGCGGCAGTTTCTTATATAATTGCCAGAACTGTTCTGATGTTATTTCTTTAGCCATGGGCGATTTATGTTGACAAATTTACCTAATATGTTATAGTTTAATAAAGTTTTTTATAAATTTAATAATGAAACGAAGTGATGAAAAATGAGCGGAATAGATATAGAAATTTTTAAACTTATGAACGAAATTAATAATATCCATACCCCGAAAGAAGCAAGCACTTTAATTGCTAGGCTGATAAATATTATTGAGATCGGCTGGGGCAAGGCGATAAAAGAATCTATTATAGCTAGCAGGAGCGGCGATGAAAAAGAAGCGGAACTGAAAGAGAAAAAAATGATCAAGGTTCGGGATGGCGTGTTAAAATGCGAGGAAGGTCTTTTGGCTAAAGAGAAGGATCTGATTAATATGGACAGGAGATTTAAAAAGACAATGGAAGAGATGAGAAAAGCGTATAACTTTTCAAAAAATTTTGGTGATCAATTTTTTACATAGATTTTTCTTTCGGGGAAAATCTATTTTTTTATTCCTGATGATATTTAGTCGATTTAAGCTTTTTCTCTTGCCAAAACATTTAACAATTATTAGTATAGTGTAAGCACATTAAATATAAAGAGGGATGTTGATGGAAGATATAGACGAAATGGTACGGAAATTAAACGAACAATTAAATTCTATGCCGATTCTACGGGAAAATATTAACGAAAAATCAGAATGGATGGAAGAATGGAACTTAGTAAGCGAACAATATAATAAGTTGAATCAATTAGTAAATAATCCATTAAGCACAATAGGAGACTATAGGGAAATATTGAATAGTATAAAGATGCAGGAAAAGCAGTTTCAAGAAACAATCAAACAGGACGAGCACGCATTAGTTTATTTTTCTAAAACTACAATTACAAATCTGATTAGGTTTATTAATAAAGTGGTTGAAGGAGAGTGGGGAGATGCCATAAAGGATTCCATTAGAGCTAATAAAAAAGGCGAAGAAGAAACAGTAGTAGAATCAAAAGAGAAAAAGATGATTGAAGCACGAAATAAGGTTTTGGCTTTAGAAGAATTTCTTTTTAGTCAGAAAGAAAAAATTCGTTATATTGGCAAAGAGCTTAAAGGAATAATTAAAGAAGCTAAAAGGGCGTATAAGTTTTCAAGAGAATTTGGTGATCAATTTTTTACATAGATTTTTCTTTCGGGGAAAATCTATTTTTTATTCCTACTGGTTTTCATCTGGATGCGTTATCTTTTTCTGTTCGAGCCTTTTCATTGCTTCTTCGATGTGCCCAAAATCTTCTCTCATCTTTTTTAATTGTTCCACGTCTTCCTTGGATACAGCTGTGTTCTGCTTTTTCTTTTTCTCTATAGATTTAATTTTTTCGTTAATACTCTTCCGTAAATCCTTAACATCTTTCAAACTCTTAATTTCTTCTTTATACTGTTCGGGGAGAGCATCGCTCTCAAAGATTTCCTTAATATCGCTCTTTTTTATTTTGATAGGGGGAATTGATTTCAATAATTTATCGTCTATTTCTACGCCCTTAGGAGTGCTTGCTTGTGTCGGGCCGGATTTGGCTGCTCTTTCGAACTGCTTTCTTTTTTCCCTTAGGACGGCTTCTTCCATCTCTTTTGCTTTCTCTCTCTGTATTTCTTCTTTTATCCTATCGAAATCCTTTTTCATATAAAAGCCTCTCGTCTTTTTAACTCCCCGTTGTTCTAACCTATTCATAACTTCATCTTCTTCAACTTCAATATCTTTATAACTTTTGCGCTGGGCAGTTTTTAACGTATCGGTGAAGTCTGGTCGGAACTCGCCCTTTTCTTTCAGCTCTTTCTGTTCGCCTTCCCAGAAGGCCTTACCTTCCCGAACCAGGTAGTCGTCAAAAGTTTCCCCCTCTTTCACTTGGATACTTAGAACGTCGTGGACGTATTTTTCCATAGCCTCCTCTTTTACCTTTCTTACCTCTCCGTCTGTGAACCCGAATTTCTCTAACTGTTTTCTTTCTTTTTCCATGGCTCTTTTCGCAATCTTTTCTACTTCCTTCGGTGTTAATATGGGCTTTCTTTGTGTTTTAATTCCCTCTTTTTCAAATGCAGACTTAAGTGCCGCCGACCTTTCTTGCAGTATTTTTACCTTTGCCTCTGTTGCGTTATCTAAATTGTATTTTTTCTGGGTTTCCTGTATCTCCTCGTCAGAAATCGATTCAGGTTTCAGGCGGCTTAATGCTTCAGCCGGCAGGACTTCTCCAAGCCCCGCTTTATCTCTTCTTTCTTTCATTTCTTCTTTCTGAATATCTTCCAATTTAGCCCGCTTTTTACTATAGGTGTCTTGGTCGTTTTTATAGTCATTATAAATGGATTCAGCATCTTTTTCCGTCTGATGCAGTTTTTCTTCATTGTTCTTTATCTCCATCGCTATATCGTGCAGTTTGTCTGTCGTATACCCTTTACCCTTTTCTTCTTCAAGCTCTTTTAGCTTTTCCTTCAGGCTCGCGGCTTTCTCTCGCTTTTTCTTTAGGGATTCAACATCGTTCTCGATCCTTATGCGGTAATCTTCTTCCTCTTGCGTTAAAGACTTTCCTTCCTTGGTATGTTCTTTACTAAATTCTCCCTTTAGTCTGGTTGCAGCTTGCGGTACTCTCAGGGACGCTGTCTCCCATGTCTCCTCTTTTTCGGGTACAGCGGGTTGCTTTTTTGCCCTTTCCTCCTTTTGTTTATCTTGTATTGCGTGAAGATCTCCTAGCTCTATTTCTTTCTTTTTCCCAGGATTTTTTTCATCGTCTACTTCAAGCCTATGGAAAACTTGATAGCCCGGACTCTTTATGGTTTGGGTCACAAAAGCCGAATTAGTTTTAATTAATTCTTCTCCCAATTTCTTTATCTGTTCATTAATCTTCTGGTTAGTCCAATTACCCTTGGCCTCAGATAATTTTCTGATATACCTATGCGGCTTCCAGCGCACCAGGCTCTCGGCGAAAGCATTGTTCTCCAGCGCCTTTTCAGAGAAATCATCTATATCTTTTTCTTTTAGTGAGTCTACAACCTTTTTGCGGGCTCCTTCCTGCACTATTTTTGCCCTATCTTCGGGTTTATCCACCAAATCAGCCACATTTTTACCATCTATTTCTATGCCGCTTTCCAGGACTGCCTGCACGTTCTTGTCTTTGAATTTACCGGCATCTTTGTCATATTCATCGGAAACAAGATTCTTGGTGATGACATCCTTAATGTCGTCTTCTTCCATAAGGTCGGGTCTGTGTTTGATAACGTCCTTTATCTTGTCGGGGGAGTAAACCGCCATATCGTTTTTAATAATACTCTTCAGTTCTTCGTCTTCCAGTTCACTCAGTCCAGCTGCCCCCTTTGCATTAGCGGCATAGGTCGCAAAAGAAATTCTTCCTTCCGCGGTATGCATGTTAGCTTTATTTTTAGCCTCCGCGACATTTTTTCCATGGTCTTTCTTCAGTTCGTCTGCTCCAGCCTCAATCCTTTGACTCACCTCATGGGCAGCAGTAGTTTTTAGAGGGCGCCACGGCCGGAAAGCCCTGGCTCCAGCGCTTCCAATCCTTTCTCTTACGCTTAATTTTTCTCCCTTGGCTTTCTTTAGTTCCATTTTGGCCAGATATCTTTCCGCAGCCTTGCTTCCCGCGCTGGTGATCCCTCTCTGTCTTACAGTGCCCGGCTTCCACATCGACCTCCCTTTATTCCAAACAGCCTGCGCTTGATTCATCAGGGCACCGGCCAATTCCGGAGTATACTGCTTGGCGAAGTAAGACACTATGCCAAGATAAACTAGCAGGAATAGATAGGGATAGAGTATGTTCGGGGTCTGGAAATCCTCTATGGTAATGTTAGGGGTGAAGGGAATGATGTCACCAATAAACTTAAATCCCAATCCCAGCAGAAAGAGGATTATAATACCTGATATCAACCACTCTGTAAGCATTTTTAGCCATCTATTGAAATCGAATAGAGGAATCCTGGTTGATTTTTTGCCGACAGGGAAAACAGCAAAAGCAAAGGCTACAGGAGAAAAGATGGCTAGTATCCAAACCATGGCGATTCTGGCCAGGAAGACGAAGATAAGTACATTCATAATGGTGGCTATGGCGGAAGCGATTATCAGAAGCAGAACGGTAATGGCGAATCCTGAATAAAAGATATCTACCAGTATCCAAACAGTAAGAAATACCAAAGCCGCTGCGTTGACGTATGGGATAAAGGCTGTAACCAGATAGGTCAGAGTCATTGCCAGATAAGTCCATGAATAGTTGAGTAAACTGTCCATTATAGGTTGTACTCCACTGGTGATGAAACCTGGACCAAAGGAGCTAAGGAGGGTATTTTGGACGAAGTGGGAAATATCCACTAAACCTCTCACGAATAAAAGGCTAAAGTTTATAAGGATGGCTACCAGAATGAATTTCGGCAGCATTTTCTTAGCGTTATAAGACTCAAGTCTTAAAATGTAGGCCAGAGCGATAACAAGAAGGGCTACAACCAGTACGATATTGGCGATACCAACCATAAAACTCCAGCCACTGGCAACTATGCCCGAGCCCAAATTTATAGGCAGGCTGACCGCCCACTCAAGTACCCCAGCAGCTATTCCTACATATAAAAGCGTAGCCAGAATTAATAAATAAAGCTGGATGACAAGCTTTACCATGGAATCGCATACGTCCAAGGCGTCTAAAAACAGCATATTCAGGTCGAACACTCCAAAATCCCCTACGCCGAAAAGCGCTAATGCAGGTTTTAAATTAATCAAAAGCCCTCCGATTATTAAAAGCCCAAAAAGAAACAGTTTGGCGTTCTTTGAAAAGTATCTTTTTAAAGCTTGCGGATGAAACATATTAAAGCCGTTATATGTCGGTTGCTATGATACAATTTACATTGGAAAAATCTGACTTTAAGGCAGAGTCGATTTTGTAGGCAGGGACGTTCAAAAAGACATCCTGGCTGCTGCCGTCTACAGGGACGGTGCAGGCAGTATCAGAATAGAAATATATAACGCACAATCCTCCCGTTTCTCCAGTGGCGTCATCTTTAAATTGGCAGGCGGACTTCGGCTTAAAGGTCCAACTGCTGGAGATAAGGGGAAGGTTCGCACTGAGCACCTCGGGAGGTCCATCCTCCTCATCACACTCCTGTCCCGGATAAATAAATATTTTACTGCACTCTTTAAGAGGCTGTTCTTCCG
Source organism: uncultured Candidatus Saccharibacteria bacterium (assembly GCA_964566875.1). Lineage (GTDB taxonomy): Bacteria > Patescibacteriota > Minisyncoccia > Minisyncoccales > JANBVM01 > CAZEQH01. Next base: position 3,392 of record CAZMJM010000001.1, on the reverse strand, counting down.
GGGCTTCTAGAGCGGAGAACACGTCTCCTGCTTCAGGGAGTTCGGGTATCTTAAGGTCTGTCAGATCAGGATTGATAGTGTTGAGGATAAGAAAGGAGCTTAACAGGAGAACAAACCCTGAGAAAGCGCTGACTATCTGGTCTCGGGCATCTTTCATCTTGTCCGGGCTGCCGGTGGAGGTTAAATACTTAAAGCCTCCCATTACTAAAGAGTAGAATACCGCCACAGCCCCCAAGGTTATCCCCCATTCATAGAGGTATTGTACGAAGCCGGTTAAATCAGTGGTATCGGTCAGATAGGTTCCTTGAGGAGAAATCGGCCAATTTAATTCCAGGGCATAAATAAAACCGGCATTCAACAACCCTATTAAAAGTAGGGCCGCCAATGCCGAGGTTTTGCCAAAGGAAAACTTCATAATACTACATTATACCAGATTATCAACTACCATTGAAACCTTCGATAGTTGTTATTTTCACAGAGTCTATAACAAATCCCGCCTTTTCCTGTATTTCATCCCAGTACTTATCAAGGGAGACGAAAGCGACGATATATACTTTTTGTTCCCCCGACTCCGTACCTAAGAAGAAAACCCTCTCCTCGGAACGAAGAGAATATCTGTCATCTTTTTTATACTCTGCATGGAAGACAAGGTCTCCTTCATCTCTCTGGTCCTTATCCAAGATTTTCATCTCCCAGCCCTGTTCTTGATTACTTTTCTGCATCTCTTCAATCACCTTTTCTAAGGTCTGTCCCTCTTGGTAAACCTGTTCGCTGGCTATTACCTGTGCGATATTATCTATGTCAGGAGAATAGGCCAGGAAGATAGTCTTGGAATTGAGACTGGATTGCTTGGCAGAAACTTCATCTAACTTGTCTTGCGGGGCCTCCATCCATGATGATGGATATTGAAATTTTAGCCTCCCATCAGGGCTTACGAACTCTTCATATGAGCCATCCTCTGTCTTGTGAGGTTCGTACGTCGGGAGCCCTTTTTCTCTTAGTATGTCGTTTATTTTTTCTATCGGATTTAGCATATCGTGATAGTCTATTTGTTTTGAAAAATCTTCCATCTCTGGCGACAGAGGGAATGCGGGCGTAGTCGTGCCTTCTGGCAGGGAATAACTTAACTGTTCAGGATCTATTCCCAGCTTATTGAGTTGGCGCTCTTTCAGATAATTCAGTAAATGACCGATGATTGAAAAGGAAATAACAACTACGGTTATTACCAGGCAAATTTTTAATATCTTGGGCATTTTTTTTATTAATTTCTCTTTCTATTTTATATTTTTTGCCAGCCTTTGCCAATCGTTCAAATTTAACGATTCGGCCCGCCTTGATGGTTGAATGCCGCACGCCAACAACAGTTTTTCCGTTTTTCCTTTATCTATTTTTAACTTGTCTGACAGATTATTAATAATCTGTTTCCTTGGATGGGAAAATCCGGCCCTCACGACTTTAAAGAACGATCCGGCATCCGTTTTTATTTGGCGCTTTGGGATTATTTTTAAAACGGCGCTGTCTATCTTGGGCCTTGGCCAGAATGAGCTTTTATTAATATAAGAGAAAATTTTAGGCTTACCGTAAAATTGAACGGAAACGGCCAACAGGTTCATTTTCGGCGGTTTGGAGCATATTCTCTGGGCCACTTCCTTTTGAACGGTCAGGACTATCAGCTCGGGTTTTCTTGTAGACTCCAGCAGTTTTCTTATTAGAAAGGAGGTTAAATAATAGGGAATGTTGGCTGCAATCTTATATTTGGCAGGGAGAACCTTGGCCAGCTCCTTATTGCCGAGCTTTAAAATATCGGTTCTGATAACTTTGACGTTGCTAATGCCCCTATCCTTAAGTACTTCCGCCAGGACGGCACAGAGCTTTTCGTCTTTTTCCACAGCGACCACTCCCTTTGCCTGTTCGGCCAATAATATGGTCAGGCTGCCGAGTCCGGGGCCTATCTCCAGAATACAGTCTTTCTTTGAAATATCGGTCGCCTCCACTACCTTTCGCAGGGCGCTCTCGTTCACCAAAAAATTCTGTCCCAGTCTTTTAGAGGGCTTAAGGTTGTGACTTTTCAACAGTTTTTTCACAGTTCGGATATCCATATTAATATATTAACACAAATACTGACGAAAAAGGGCTTGACAATAGCGGTGGGTATTGGAAAATGAATATAGGGTTAAAAAGAAAGATGTCTGAGCCTTCGGAACATTTCAGGAATCAGTTCAAACGGGGACTAAAGCCGCTTTTAATAGCGCTTGTTTTGGTTTTAGGCGTCTATATCTATTCCTGTTCTAAAGAGAAGGAGACTGTCTCCCTGGATTTGTGTTTCTCTGATGACTCAGCTCCTCAAAGTATTTTTTCCAGCCCGACTCAGAATTCCCAGCCCGAGCTGCCCCAGATTTTGTTAGAACAAAAAAACAGTTTCCGGGCCACTACTCCTCCCTTTACCATTAATCCTAAAACACTGGGTGCTTTAGTGGAGGGAAACGGTTTTGAAGAAACAGAGAAAGGGGGAATCACCGAATACGCGGTGGAAAAGGGTGATAATACCTGGTCTATTGCCACTAAATTCGGCATTTCCCTGGATACTCTGCTCTGGGCCAACGATTTAAAAAAGAGCTCCCTGATAAAAGAAGGACAGACCTTGGTTATTCCACCGGTTTCAGGTGTCATCCATCACGTTAAAGACGGGGATACCGTAGGAGGAATTGCCGAAACCTATAAGGCTGAAGCGGCTGACATTATCGCTTTCAACCATCTTTCCAATGAGGCAGACATATATATCGGAGATATCTTAATTGTGCCCGGGGGAGAAATTCCCGCTCAGGCTCCCGTGGCGGCTGTTGCCGCCGCTGCTGAGCCCGCTTCCGTGCCCCTGGGACAGAGTTACTTTATCTGTCCCATAGCCCTTCCCTGTAATATTACCCAGGGACTGCATTATTACAACGCCATTGATTTCAGCCACGGAAAATGCGGAGAGCCGATTTATGCCGCCGCTGCCGGCGAGGTTCTGAAGGTAAAATTAACGGACTCTGTTTCTCCCTGGGCGTTTAACGGAGCGGGAAATAACATATCCATTCTTCACCCGAATGGAGTGGTAACAAACTACGGACACATCGCTTCCAGTTTTGTACAACCGGGCCAGCAGGTTTCCCAGGGCCAGATTATTGCCCTGATGGGCGGCCAGCCGGGCACTCCCGGAGCAGGTCAGTCCACCGGATGCCATGTCCACTTTGCGGTAATCGGGGCCAGAAATCCTTTCGCCCAATAAAATACTGCTTAAATCTCTTTTATCCGATACATCAATGCTTCCGACACGTGTCGGAATTTTATTTTTTCAGACTGCTCTAAATCGGCGATGGTTCTGGATACCCTTAAAACCTTGTGGTATCCCC